>DZBG01000038.1 GCA_022729855.1 Bdellovibrio sp.
CTTTTGACTTAAATTATGACCTAAAGTGTGTCGATTGAGCCCGGACAGCACAGTAAATTCAGAGAAGAATACAAAACAGTCAGAATTGATAACGGTTATGAAGTTGAAGAGTATCAAAAGAGAATGATCTATCTAGTTTACTAGTTAATTAAAACGCAGATAAGGACTTACCCTCCTTATCTGCAATTATTAATTTGCACTTGGATTATCTGCTTTAAAGTCTTCATCAAAACACCAATGTTTCCACGAATGTTTCAACCTAATTTCCCCTCTCTCATAATTAAGCAGATTAAGCTGAGTAAAGACCTTTACTTCCATTTTTCTGAGACTTGTATCAGGGATAAACCCAAGGCCACGGTCATTCCATTTACGACATAAAAAGGCCGCAAGATACTTAGCATTGGTCACACTTTCAGAAACGTTGAGATAAAATTTTCGCCATTTTTCATTCGGAATATGACGGTAGAACTCAAGATTTTTCACACTATAGATATCAGTGGTCTCAGTTAAAAGCTCAACTTCTTCGCCATTACTTAAAACCCCATTCACCTCAACCCAGATATTATCTGTCTTTGGAAAAGGCGAGAACATATTCCACTCTTGGTAGAGATGGATCCATCTCACCATTCCCTGAAGTGTGGGGAAGCGAGCGTCTAAACTTTTAATGGTTGATAAATTCCAAGTAAGAAGAAGAATAAACATAAAGGCCCCAGCACCTTCGGTGATCACTCTCCAATTTTTTAATTCTTTTTTAGCATTTTGCCACTCTAGAAACTGAGTCATTTTCCCCATAATTCCACGGTGGGTTGAGATCCAGATATAAATCTTATCCCCAATGCTAAAGATAAAAGGGATTTTAAAAAACCAAACAAAAATCCTTAAAATCGGAGAATGGGCAAATAATTGTAGGGCCGCAGAGAATCGAAATGATCTCTCCCCTTTCTCATTTACGACCACCCAAGAATTATTTTTAAGCATCAATTGATGAATTTCAGGATAACTCTGGGCCTCACTAATACTGACACTGCTAAGTAAAAAGAACTCCCTAAGAAGATAAACACCTTTTTTACAAAATCCACATTCAGCATCAAAATAAATATGCAGCTTCCCCATAGACCCTGAGTTTAGTTTTTTAAAAATAAAATCCCAGAATTGAGGGGGAAGAAAAATCATCCAAATTGACATACAAAGATACGGAAAAACTCCAATCTTCATAGTCATGGCTATACCCATATGTAAGAAAACAAAACAGGCAATGGCAAAAACTCGAAGGGCCCACCATCTTTTACCCAGAATAAATGAAAAGAAAACCGCAAGAGGTCCTAACCATTCCAGAAAAATAGTAAAGACAGTTATCCCTTTCATTAACATGGGAAATTGTCTTACCCAAAATCCAAAATCACTTTGAAAGATATCTAATTGTGAAGCAAAATAAACGGCCGTGAATTCGCTTCGCCAAATCGGATGATTTTTTAGAATATAACTCACAAAATAAACGGCAAACATTTGAAAGAAAAAGGCGAGTCCCCAAGAGGAGAAAAACTTCTTTGGAGGAGCACCATTTTTTGTCAGGGCTTGATCAACAGAGAAGCATTGTCCCAAAGGAAAGAAAACCGAGAGACATAAAATAGCTCTCAAAATATCATCGCCCCCATTATTCACCAGCCAATTTCTATTATGAAGTGAGGCCGTCATCACAAAGGCGCCAAAAGTGGCCCATCTGGTTTTGTAACCAACCATCAAAAAGAGGCCACATAAAAAATGAATCAACATCATGATGAGCGCCCAACCAGCCGACCCATTCACAAGGTGAAATGAGGCCGACCAAGGCATGCTCATTTCATTTAAAAAAAGTGCGCGCGGAATAATTCCAATATCCGTATAGTGATCAACCAGATCTGGGAGACGATAAATGACGTCACTCATCACTATTATTCCCATCAGGAATCTATAAAAGACCATTGAGCGTGGGTCAAAAGACCAAGTTTCTTTTATAAAATTCAAAATTCGCATTATACCTTCCTTGAACATTAGTTAAATATTAACTCAATTCATGACTTTATTGAGAATTTAGTCTAATGTTTTTGCTTATTTTACACTCTGATAAAGATCATTTTGACGCACTGCGAGCTTAGACATGTTATTAAAGGTTCATGAACCAATCACTAAAAACTACGACATCATTATCATCGGTTCAGGTCTCGCTGGACTAACTGCTGCTAATATTTTGGGAAGAAACGGTCATCAAGTTCTTTTATTAGAGTCCCATAATAAGCTTGGTGGTTTTGCCACTTGGTTTTTTAGAGAATCTCGTAATCATGTTTTTGATGTTTCACTTCACGGCTTTCCGGTGGGGATGATTAAAACTTGTAGAAAATATTGGAGCAAGGAAATTGCTGACTCAATTGTTCAACTAAAAGATGTGCGGATGATTAATCCGCAGTTCAATATTCAAACAGAATTCACCCGCGAAGATTTTTCGAAAAAACTGGCAGAAGAATTTAAGATTGCCCCAGAAGTAGTCACCGCTTTTTTTGACTACCTCGCAAATATGAATTTTTACGATGACTCAAAAATGACTAATGGAGAGCTTTTCGAAAAGTTCTTCCCTGGGCGCAATGATGTCACTCGATTTCTGATGGAACCTATTACTTACGCCAATGGATCAACCCTTGATGATCCGGCCATTACCTACGGGATCGTCTTCTCAAACTTTATGAGTAAAGGTGTTTACACTTTTAAAGGTGGCACAGATTTACTTATTTCAAAGATGCGTGAGGAGCTTTTAAAAAATAATGTCGACATCAAAATGCAGGCCAAGATTGAAAAGATTTATCTTGAAGATGGAAAGGCCGCAGGAGTCTATGTTAAGGACACCTTAGTAAAATCCAAGGCAGTCTTATCAAATGCCAATCTCCTTACAACCATTCTCACCATGGTGGGAGAAGAAAACTTCCCTGCTGATTTTGTGAAACAAACAAAAGAGGTTCGTCTTAACTCTTCTAGTTGCCAAGTTTATATGGGACTCAAAGAAGGGGTTAGAATTCCTCATATTGGTGATCTTATTTTTACGTCAAACTACCCGACCTATGATCCTAATAGACTACTAGATCTTAAAGTAAGCTCTCGTACGTTCTCAGTTTATTATCCAGAGGAAACTCGCCCTCAAGTTGAGAATGGACGTGTGGCCATCGTTTCATCTACAAATTGTCATTGGGATGATTGGGCCAATTTAAATCCAGAAGAATACGAAGCTGAAAAAGCTTTTATGGTTGAAGAGACAATTAAAGGTCTCGAAAAATTTATTCCAGAGATTAGAGATCATCTTGAAGTAGTGGAAGCCGCCACTCCCCTTACGGTTAAACGTTATACAAATCATCTTAAGGGATCATCCTTTGGAACAAAATTTGAAGGTCTTGATGTTTCAATGAATCTTCATAAAAAACTTCCTGGTCTCTTTCATGCCGGCTCAGTTGGCATCATTATGTCAGGTTGGTTGGGTGCAGCCAATTACGGAGTGATTCAGGTCAATCAAATTGAAAGCTATTTAAATACATTTGGAGCAGACAATGTTTAATTTTGAAAATCAACATGTGATTGTCACAGGTGGAACACGTGGTATTGGAGCGGGCATCACAGAGAGTTTTCTTAAAGCAGGGGCCACAGTTATTGCCACTTATTCAGGTAATGATAGTGCAGCTCAAAACTTTAAAGAAAAACTTGCACACTTCGGCCATAAGCTTGCTATCAAAAAATTCAATGTTTCAAAAACAAGTGAAGTAGAAGCTTTCTTTAAAGATTATCAAAATGAATTTCCAACTCTTGAAGTTCTTATTAACAACGCTGGTATTCGTCGTGATCAGATCATTGCTACAATGACCGAGGATGAATGGGACAATGTGATTGATACAAATCTTAAGGGTTCATACAATATGACTCGTTTTGCAGTTCTAGAGATGATGAAGAATCGTTATGGACGCATCGTAAATATGTCATCAATTGGGGGAAAGCTTGGCCTTCCAGGACAAGCTAATTATGCCGCCTCAAAGGCCGGACAAATTGCTCTCTCACTTTCAGTGGCCAAAGAAGTCGCAAAAAGAAATATTACGATCAATAATGTTTGCCCTGGATTTATCGAGACTGAACTTTTGGCCGATCTTCCAGATGAACAAGTAAAAGAATACAAATCTCAAGTTCCTATGAAGCGTTTTGGAAAAGTGGAAGAAGTGGCACACGCGGTTCTTTTTTTCGCGGCCAAGGAATCTGCTTATATCACGGGAGCGCAACTTGATATTGCTGGAGGACTCAATGCTTAGTGAAATCTTAAAGCATATTCCTCAACGTGATCCCTTTCTCTTTATTGAAAATATTGTGGATCGTTCAGAGAACTCAATCACGACATCTAAAAAGCTCACTGGAGAGGAAGATTTCTTCCGTGGACACTTTCCAGGTCAACCAGTGATGCCTGGAGTGTTGTTATCTGAGGCTTGTTTTCAAACAGGTGCCCTTCTTATGAGTCTGAAGGGTGAATCCTCAGAGGGCAGCAAGACTGCTCTTGTGACACGAATCCAAGGGGCGAAATTTAAAAATATCGCCAAGCCCGGTGATACGTTAATGATCACTGTGGATTTTGTAGAAATGCTGGCCAATGCCGCTTTCATGAAAGGCAAGATCACTGCTGATGGAAAAACAATTATGACAATCGAGTTTGCAGCAACTCTTGTTGATGGCGGAGTCATTTAATGGATTTTCTAGGAATCAAAGACAAGGTTTATTTCATCTCAGGTGTGGCCAATAAAAAATCGGTGGCCTATTTCTCAGCCAAAACTTTAATCGAAGCAGGGGCCAAGTGCCTTTTTTCAGTTCAAAAGTCTGAGCAAATTGAAGGTGTAAAAAAACTTTTCCCTGATTCTGCAGTCTTTGTTTGTGATGTTGAAAATAAAGAAGACCTAAAAAAACTTACGACTGAAATAAAAAATCATACTGATAAGCTTGATGGATATCTCCACTCTCTGGCCTTTGCTAATTTCTCTGAGGGCCTTAAGCCCTTTATTGAAACCAATCGCACAGACTATTTTCAAGCGGCGCAAATCTCTTGCTTCTCCCTTGTTGAAGTTTCAAATGCTCTCAAAGAGATGTTGAGTCCAGAAGCTTCAATCGTAACTATTTCAATCTCAAATACAAAAGCGACTTCCTACGGATACTTGGGACCCATCAAGGCGATGCTTGATGCCACTGTTCCTTATCTCGCCAAATCTTTTTCTGAATTTTCTCATATAAGAGTGAATGCAGTAGGGGCCGGACCTCTGAAAACTTCAGCTTCCGCAGGGATTCCAGATTATATTGATAATTATCTTTTTGCTGAAGAGCTCACTCTGAGAAAGAAGGCCCTTGAGACTCAAGAAGTGGCCAATTCAGTTTGTTTTCTTTTAAGCCCAAGAAGTTCAGGAATCAATGCCACTACCATGCTGGTGGACGCTGGAATGAGCTGCAATTATTTTGATCAAAACATTGTGAAGTCTTTTGCGACACAAAAGGATCATGAGTGAATATCTGGCAACCTAAAACTCTCACATGCCTTTATCACTCTATCAGACCACCTCAATTGAAGATTCAGGCCCGTAATAAAATAAAAATTATTAGAGATCAGCGCTACTCAAGTCTAGATAATAGACTCCTTGCCGATGTCTTTCTTCCTCTAAACGGCAAGACAAGTAATCCTGCCATCCTCATGGTTCATGGAGGTGGATGGTCTTCAGGTTCAAAAGAAGATATGAACTGGTCTGCAGAGTACTATAGTAAGCGTGGTTATGTTGTAATCAATATCAACTACAGACTTGCTCCTCAATACCTCTACCCTGCTCCTGTACAAGATTTAAAAGCTGCTTTTGAATGGATGCTAGGAAACAAAGAAAATTTTCGTATTGATGATGAAAAAATTATTATGATGGGATATTCAGCAGGGGGGCATTTAACGTCTCTACTTTCTGGAATGGTAACAACAGGGATGGATGGTTACACTCATCTTAAGCACCGTGCAGTGGTTGCAGGTGGGGCACCAATCGATCTTATGGTCTATCCCGAATCACCTTATATAAATCGTTTTACAAGCTATTATCGTGATCAAAATCCTGAACTTTATAAAGAGGCATCGCCACTTTATTATATCTCGGAAAAATCCGTTCCGCATTTTCTCTACCATGCAAAAAAAGATAGTTTGGTTGAAGTTGATCAGATGCAAAGATTTAAAGAAGCGTTTATTGAAAAGAAAATTCCCGTCGAAACATTTACGGTTGAACGCTTTGATCATGTGACAACATTTCTCTTTGCCACAGCACCAATTGTGAATTCACTTCGCTTTATTGAAGATCAAGTTTTTTAGAAACGTACTCAAGCATCTTTGCGTGGCGGCCGCGATCATTTTCAGTAGCGGGCTCACGGCCATTAAACAAACGAATACGAATCATTTCTTGAATTTTAGAAAAACGAGTCCACTCACAGCCCTCAGTGATACTTTCAAGATAATCGTCTAATTCTAATAGGTCGTCGTTACTCAAGAAATACCTCCCCTTTAACTTCTTAAGGTTATCTTAAAGCTAAGATAGCAAATGCAGGTATTACTAATGAAGATAGGCAATTTTATTCACATGGGAATATTTATAAAGATTTTCTTAACATATCAAAACTGTCAAAATTATTAACAGGCCTAAGATAATCTTTTCAAGAACTTCTGCGAGAGAGAAAAAACAGTTTAGAATTTTTGGATGAAAAATATTGTAATCATTCTCGTCATTTTTTTTTCAACGTCGTGTTTTTCACAAATTTTTACACAACAAGAACTGGCCACGAAGCTTGGCTATAGTTCAAATATTTATGAAAACCAAATACTTTCAAGTGATGAGCGTGACTCACTTTCAAGTTACACAAGCTATGATGATCCACTCTATGAAGATGTGAATGGCTATCTGAGAGGAACCACAAGTAATTTTTGGTATTTTCAAAACACTGCTGAAATTGATGTTCAAATAAAACTCATGGATCGTGCAATAAGAAGATTACCTCGCCTCCCTCAGGAGATGGTGCTCTTTAGAGGACAAACACTGGGTTACAGGAAAGATAAAAAATTTGAAGTTGGAGAGATCGTCACTGACAAAGCTTATTGGTCAGCAACGACAAGTCTAAAAGTGGCCGAAAGATTTTCAAATTCTGATGGCTCAGTTTTTGTGATTTATAATAACCAAAAAGATTTTAAGGGAGTGAATTTAAACTCTCTCGAGGAAGAAGTTCTTCTTCCTCGAGATATTGTAGCAAGAGTGATGAAATCAAAACTGCGTAATAATTTGCAACTCGCCTTAGTTCAACTATGTGAGACTGAGCAGAGCTGCGAGAAAGAGATCACCCGCGATGATATCAAAAAGATCTGGGCCGAGCTAAAATGATTGGCCTTTAATTAATTTTTGAATCACTTCTCTTTGGGCAAAATATTTTTTTAATCCATCCTCAATTGAAATGGCCGGAATATAGCCAAAATCTCTTTTGGCCTTCTCGTGTGAGAAGTAATGTGACTTACCTAAATTAAGGGCCACAAAACGAGTCATAGGTGGTTCTGGTTTCTGAATACCGGCCATACTCCACATCTTCTCAAGTCCCCAACCTAGGCGATAGGCCGCTTTCACAGAGATTGACTCCATCACTGGATCAACACCTGCCTGAGCTAAAACTTGATTAATAAAATCCCAGAGCTTTACCGGTCTCTCTTGTCCAACAAAATAGGCCTGACCACAAACTCTTGAATGCGGGTTTAAATTCTCCATAGCAGAAATATGAGCGCGAGCGGCATTATCAACGAAGACAATATCCACTAAATTTTCCCCATCTCCCACAATTTTTAATTTCCCTAGTCTCCCTCGCTGAATGACTCTTGGAAAAAGATGAGGATCACCTGGTCCCCAGATAAGATGGGGCCTGATGGCACAGGTTAAAAAATCTTTTGAGTTATTTGATTCCAAGACTAGTTTTTCGGCCATGGCCTTTGTTTCTGCGTAAGCACAGAGATGAGATTTTGGATAAGGCGTTTCCTCATCTACTCCCATGAGATCTTCTTTACCAAAAACCACAGATGGAGTTGAAGTATAAATGAATTTCTGAACACCAAAGGTTTGGGCCGATTCAATTAAATTTTTAGTTCCGAGATAATTTATATCTAAAAACTCTTTATAGGTACCCCACACTCCGGCCTTGGCCGCCACATGAAAAATAGCATCAAAACCGTAGCTCATCACCTTATCGACATCTACTTTATTTCGAATATCTCCACGAACCGTACTCACACCAAGATTTTCAATCTCAGGATAAACACCTCTGGCAAAATTTGTTATTTTGTGACTTGGATTTTTAAGCAACTCTTTAATAATAGCAGTTCCTAAAAACCCACCACCACCAGTAATTAAAATGCGCATTATAAACTCTCTTCTAAACTCTTTGAGAGTTTAGTGCGATCAATTTTTATATTATGACGGACATCCACCGGAAAAGCTGGGTGGAAGAAAATATCTTGAATATCTTTTGTATGGGGATAAGCTTCGGCCATCTCAATGAGTTCACCAATCATTTGATTCTTTCTTTGAAATTCAGTGGCCCCATCATGGCGCTCAATCATAATAGCTGGCCTTTGATTAAATTTTACAAGGGCCGATCGCTTCACTTCCGGGTGTGCATTAAAAATAGATTCAACTTGAATAGGATAACTTTCACCCACCACATGACCTTTGCGTCCACAAAACCAAAGATCATTATTATTATCAAGATAACCTACATCACCCATTCGGTGCCAAAGCACTCCATCAACCATGATCTTTGCTTTCTCAGTTTCATGATCCATTTCAAAATAGGCCGGAGTTACTTGAGGGCCACAAACAGCGATCTCTCCTATTTGATTTTTTGGAAGTTCATTGAGAGACTGCTCCGTAATATCCGAAGTTTCAATGATTTTAATTTTGATTCCAGGAGCAGGTTTACCAATACAAGTTCCGGCCCCAGACTTCATCTGAGTTAATTTAGTATTTAGAATTTCGCGTCCAGAAATAAGGGCCACAGGTAAACTCTCCGTTGCGCCATAAGGAGTATAGGTTGTACCAAATGGCAGAACCTTCGCAAATAAAGCATGGATCTCCCATCGCACAGGAGCGCCGAACATCACCACACTTTTGAGACTTGGTAGAGAAATATTATTTTTCACGCAGAAGCGCCCCACTCTCTCCCAAATGGCCGGAGAACCAGCAGCGAAAGTTATTTGCTTATCTAAAATATGTTGAACAATTTTTTCTGGGTCACATTCTGCAGGACGAGTGGGATCCATATCAGGAATGACACTTGTCATCCCCATCGCAAGGGTGAAGAGTGCAAAGAGTGGAAACCCTGGAAGATCAATATCCCTTGAAGTGAGATGAAACATTTCTTGAAGAGCAGTTGTTTGGTGATTTAAAATTCCGTGAGTATAAATAACTCCCTTCGGAATTCCTGTCCCACCTGAAGTAAAAAGAATCGCGGCTTCAGTTTCAGGACTCACGCTCAGAGGAGTAAATTCTTTAGAATGTTTTTCTAAATTTGAGTAGAGGTGATGAGTTCTTCCCCCTACTGACTCCAAAGAGATCTTTATCTTGATAGTTGAAAATGGATTTCGCACTAAGCGACGAATCCAGTGAACAACCCCCACTGAGATCATCGCTTCAGGTCTCACCTGTTTAATCGCCTTCAGAAGATTTTTCAGCCCCATTCCAGGGTCTATGAGGACAGGGATGGCCCCTAGTTTAAATAAAGCAAATGTGATCACTGAAAAATCAAGACACGGTTTTACAAATAAAAGAGTTCGCATGCCAGGTTTAATTCCTAAGGCCTGCAACTTATGACTTATTTGATTTGAACGAGTTTCAAACTCACTAAATGTGAGTGAAGTGTATTCATATTTTTGTCCGCCAAAAGGTAGCTGGCACCTTTTGGGAAAGACGACGGATGTTTTGTTGGGGGTGAGTTTTGAAACCTCAACTATGCGATGAGCGATGTTCATTCTTAGATCCTCTAAAGAAATGCATCAAGAGTCCACTGACCTCTTCAAGTTCATCTTCAATGACATAATGGCCAGCATTCTCAAAATAATGAGTTTCTGCATCTGGATAAAGTGCCGTCCAACGATCAAAGAATGCTTTATGAAAACAGAAGTCTCGTCCACCCCAAAGAATCAATTTTGGAATATCGACATATGGTAATTTTTTTTCAATCGCATCCAATGTTTTGCGAGTGGGATGGGTTGACTCCATCGGAATATCTTGAACAAAACGGGCCACGGCCACGCGATTAGCATAAGAGTCATAAGGAAGAAGATAACCTTCTTTAATAATTTTTGGCAGGCGCTTTACCGTAGTCATAAACGTTGCGGGCCAAGCAAAGAGATTAAATTTACGATTTAAAAATTCTCCAAACTTTCCTTGGCGAAGAAGATTAATTTGCCATGGGATTGTATCCACAAAAAAAGCTGAGGTGTTAAGAATCACCACGCGGTCAAAAAGCTCTGGATGACGTGTAAGGACTCCAAATCCAATGGCCCCACCCCAGTCATGAACAACAAGAATAATCTTTTTTAAATTCAAAAACTTTATTAGTTTCACCACATTTTCAATATGGTTTTCAAGAGTGTACTCATAGTCTTGAGGTTTATCAGAAAGACCACAGCCAATATGATCAGGGACCACACAACGAAATCGCTCACCAAAAGTGGCCACAAGATTTCTATAGTAGAATGACCATGTTGGGTTTCCATGAAGCATAAGAATAGGCTGCCCCTCGCCCTCATCAACATAGTGAAGATTATTTCCACCTAAGTTGAGATAGTGAGATTTAAAAGGATAAACCTGTTTTAAAGCTCCCTCTTTTATTTTTTGTTGGGCAGAGATCATGACCATTGTACTCCAAGCATAGTAGATGTCAGTCCTGAGCCAATCCCCAGAAGAATAACTTTATCATTCGGTTTAAAAAATCCTGCTTCAGAAGCTTTAAACATTGTCAAAGGCAGCGCCGCTGACCCTGTATTTCCAAAAGTTTCAAAAGTTGAGAAATCGCGATCAGTTGGCAGGCCAAGTGTCGTCAGCATACTCATGCGGTGAATATGTCCCACTTGATGAGGAATAATTTTATCAATATCAGATGCTCTCCAACCAAGGATCTCTGATGTTTTTTCCCAGTTTGCTTTAGCAAGCTTCACTCCAGCAATCATTAAGGCCTCAGAGTCTGTTTCCAT
The DNA here is from genome assembly GCA_022729855.1 of Bdellovibrio sp. Classification (GTDB taxonomy): domain Bacteria; phylum Bdellovibrionota; class Bacteriovoracia; order Bacteriovoracales; family Bacteriovoracaceae; genus DZBG01. The sequence continues at coordinate 11,294 of DZBG01000038.1, forward strand.
TGTCAGATGATTAGTGTCACCACCACCTTGGCAAAGAGAAACAGCAGAGGAATCAGTAAGTGTGCTTCCCCCAATAATCTTCGGTCCATTTGGAGCAAGTTCACCATTAGTTAAAAGAATCGCCACACCTGCAGAACCAATAGTGAGACTGGCAATAAAAGGTTTAATTTTTTTACGATCAATAGTGGGATCATTTTTTAAATGAGAAATAGTATCCAAAAGTAGGGGGCCAGAGTTCTCACCACTCACAATCAAGGCCGATTTAATCGCCCCTCGCTCAATCATATGAGAAGCAGTCAGAATTGCTGAAAGAACTCCTAGACATGCATTAGAGAGATCAAACATCATACAATGTGATGAAAGCTTTAAGAGGTTATGAACATTAGCCGCTGTGGCAGGTTCTAAAAAATCCCTGCAAACAGAGGCATGAATCAAAAGATCAACTTTACTGCGATCAAAATTCGCTAAAACATTTTCGGCTGCAGCGGCTGCAATAGAACTTGGGTTCGTGCCCTTAGGCCAGTACCCGCGAGTTTTAATTCCTGTTTGAAGCTCCAAGCGGCCCACTGGAAGTTTTGCTCTTGTATATAATTCAGTAAGTTCATTTTCAATTTCATCTGAACTTATAAGGTGAGCTGGCTCTTCATAACCAAATGAATGAATAAAAGTATTCTCAAATCTCACGCCTCACCTCCGTTCATTAGTCCATGAAGATTGGCCATTGAGATCCCTGAAAGAATAGAACCAATAATTCCTAAAAATCCTTGATCTGTTCCAATAATATAAAGGCCCGCAACGGGAGTTTTGCCATCACGAGTTTTATCAGTAGAACCGTAAACAGTTCCCTTATGATGCCAAGTATAGCGCTCAATTGTTGTGGGAGAGAAAACATCTTTAAATAAAACTTTTCCATCAAAGCCTGGAGAGAGTTTTTTAATAAGTTTTAAACTCTCCTCGGCCACGATTTCTTTTTTCTCATTGTACTCATCTTTGGCAAGACTTCTCCACTGATCAAAATTACTCATAAAAGTCACGCGGGCCACACCCTCGCCACTGGTTTTAGTGATTTCGTAATTATCTGGCAGGCAAACCACTGCCGAAGATGTATCAAAAAAGTTTTTAGCCGCTTGATAAGAATACTTTGAGCTATCATTATAAAACGTAATAGTTGAATCATTAATCTGACTTGGAATCTTTTTATCAAAAATGAAAATAGATTCCATAAATGTCATAGGCCCAATTTTCGGGTTTAATATCTGAGTAGGAAACCTAGGAGTCATCTTCACTGTCTCTGGGTAACCAGCAGACGAGAGGATAATAGGGGCCATAAGCTCCTCTTCTCCAAGCTTCACTCCCACTACTTTTCCTGAATCATTCACCATGATCTCAGAAACTCCAGCACGGAAACGAATCTCGCATCCTGCCACTTTTGCTTTCTCAAGTAAAAGATTCACGATAGTGCGAACTCCACCTTCTGGACGAGAGAAGCCTTCAAAATAAAGTGATTTAAACATAATCACAAATTGTGCAAAATCCATATCTTCCTCCCACGCTGATCCGTAAATCAGAAGTGGACAAAGAAGCATCTCAACTAAAAGTGGATTTTTTATCATGGCACTAATACGTGCGCGCGATGATTCGTAACCAAGATTTAAATCAAGTTCATTAAAAGTTCGAACGACATCTACCAGCTTATTAAACTGATCCATATCACCAGGAAATTTTTCATGCACTTCATTTAAAAGAAGTTCAAAATCATTTGAAAACTTAAGCTCAATATTTGGGAAAACAATTTTTGAATAAGTCTGTGGGCAAAGCTTAAAATCATCGTACGAGAGTCTGAGTTGCTTTAAAAGTTTTGAGAATGGTTTTGCCTTCTCACCTTTTTTAATAAAATTTGTGAGGGCATGAAGACCCACATCAAATTGACGAATGCCACCAGCATCAGAGTTCTTGCGTTGGTAATAAGAATTGAGTCCACCCGAAATCGAGTGTTTTTCAAGGATAACAACCTTCTTATTAAACATCGCGAGGCGGATACCGGCCGCAAGACCCGACATACCCGCCCCAATCACAATGACATCGTAATTCATGAATGAATTTTGACTATGCGAATTTTGGTGAAAGATATTCCACACACGAAGCCAATGAAGCTAAGCGCGGGTAATCTTCCTGAGGAACTTCTACTTTGTGACGCTTTCTTAGTTCCATAACGATATCTAGGAAATCCATAGAATCAAGATCTAGTTGCTCACGAAGAGATTTTGCATCATCAAGACCTGATGTATCTTCATCAGGAGCGATGTCAGAAATAATGTCTACTACAATTTGACGAACTTCAGAAGCTGTCATGTGTGGGTTCTCCTTAAGCTAGGTATTTTTTTTATTATTAATGCTGAATTAATTCCAAGCATTCCAAATGAGTTATTTAAAATCGTATTCACATTTCCTACAAGCTTTGGCTCATTCACCACAAGATTAGGAAGTGCACATTCAGGATCAAGATCCGTGCAATTCATCCCTGGATGAATAATTCCATCGGTGAAGCTTGGCAGATTTCCAGCAAGCTCTAGGGCACCAGCAGCACCCATACAATGCCCGATATGTCCCTTTGTGAAATTCACATAGGTTGATTTTGAATCAGAAAAAGCAGTTCTCACTGCATTTGTTTCATTCACATCCCCAGTTCCCGTTCCAGTAGCATGCATGTTAACTAAATCAATATCACTCACTGTAAGTCCTGCGCGCTTGATCGCTTTGTGCATACATTGAACTTGGCGCTCACTATTTGGATTTACAAAATCTGTGGCGTCAGAGTTGATCGCGTAACCAATGATCTCACCATAAATTTTAGCACTTCTCTTTTTAGCATCCGATAAACGCTCAAGAACATAAACCGCCCCACCTTCAGAAATAGCAATTCCATTTCTGTTTTTATCAAGAGGACGAGAAGCTTTTGTTGGATCATCATGATGAGCAAGGGCTCCCTGAGCAGCAAAGGCCGCAAAGATACCAAAAGTTTGAGACGACTCTGAAATCCCACCTGCAAGAGCAAGATCAACTTCTCCTAAAAGAAGTTGTTGAACTCCTTGAATGATTCCTACGTTCCCACCAGCACAAGCTGACCCCAAAGTATAATGAGGTCCAGTAATATTTAAATTAAGGGTCACCTCTCCCGCAGGAGAATTGGCCACAGTTCTTGGATTATGGTGTGGTGACCATAATTTATAATCCAAATTATTTTGGTGCATCTGAAAAATTTCTTCTTCAGTTTCAACATTTCCGTGTTCAGTGATTCCGAGATAAACCCCTACTTGAGATTTATCAATATTAGTCCACTCGATACCAGCATCAGCGATGGCCTCGTTAGCGCAATAGATAGAAATACTTCCCGCACGTGTTCCACGACGACGAAGTTTTTTTGATTGGTACTTGTACTCATCAAAATTACACATCCCCGCCACTTGTTTACCCATATAACGAATCTCATGGTGAGCAACACCTGAAACACAGTTAAGTAAATTTTCACGGAACTCTGGCAATGAATTTCCATTAGGTGCAGTAAGACCTATTCCAGTGATCACAATACGCTGAGTGTCATTCATGACAAAAACCTCTCAAAAGACTTGAAATCTGAAGAAAAAAGTTAACGTAAGAACCATAAGATGTCACGCGATCAATTAATCTTGATTTAAGAGTAAATTATCTTGCGTGAACCACCGCGAGTTACGGTATATTTAGGGTCTTATTTTTAAACCCAGTGGAAAAGGGAGTTGCCATGGAAAATCTCGTTGTGATCTCCAAAGTTAAAAAATTTATTAAAGAAAAGTCGGACTGTAATACGTCTTCAGGATTTTTCGAACCGCTTAATCAAGATATAGTGAAGGCTTGTCGTGAAGCGATGAATCATGCTCAAAAACTAGGACGTAAAACTGTTATGGGTAAGGATTTCAACCTCTTCAAAGAGAATCCTGAAATAGAAGAAGCTCTTGTTGTAGCGTCAAAAGTAAAAAAGATGATCAAAGATGAAAGTACACTTTCAACTTCAGCGCAAGCCATTGATCAGCTTACTCTCCGCGTTCATGCTGCGTGTATGCAGGCCATTGAAAATGCAAAATCTGATAAACGTAAAACGGTTATGGATCGCGATTTTCAAGCACCAACGACTTTATAATTTCTTAAGGTAACTGATACTAAACAGTGTCAGTTACCTCTATCTCGCTATTACTTGCTGTCGAAATAAATGGCAGAGTCACTACATATCCTGCAATACAAGATCCCACCGTCAGTAAAACAGGGGCTTCTGTTTCAATCACAAAATTAGTTAACACCCACACTGCCACACTACTTAAAATTCCTACCGTCGCACTTGTGGCATTTCCCTTTTTAGTAAAAAGAGCAAACACAGTGATCACTAAAACAGTAGGGCCGCCGAGAGTGGAAGCCAGCTCAACTAGTGACAAAATACTATCTGAACTAAACGCAATAAGATAGGCCACCAATCCTGAAAGAAGCACACCACTACGAGCGATAAACACTTTTTTTCTTTCCGTGAGATTTTTTATCCCTGGATAAATTAAATTATGTGAGGCCACTGCGGAAGCCGACAAAAGTGTACTATCCACAGTAGAAAGAATCGCAGAAACCAAGGCGCCTATAAAAACCACATAGAAAAAATACGAGAGGTGTTTTTTTGCCAAAAGGGGCATAATGGTTTCTGGCTCGGCCAGACCACTCAATTGCATCGGTCCCAGAAGCCCAATCATGACCGGAATACTTCCCACAAGAAGATAAATAAATCCCGCACGAAGTGAACTTCGATAGGCCACACTTTCAGATTTAGAGGCCACAACTCGAGACACTAATTCCTGTGACATGACTGATCCTAAAATCGGAACCATCCATATCTCGAGTCGGGAGAAAAATCCCATATCCCCACTTCCCCGAAAGGTGAGCCTACTTGGATCAATCTGTCCCAAAGACGAGGAGATTCCACCAGCATCAACAATGAGAGCGATGATTAAAAAAACGAGCCCTGCGATAAGAGCAAAACCTTGAATTAAATCTGTATAAGCGTCGGCAAGTAAACCACCTGAAACGGTGTACATTATCACCACCAGAGCGGCCACAGTGATGGCCACGGTCACACCAAAATCAGTGGTTGAGTGAATAATTTGTCCGAAAGCACGAATCTGAGCACCGGCCCAAATAATTGATGAAGGAATAATGATAAAAGCCGCAAGTTTTTCTACATTAGGTGAAAAACGGTGGCGAAATAAATCAGGGATCGTTGTGATTTTTTTATTCCAAAGAATCTTTGCAAAAAAGATCCCCATAATAAAAATACAAATAGCATACCCAAAAGGATCGGCCCGAGAACCTGAAAGTCCACTGCTATAAACTGATCCGGCAGTTCCAATACAAGTCTCTGCTCCAAACCAAGTAGCAAAAATAGAAAAGGTGGCAAGAAATGGCCCGAGGGATCTTCCGGCGAGGAAATAATCATCATCGGTTTTGATTTTTTTTGAAACGTAAAATCCAAGAACTAACATTCCTAAGACGTAGAGAGAAATCCCTACAAGTTCTGCATTCATTTCCTAAATCACTTCTCCTATTTGAGCAGGTAGGCCACACCAATTCCCAAAAAATTTCCGACAGCATAACCAACAAGGCCAGTGGTTACACCTGAGACAAGCATCTCACGGTTTTTTAGCACTTGGGCCATGGGTGGCACAAAGGCAGGTCCGAAGATTCCAGCTATGGAAGTTATTATCGCTGTATCTCGGTCAATCTTTAAGAAAAAACAACAGAGAAAGTGTAAAAAAAGTGAGCCCACCATAACTAGCCCCATAAAGCCGAAGTACCAAAGGCTGGCGTTGCTCATATTTTTAAGACTGGCCATGCTTCCAATGGCGACACAGAAGACCAGTAAAAAATAATTTCCCCACTCCTGGGAACCTTCAAGATTCCTAATTTTGGGAATAAAGGAGAAGCCAATAGCACAGGTGGTGAGAAGAAGAATAATCACACTCACACTCATCTCTTTGGTAATGAGAAGGGTAAGCCCAACGGCCACTCCCACGCAAAGTCCGCTTAGAATAATTTGCTGAAAGAATCTGATAAATTTTGTTTTTAAGCTAAGTGTTACCCAACCAGCTTCAACAATAGTTTCTTCCTGATGATCAGATGAGTATTTAAATTTCGGAAGAATTTTTGTCAGGATCTTCACTCCAACGGACATGATAAAAAATAAGTAAATCCCACCCATAACAACATCCACAGCATTCATAATAATGAAAGTTTCATCCTTTACTGCCAAGGCCTTACCAATCGCCGTTAAATTTGGTGTTCCCCCTGTATAAACTCCCACCATCATGCCGGCAATCTTCCAAACTTCATCCGACTTGCCATGAAAAATTTTTCCTGCAAGAAGTGACATCACACAGACGGAAAGACAGACGATAACAAAGGAGATGATGGTTGTTTTCGCGAGACGAAACCAACCTAAGAGATCAGTTGAAAAGAGTAATAATGGCAGAGATAACATGATCGCGATCTCAGAAATTTCCATGGAAATTTTTGAAGGCCAGAGATCCCCTAAAACATTTCCTAAAATAATCCCGGCACCATAACAACAAACTACGGGGCTTAACCAGTCGATGATTTTCACCCTCGAGCAATTTTTAAGAAGAAGCCAAGGAAGACCAAAAAGGGCAAGTATTGCAATTATATTCATTACACTATGAAAACGAATAACCCTTTTGATGTAAAGGTTTTTTGAGATTACAATAGAGCCATGAAAAAGATTTTTTTTACTATTTTACTCTCCCTCACTTTTCAAGGACTAGCGATGGCAGCTGTGGCAGACCTCACACTTTATTTCATTCCTTCACCTCATGGAATGGACTGGTCATCACCTGGCTCTCTTGCTAAATCTGCGGCCCTTAATAAATTTTCATTTAAATCAAGATTCATAGGCCATGTGTGGGCCGAAGTCAGATGCGGTGAAGAGCATGTACTCACAGGAATGGTTGGAAAAAGATTTGATTATTTCAACCAACTTTTAATTGAAGGTAAAGGTCTTGGGATTTTATTTCACAGCTTTGATGGAAAACTTGAAGACAGCAAAGAGATTGAAGCAGAAATGCCAGAGCTCATAGAGGCCGGAAGAATTAACTACGCCCGCTTTAAGCTCAATGAGAAAAACTGTCAGCGTCTTGTGACTTATGCCAGTGAATACAAAAAAAATAATATTGAACGCCACTACGGACTCTCAAATAGACCGCGCTTTGGCGAAGGGGCCGGATGTACTGCCTTTGGAGCAAGCTTTCTCGATGTGGCCGGAATTTTAGATACAGAAATTCTTGAAGAGTGGTCAAAAACGGTCAATGTTCCCCTTGAACTCTCAGGACCCCCAGTTCGTGACGAGAGTGTCTCACTTTTAAAAGTCATTCTTTCGGCCAAGTCTTGGGCCCGTCCGACAGATGAGCACAAAAAAATATTCTTCTTTGATCCAGACAGCATGTACGCCTGGGCCCAGAGAAGAATCGAGTCACCTGAGTCACTAGGTGATTATAAAGTTGAATCTATTGGAAAGATGAAAGGGATTATTTTTGATAGAAGTAATCGCCCGGCGCCAGAATCACCCATTTGGCTACAACACCAAGACCCCCAATATCACGAGGCCATTCAAAAACAGACACAAAAATAGCTAGTGATTACACTGTAATATTCACCCACTAAGCTGATTGAACTTCCGGGATTCGAGTTTTTTGTTTAAAAAGTCATAACAATTTTTAAATGGAGAACTTTATGAAAAAAATAATCTTTACCCTTATGGTACTTACTCTTTCACTGGCCGCATCGGCCCAGTCTGTTGTCACGGCCGAAAAAAATAATCAAGATGCCGAACTTTGCTTTTATAAGCAAGTTGCGATGAAAGGTTACGCTTACGTAAACCTTGTTGGAAAATGCGCCTGGGATCCTGCCATGAATGGTCTTAATCTTTCTCTGGTGGCGGTTTCAGAAGATCCAACTGAAGATGCACAAAGAATTGAGCTTGGTTATATTCGTAATGTTGATTTAGTTCAAAATAAATCAGGACAACTTCAAATTTCAATCTCATCAGACAATTTTGACAGCAATGATAATACAATTACTGTCAAACAAGTTATCTACGTAAGAAGTGTAAACCCAGCGAAGGGTACTTTTAGCGTTGTGACTAAATAATTAGAAGCCTTCGGCCAGTCCAGCTCCACGAGGGTCACTTACTCCGACCCACTGGCCATTTTCTTTTTTGATCGCCTGAATTGAGCAGCCCAATTCTTTATGAACAATAGTATGTCCCTTCTCTTTTAATTCCTTCTCTACAGACTCTGGGAAATAAGGTGATTCAATTCGAATCTCATCTGGCACAAATTGGTGATGAATACGAGTGGCCGCCACAGCTTCATAAAGTGGCATCTGGTACTCATAAGTATTAAGTAATGTCTGTGCCACACAATTAATAATTCTTGTCCCAGAAGGTGAACCGAGTCCCATGACGGCCTCGCCATTAGGAGCTACAACAATTGTGGGAGTCATACTTGAAAGGGGACGTTTTTTAGCTTCTACCAGATTTTTATTCCCACCAAGAGCTCCAAACAAATTTTGGGTCCCTTCTTTTTGAGCAAAATCATCCATCTCATTATTTAAAATAATACCTGTTCCCTTTGCTGACAGACCTGAACCAAACCAGCCATTAATAGTCTGAGTTGAGGCCACCATATTTCCTTCACTATCCGCAATAGTAAAATGAGTAGTTTCACTCGACTCGTAAGGAAGGTTTGCTTTTTTAACATCTTGAGAAGGAATTGCTGAATCTGAATTAATAAACTCACTCATCTGCTTTAAATACTCAGGACTAATGAGTCCCGCTGTGGGAACTGACACAAAATCGGGATCACCAAGGTATTCTGCGCGATCTTTAAATGCCCTCTGCATCGCTAGAGCTGTTTTATGAATCGCCTCCACTGATTGTGGGCCATATTTTGAAAGCTTATAAGGCTCAAGTATTTTAAGAATCTGAAGGACATGAATTCCACCTGAGCTTGGAGGTGGCATAGTGAAAATTTTATTTCCTTTATACATTGTCTTAACTGGTGTCCGCTCCTTCATTTCATAAGATCGCAAATCTCTTAGAGACATAACCCCTTTATGCCGACGAATCGTTTGAGTAATACTATTAGCTACTCTTCCCTTGTAAAATCCATCTCGTCCTTTAAGAGCGATGAGTTTTAAAGTCTCGGCCATTTGAGGCTGTTTAATGGTTTGACCCAAGTGAGGAACCTCACCTTTATCGGTGAAAAATATTTTTAATAATTCTGGATCAAGACGCAAGAGATGAGATCTTTCATGAATAGCTTCTTTAAGATGAGGATAAAGAGGAAATCCGTTTTCAGCGAGATCAATGGCCGGGGCCATAACATCTTCCCATTTTAGTTTTCCAAACTTTTTATGAATCTCATAGAGACCGGCCACAAGACCCGGAACCGCTACAGAAAGAGCTCCTTCCTGAGAGAGAATTGTCTGAGGACGGCCTTCTTTATCAAGATACATTTTTTTATACGCTAGAATCGGAGCCACTTCTCTAAAATCGAAGGCATAAGCTTTATTTTCTTTTTTACTATAAAAAACTAAAAAACCACCGCCACCAATACCTGTTGACTGAGGTCTCTCCACTGAAACGACAAATGAAGCGGCTACAAAGGCATCGATAATATTTCCTTCACGGGCCAAGATTTCAAGGGCCGAAGCCGAAGTGGCTTTCCCTTGAGAAGTCACCATCACCTGTGGGGCCACAGCTTCGTGATCTTTTCTCAATTCTCCAATAGGAAGGGCCGCAATTCTTACTTCATGAGCACATGAAACAAGTGTGAGTAGAGCAAATACAATTGATTTCATCAAGTATCCTTATTCATCATCTAAAAATTTAAGTTTTACTTTTTTGAGGTACTCTCTTTGTTTGAGATTTTTCCCTAAAAGAAAAGATTGAGTGGGATCAATATAGAAGTGTCTTAAGGCCGTGCGTCCAATAAGCATGCGGTACTTCATACTTAAGCGATTTGTTAAAGTAAGTTCGATTTTCTTTTTTAAGCGCCCAATAATCATAGTGACCTGAACAACATAACGTTCTTCCTTGTGACCACCGGAATCAGTAACGGCTCTCACTTCTACTAGCGGAGCCTCACATTGAGTCTCTATGGTAAGGTCGTTATGAAGGGGATGAACTTTAAAACTTACCCATTCAACTCCATTCTTCTCGATAACATGAATATCATAAGCATGAAGGCTTGATGTCTTTGCTCCAGTATCAACCTTCGCCTTAATAGCAGGAAGATTAATTGAAGGCAGTGAGACCCATTCACGTCGGCCAATAATAGTATTCTTGATAACTTTTGGTTTAATTTCGTTCATAGCGAATATTTTAGATGAAAGTTCTCAAACTCAAAAGGAAATGATTTTCCTCATGAAAGAATTGTTGCCAATAACGGTTATCCGACTAAAATAAATATAACAGTATGTTAACTTCGAATTACACAACATGAGGTTGTTTCGCATGATGAAATTATCAGTCACTACTTTAGCTCTATTTATTTTTCTCTCAAGTTGCTCACAAATGCAAAGACAGATGAATAAATCTCCAAATCCTGAAATTGCCGACTTGATTGATACAGTCGAAATTGAAGATGCAAAATCAACCCCTGTTAACTCAAAAGAATACTCACATGAGATTGCGGAAGCCGATGTTGATGATCAGGCGATCAAGCAAGAGGTTGGATCTTCAGAAGATGTGGATCAAGAAATCCCTACAACAGAAAAGATCAGTGGCCCAGATTTTTTAAAAAATAAAAAGACTCAACGTATGCAGTTCTGGGTAGATTATTTTACAAAGAAGCAACGTGATCGCTTTCAGAGATTTATCAATAACGGTGAAGAATATCGTCACCATATTGAGCAAATCTTTGCTGACCATGGTCTTCCAAAAGAACTTTATTATGTAGGTCTTATTGAATCAGGATACTATTTAGGTGCAAAGTCTCACGCCTCAGCTGTAGGCCCTTGGCAATTTATCCGTGGTACAGGAAAACGCTACGGAATGAAAATCACAAGTGAATATGATGAGCGTCAGGATTTATTCAAAGCCACTCGTTCAGCCGCTATGTATTTCAGAGATCTTCATAATGTTTTCTCTTCTTGGGAACTCTCACTTGCCGCTTACAACGCTGGCGAGTATGGGATCATCCGCAGAATTATGAAACATGGAACAAGAGATTTTTATGAGCTTTCTCGTAAAAAACTTCTTCCAAGTGAAACCATTAATTATGTTCCAAAAGTTTTAGCAGCAATGCACGTTGTAGAAAATGCTAAAAAATATGGTTTTGTGATCCCTCATAAAAAGCACCGTCTTTTTGATCGCACAGAACTCAGACCCATTAAGAAGAATGTTTCTCTTAAAGAAATTGCTCGCCGTTTAAAAGTGCCAACTGAGTTAATAGCAAAACTTAATCCAGAATTACGTGTTGCTAAAACTCCACGCCACTTCCCTGGAACTTATTATTTACGTATTCCTCAAGCACGTTATGCTTATAATTTGAAAGCTGTTGAGGACAGTGCCGCATCTGCTGCTCCTGTCACTGTTATCGCTGAGACTGAAACAGTTCTTGAAAAATCTTCGGCCAAGACTGCGAATGGCCCTCACGAAAAACGTAAAAAGCTCAATCGCAGAACAGCAAAAGCGAAACCAACTTCACATAAAGTAAGACGGGGAGAAACTCTTTTATCGATTTCTCACAAATACGATATCGCACCAAAAGACTTAGCTGAAATGAATGACTTCTCTTCTTGGAGAACAAGACTAAAAGCAGGACAGAGACTATCGTTAGTTGGATCAGTAAGTGCTCGTGATCTTCCTTCTAATGTTAAAGTGACTCAAAAGCCAATTACTTACAAAGTTCAAGCGGGAGATCACCTCACTAGCCTTGCTGAGATTTTTAAATCATCAGTAAAAGAGCTTAAGTCAAAAAATGGTTTAAAGCGTGGACGTGTACAGGTTGGACAAAAACTTGTTCTTCCTAATACTCAAAAAGGAATCTATACAGTTCGTCGCGGAGATTATTTGATAAAAGTTGCTGAGAAACTAAAAATGTCACCTGAAGCATTAATCAAGATCAATGCTCTTAAGAGAAAAATTATCATTCCTGGCCAGAAACTTATCGTGAATATGGATTAAACTGAACTGCACCTAATTGAAAACTCGCTCTCATCGGATAATGATCAGATAAGGTAGAAGCTTCACTCAGAACTTCTACCTTAATAAAACGAAGCTCAGAATTATAAAACCCGAAAAATTTTTCCTAGTGCAACTCCACATTTAAGTTGCTGATTTCA
>DZBG01000039.1 GCA_022729855.1 Bdellovibrio sp.
ATTATCTATTGGAAATCCTTATTGGGCGAAAGAATTTAGATGCGTAGGCCCTGTTCTTTAGAGCTTAAGTTCTCCCTGATATTTAAGTTTATTGAAATCGAAGAAATTTTTTATCAGTCTTATAACTGCTCCAGTTCAACACTAATTTTTTTTAAAAAAAGGAGCAACTATGACGGTCTTGATGAAAATTTCGAATTATTTCTTAATGAGCTTTGTCGTTTTAAGCTTTGTGCTTTCACCGATTAGTTCAAATCTTGCTTATGGAGAAGTTTCCCAACTAAATGGACTTATTCAAAAAATTCAAGGTGGAAATGATTCTAGTCTTACACATGACGATATCGAACAACTAGAAAATAAAATATCCCAGGCCCAGGATTCAATGGATAGAATTGCTGAAAAACTGGAGAAAAAGAAAATATCTAAAAGTGCATTTACTAAATTGATAGATAAAGGGTTAGTTAATTTTCAGCGCAAGTTAACTAAAAAAATTGACCGTATGTCTGTTAAAAAGGCTGAACGTTGGGTAAACAAGTCAAAAAGTAAATTAGTGGCATTTCCCGAAGGGGCTAAAAAAGTTCAACTAACCGCTCTTCTGAATAATAAAGGGCTAACAGCGAAAGAAAAATTAAGAATTCTCCAAGGGAATGGGCTTGCTGAGAAAGCAGGTAAGCAGCTTAAGTCCAAGCTAGAGCATTCACAGTCGCCTGAGTTGATGGTGAAGCAGGTTAATGAAGAACTTCAAATTGCAAAAGATCACTATCATAGAGAAGCTAGTATTAAAAAATCTGAAGTAAGTCGCTCAATTGCTCAAGACTCGGGGATTTATATTGGAGTGTCACTCTTAACACTTCTTATTATTCTACTAATAGTCTGTTTAATTGTTGTAATCTCTGGACCGATTGGAATTGTTGTCTCTACAGCGTTTGCTTGGTGGATTCTTGGGATTACCGGAGGAGTGTTTATTATTCCGATGATTATCTTTATTGTGGCTTAGTTAGGGGCTTAGGTTTGAGAAGCATCTTTTTAAAGAGTTGCTTCTCATTTACTGATAAGTATAGAAGGGAATGAGTTATTGATGCTTCAAATTATTCACAACATCAAAGTTTAACGTCTCATAGCTTCTTAGGCTCCACTCAAAGTGAAGTGTTCCATCAGCATTAAATTTCCCATCAAGAAAGAAGATCTCTCCATCTTGCTCATACTTAATTTCTAAGACTGAATCAGAAAGTGTTCCCACTTTCATTCCCGATTCAAGACTCACAACTTGAGTCTTTGTATCAATGATGAAGTTTGTTGTGGGGAGAGATTGATTGAAATCCCAAAATGAAGGGTGCGAACAAGTCGTTTTAAGATTTTTAATTGTTAATTTTTTTTGGGCAGCACTTGGAACTTGAACATCGATTGAGAGGTCTGTTTTACAGTTTTGATAATTATATGTTCCAGACTCAGCATAGAAGTTGATTGAGTTCACTGAAGAAGACCAGCTTCCTGCAAATTGCTCTTGTCCAAAAACTGAAAAAGAGAGAAGTGTCACGAGAAGGGCGATCATTTTTTTCATGTGTCCATCCTTGGGTTAGGGAGTTTTTGTATCTTTCATATTGCGATCAATTCCATACATAAGTGCATCTTTAAAGAGAGTCCAAAATTTGGCCGAGTCAGCTGGGTTTGAGTTTGGAAGCTCAATTGTATAAGTAGGAATGTTGAGTTCACGTCCGGCCCAGTTTCCGAGGCTTCCAGGGAAGACAGGGTAGTTGGCGACTTTATAGTTTTCTGCTTTCTCACTCATTTTAAGAAGAACGTCTTTGGCCGTTTCATTTTTTTCGGCCACAAGTGTGGGCCCATCATAATCGATCATGGTGAGTGGTGAGTGGACAGTGATGACCTTATGAGGACGGTAGCGCTTAATAAGATTCATCTGAAAAATTGTTTCTTGCTCAGAGGCTGCTTTGGGCCCAGGATTTTTTCTTCTATCTTTGCGGTAGTTTCTTTTCCAGAGTCTGTGAGCATCTGTATGCCAATCATGAGTAGGAAAATTTCTATTAACATCTACCCCTGCCGCATTGGTTCTCGTCGGCTTGTCAGTGAAAAATGAATCTGGACTCACGAGAGGGGCCACGATGATAAGTTTTTTATCAAAATTATATTCAGGCTTTTTGAGCTCTTCTAAAAGATCAAAACAAAATTTAACAGGTGTGATCTCGTCCCCGTGAACCCCACAGAGGACAAGGGTTGTATTCTCTTGTGCGCCTGCTGATTTTTCTTCGCCTAAAACCGTCCATATTAAGGGGGTTTTTTTGGCGGTACTACGCACATGGTTCCACTGATAGCTTTTGCACTGGCTTGATGGCCAGTCATACTTTTTAAACTTTGCTTCTAATTGCTCGCAGTATTTATCTAAAACTGGAGTAGAGGCAGCTGCGTTAAAAGCGGCGAATAATAATATTAAAGTTAAAAAAGTATCTTTTGGATTCATATGTCCTACAATACTAGAAAACTTAACAGGGATTGTCTCGGATGAGTCCAGAAAAAATTATTTATCTCTCGCCTAATACTGATACTTATTTTGCTCGCCGCTTTTACGAGGAGTGCGAGTCTGACGGATTAGAGGTTTTGAATATCAATCCTTTTCAGTCAGTTATTTCTCCACTAGATATCGACCCTGCTCGCTGCTTTATCATGTATAGAACCAGTGGTGTTCATATGGATGACTTTGATATGGAGATGACTAAAAATCTTTATCCCAAGGCCGATTGCTGGAATCCTTTAACGGCAGTTCATTTAACGAGAACTAAGCTCAGACAGCTGAGGTTTTTTACAAAGCACGGACTCTCAAGTGTGCCGACATTAAGTCTTCGCGGACGAGTGACTGAAGACATGATGACGAGTATTGATGATTTTGCTGAAAGATTTAATCCTCACCACCAATGGATTTTTAAGCTTAATCGTGGACAGCAAGGTATTGGGGTTAATCTTATTGATGGACGTCAGAACCTGTTTTCGTGGCTTGAAACATTTTGGGCGATCAAGGATCAGGACTTTTTGATCCAACCTTATATTGAGGCGGAAGCTGAGTACCGCTGCTTTTTCATTAAAAAGACAAACCAAGTTTGGTGGCTCAGAAGAACTTCTTCAGGGGTAAAATCAAATTTTGCTCAAGGTGGAGGGGGAGAACTGGTCACGATGCCGCCAAAAACTGTTGAAGAAGAGGCTTTAAGACTTATTAGTCACTCGCCATGTGAGTATGGGGCCATCGATATGCTTTGGACTGGATCACAGGCCTATATCTTGGAGCTTAATTCTCAGCCAGGGATCGAACAACTGGAGTCAGTGACTCAAGTAAATATCATGAAGAAGCTTTTGGCCGCCTTTCTCGAGTAGTGCCAATTATATTGGTCAGATTTGTTAAAGTTTTCTGATCAACCACCGACAAGTTATATGGATTATAACCTTTTCGGTGGAGTTCTCATGTTAACAAGTTTTTCAGAATTCAAATACTATCAGTCATTTCGAGTGCCTGTTGAGTCACGAGACGATGTCATGTTTCTCGTTGAATTTGAAAATGATCAAGGACGCTTTGAGTTCGTTGATAAAGTTAAGCTCGGCGATGTGAGTATGACAGGCCTGGGTTTCATTACCACTAAGGGTCTTCCTGTAGGACAACATATTCGTTGCTCCCTTCAATTTAAAAGACTTCGTTTTGATTTTCATGGAAAAATTGTGCGCGCCTTTGGTGAGCAAAGTGCTGATGCGGCAACAATGAATTATGGGGTAGAGCTAGATTCTGAAGACTATCCTAATATGAAAAGATTTATCGAGCAGTATATTCAATCACTCCCTCCTGAGAGAGTGAAAGATAGTCTTGTGCATCTTGCTCTGACTGAGCGTTATGCCAATGAGAAAGAAGGGTTTGAGATGTTCTCACTTCTTCTCTCACTCTTTAAAGATATTACTCTGATGGGTAATAAAGAAAAATTTGTAGAATCAATGCTGGAAGAAATTGTGAGAATTCTTAGCTCACAACGTGCTTCTATCTTTCTCATTAATACAGACTCAAATGAACTAGAAGCTGTGGCCGCTATTGGGGTGGAAAAAGAACTCCTGAAATTCGATTACCGTAAGGGAATTGCAGGGTCAGTTTTTACAACTGGTGTGTCACTTAATATTGATACAAAAAGTGATCAAGTAAGATTCTCAGAAGATATGGATAAAGTGACTGGTTATGATACTCGCTCAATCATTTGTTCTCCGATTTATAATCGTGAAGATAAAATTATTGGGGTGATTGAAGTACTAAATAAACGAAATGAAGACCGCTTTACTGTGGAAGATGAAAAAACAATGAAAGTCTTGGCCCTTATTGTTTCATCAGTTTTCCATAATTATAATCCTATTTCTGAGAGAAGTTTAATTCGCAGATTCAGTGCTCCTTATGACAGAGAGTTTGCTTGGATTGGACGCTCATCTCAGACTTCTGATATTAGAAAAGCGATGGTGAAGATTAAAGATCTTGAAACACCGGTGCTAATTTGTGGAGAAGCAGGAGTGGGGAAAAAACTTTTTGCCCGCATCATTCATGCTGAAGGGAAAAAAGGTCTGGCCCCTTATTTCGTTGTCCCTTGTAAGGGGATGGATGAGAAAGATCTTAAAGATATGATCTTCGGAGACGGAGAGCTTATTGGAAAACTAGAAGAGTGTATTGGCGGAACAATTGTTTTTGATGAAATTAGCTATATGCCACTGACACTTCAAAAATTATTAATTCAATCATTTAAAGATCGTCGTATCCCAGGATCAAAACTCTCACTTGATGTGAGACCTGTGTTCACATCGTCGCGTGACCTTAAAGTGATGGCGATTGAAGAGGGAAGTTTTAACCCTGAGCTTTATCATTTTGTCAGCTCAGCTGAGATCAATATTGATCCACTAAGAAAACGTCTGCCAGATATTGAAGATATTACGACTCACTTTCTGAAAAAAGAATGTCGCAAACAGGGACTTCTTTTAAAAGAACTCTCAGTTGAAGTGAAAGAGCAGTTCTTGGCCTATCCATGGCCCGGAAATGTGATGGAGCTTGAGAAGGCGATTGAGAAGGCCGTTCTTTATAACCCTAAGGCCCATGTCATTGGAGATCTTGGAGCGAAATCAAATCCAATCATCGATATGACGACGGCCAACCCTGGAGTTATTGATAATGTTCCTATGGCCAATGATCCAAGTGTTCCACTGAAGGACCGTGTGGCCCTTGTAGAGCGCGAGATGATCCTGGCGGAGATTAAACGTCACCGCGGGAATAAATCAAAAGCAGCTACGACAATGGGAATTAGCCGTGAGGCCCTTCGTAAGAAGATGCTTATGTCAGATGAAATACTTGAGCAATTAAAGACGACTCCAATAGAAAAAAAGACAGCATAAATCACAAGGCCACTTCGGTGGCCTTTTCATTTTTAACCCCTTAATTTTCCATTCAGTTCACCGATAAGTTAGGCAACAAGGAAATATCGTTGCAACAACTGGCCTATCTACTGGCAAATATTCGGATGAATGATCTCATTGATATCGCGTTGGTATCAATTATCATCTACCGTTTTTTTGTTCTCATTCAAGGAACTCGTGCCTATCAAATGCTGATTGGAATTCTCTCACTGACAGGTATGTGGTGGTTGAGTTCAAGCTACGAGCTTTATAGTTTAAATTGGTTACTTCAAAACTTTTTTGATTATTTATTTATTATTGTGATTGTTCTTTTTCAAGATCAAATTCGTGCCACACTTGTGACTCTTGCAGGAACAAAACTTCTTGGAACACGTGGTGGAAAATCTAAATTCGATCAGCAGATTGAAGAAGTGGTAGCGGCTTCAAATGCCCTTTCTCGAGAGAGAACTGGTGCTTTAATGGTGTTTGAAAAAAATCACGGTCTTCTTAATTATTCAACAACGGGAACAAGACTGGATTGCCGCGTGCATTCAGATATTATTTATTCTATCTTTCAAACAAAATCTCCTCTTCATGATGGAGCAATCATTATTTATAACGGGATCATTCAATCAGCAGGTTGTTTTCTTCCTCTTTCAAAAAATGTAGAAATTGATCGTCACTTCGGGACTCGTCACCGTGCCGCTTTAGGAATCAGTGAAGTTTCAGATGCAGTGGTGCTCATCGTTTCTGAGGAAACAGGAAAAATTAATATTTGTTATAATGGAGTTTTTCATCCCATGGAAAATGACCAAGAATTACGTCGCTATCTTCGTAAATTCTTACTTGAAATTGATCGTCTCCCAGTCGTTGAGGCCATGGGAGTGAGCAATGAATAAGAAAAATAAATGGCGTAAGCACTCACTTAAATTTATCTCAGTGATATTCTCTCTGACTCTTTGGCTTTATGTGGTGAATTCAGAATCAATTAAAGTCGAAAAAACTGTCTATGTTGATTATATTTTACCGGATGATTTAGTCTGGGCCAAAAAACCGGTGCAAGAAATTACCCTTATCTTAAATGGGCCACGGGCCTTCTTAAGATCTATCCTTGACCGCGAAGATCGCATCACGGTGGATCTTTTAAGACGTAATAAGAAAGGTGGACTGCGCTATGATGTGACTCTTCAAAAGACAGAGTTTCAGATGCCTTTAGGGATTGTCGTAGAAAATATTCTTCCTAAAAAAATAGCCGTAAAATTAGAAAAGAAGGCCTCAAAAATTATTCCTGTACGTCCTTCTTTTATTGGCCAACTTCCTGCCTCTTTGAATATGGAGAGCTGGAGTATTTCTCCCAAGCAAGTTGAAGTTTATGGACCTCGCTCAGTGGTGGTTTCTTTAAAAGAGATGACCACTCGTCCCATTGAACTTGATACATTGATTATTGGTGAAGAGCTGATGATTGATCTTGTGGTTCCAGATGAGCGTATTGCTATTCTCACTGGTAAAGAGATTATGTTCAGACCAGTGATTAAGACAAATAAACCAAATCTCATTCTACCTAAAGTAGCAGTTCGCATTAATGGGGCCCCAGGGAAAGTCATTCCAAAAACAGTGAGCTTAAAGGCCTTTCTTCCTGAAGCACTGCTGAAAAATGCACCTCAAATTGAAAAACAAATTGAAGTCTGGGTTGAAGTTCCAGTGGGAACTAAAGGGAAAGTGGAAGTTGATGTAAAATATCTTCTACCCACAGGATCATATTTAATTGATTTAAAACCTCGTCGAGTGGTTGTAGATACACGTTAAGATAGTGTATTTTAGAGTGGTTTAGAATTTAACAGTGGATATAAAAATGGGCCGTAAATTATTTGGTACAGATGGGATTCGTGGGAAAGCAAATGTTTATCCTATGACAGGTGAAGTGGCTTTTGTTCTTGGCCGTGCGGTGACAAGTTATTTTCAAAGAAATTTTGGAAAAAAACCTCTGATCATCATCGGTAAAGATACAAGACTCAGCTGTTATATGCTGGAGCAAGCTTTTTCAGCTGGTGTGTGTTCTCAAGGAGGACGCGCCATTCTGACGGGACCACTTCCCACTCCTGGTGTGGCCTTCGTGACTCAGTCAATGCGAGCGGATGCTGGTGTGATGATTTCTGCTAGTCATAATTCTTTTGAAGATAATGGAATTAAAATTTTTGATAGAACAGGACATAAACTTCCTGATGAAATTGAAATGGAATTAGAAAAAATGATTCTTGATCCAACTCTTATTCCCGTGAAGACTGGAGCAGAGCTTGGAAGTACAAAACGCTTAGATGAAGTTATTGGCCGTTATATTGTTCAGTCCAAAGCTGCTTTCTCTCCCAATTATACTTTAGAGGGAATGCGTATTGTGGTGGATGGTGCCAATGGAGCTGGTTATAAACTTGCTCCAACAGTTTTTGAAGAGCTTGGTGCTGAAGTTATTTCTATGGGAAATGCGCCTAATGGAACAAATATTAATGCTCATTGTGGGGCCCTTCATCCAGAGCTTTGTGCTGAAGCGGTAAAAAAATATCGTGCGGACTTAGGTGTTTGTTTGGACGGGGATGGAGACAGATTAACCATCGTAGATTCAAATGGTGAAGTGATCCATGGTGATAAAGTCATTGGGATCTGTGCGAAGTTTTTAAAAGATACTGGTGAGCTAGGCCCAAAAAATGAAGTGGTTGGAACGGTGATGAGTAATTTTGGTCTTGAACAATTCCTCACTCAACATGGCATGAATTTTACTCGCACACAAGTCGGGGATAGATATATTGTTGAGCAGATGAGAAAAGAAGGGGCCCTCTTTGGAGGAGAGCCTTCAGGACATCTTGTCTTTAAAAAATACTCAACCACAGGGGACGGAATTCTTGCGGCCCTGAAAATAATTGAATCAATTCGCTTCTATGATAAAAAACTTTCTGATCTTGCGGCCGAGATTGAACTCTTCCCGCAGGTGATGATTAATGTGATTGTTCTCAAGAAAACAGCATTTGAAGATGTTCCTGAAATTCAGGCGAGTCTCAAGGCCGGTGAGAAAAAATTAAACGGAAATGGAAGAATTCTTCTTCGTTACTCTGGAACTGAACCCTTAGTTCGAGTGATGGTTGAAGGGAAAAATGAAAAAATCGTTCAACAGGTTTGTGAAGATATCGCAGTAGTTGTTGAAAAATCTTTGGGGAAAGTATGATCCCACGCTTAGGTGTTAATATTGACCATGTGGCCACTTTAAGACAGCAGCGTGGTGAGAGTTATCCTTCAGTTGAAAGAGCGGCTAGAGACACTCTCATGAGTGGAGCAGATCAAATTACTATTCATCTCAGAGAAGATCGTCGTCATATTCAAGATGCGGATGTAAGTCCAGTTCATCAGCAATGCACTCATTTTGGTAAGCCTCTCAATCTTGAGATGGGTTGCCACCCTGAGATTATTGACCTGGCCATTAATGAGAATCCTGAATGGATTTGTTTAGTTCCAGAAAAAAGAGAAGAGCGCACTACTGAGGGTGGTCTTGATTTATCAACCCCTGAAGCTTTTAAAAGAGTTTTTGAGGCCTGTGAAAAATTAAAAAAACATTTGCCGAAAACAAAAATTTCTCTTTTTGTTGAAGCCGATGCGGCGACTCTTCAGGCCAGTTTAAAAATTCATTGTGATGCTGTTGAAATTCATACTGGCGAGTATGCCAAAGATTTTCTCAAAGACACTGATCTGTCTCACCATTTAAAACAGTATCAAGAAGGTGCTAGAATTATTCGTGGTGCCAATCGTGGCTTTCATGCGGGCCATGGGCTCACATTTGAAAGTGTTGTACCACTTTTAGAACTTGGTGTTTTTTCAGAATATAATATCGGTCACTGGATGATGAGTGAGGCGATGTTTGTTGGTATCGCTCAAGTGACAGATGATATGCTTCATTTATTTAAAAAATTTCCGCTCAAGATAAAATAAGAAGGATTTGGTATGCGTATTGTAACTCCCCAAGAAATGAAAGAGCTTGAAGCCATTTCAAGAGAGAAATATCAGTTTGATGATAAACTGATTATCGAAAATGTTGGTCTTATTGGGGCCGAACGTATTGTCCAAAAACTTGGTGATGATCTTAAAAGTTGCGAGCTTATTTTCTTTATTGGAAATGGGAATAACGGAGCTGATGGGCTAAGTATCGCCCGTCATATTATGAAATTTGGAGTGAAGCCCTGTGCTTTTCTCTTGTTTGATGAGAAGCAATCATCAATTGAGCATGCCTACCAATTAAGAAAGGCCCGTGCTTTTGGTGTGAAAGTTTATATGGCCACGGATGTTTCAGATGTAGAGAGTTATTTCTCTCAAGTCGCCTCACCAAAAGTGGTGGTTGATGCTATCTTCGGAACAGGTGTGCGTTTTCCTCTTCCTCAACATCTCTACGAAGTGATTAATCTTATTAATCATGAATCAAGTTATACCATCTCATTAGATATCCCTACGGGTGTTGAAGGTGAACATGGGGCAGCTTTTGGTAATGCCGTTCAGGCAGATATGACTCTTGCTGTGGCCCTTCCTAAACTTGGTTATTACCAAGGAGAGGGAGCGAAGTTGCTTGGCGAAATTGAGCTGATTGAAATTGGTTTTCCAAGAGAACTTACGAGTGTTGGTGGAGACAAATTTCTTCTCAGCAAAGCTGATATTAGTAAAGAAGATGGCCCACGAAATAAATTCGGTGACAAAAAAATCTTTGGACACACACTTGTGATCGGTGGATCACATGGCCTCACAGGAGCACCAGTCATGGCGGCGACTTCGGCCTTGAAGGTTGGAGCGGGACTGGTGACTGCTTGTACGTGGGAGCCTCAGTACCACGAGATGATGTTTAGGCTTATCCCAGAAATCATGACTGGTTATATTCCAAACGATCAAGGGAAGTGGACAAAAGTTCTTCAAGACCTAGATCGTTATGATTCAATTGTTATTGGCCCTGGTCTGGCCCGCTCAACACGCTCGCGAAAAGTGGTTCTTGAAATTTTAAATAATTTTTCTGGCCCAGTGGTACTCGATGCTGATGCCATTAATGTGCTCTCAATGAAAGAGGATAGCAGTGTCTTTGCCATGAGAAATGCTCCTACAGTATTGACTCCCCATATGGGTGAGTTCTCTCGCTTTAGTGGATACTCAATGGAGGAAGTGAATAGAAGACCATTTCAGCATTTAAGAGAAGTGATTGAGCGAATTAATTGCTCAGTTATTTTAAAAGGTCCTTGTACTTATCTTGGACTGACTAATGGGAAGACCTATTTCAATTTCTCTCCGAATGACGGAATGGCGACCGGAGGAGTCGGAGATGTTCTTGCTGGAATTATGGGTGGACTTTTATCTCAAGAAGCGAATTTAAAAAAGAGAGATTCGTTGTATAATATTTATGAAAATATGAACCGCACAATCTTGAAGGCCGTTATGATTCATACTGAGGCCGGAAAATTTGCTGTGGCCAAACATGGTGTTCGTTCAATGACTGCAACAAGTCTTATTGAGTTTTTTCCGGACGCTTTTAAATCAATTGAAGAGTAAGTAGAACTATGAATAAAAAAGTTATCCGTGAATGGAAGAAAGTTTTCAAATCAGATCTTCCTTATATTGTGTATGAATTAAAAGAGCTGACGAAATCGCCGGCCATGGTAGTACTGGAGGGAGATTTAGGGGCCGGAAAAACGAGCTTCACTCAAAGTTTTGTTGGTGAAGGTAAGACCCTTAGTCCGACTTATTCAATTTTGTCGGAAGCAAAAACAATTCTTCATGCTGACTTTTATAGAATAGAAAAGAACGAAGAAATTCTCCAATTAGAACTTCCAGTCTACTTGGAAGATAAACAATATTTTTTTGCAGAATGGGGAATGAAATATGTTCGCCGTCTCATTAGAGAGCTGCCAGAAAACTATTCTCCGTACCTTATGGAGATAAAAATTAATGAGCAAACTGACCATCCGGAAGGCAGTTCTCGAAATTTTACTCTCTATTCCCTTCACGAAGAGTAAAACCAACTAAGTCAGTCGGTAAAAAATGCCTGAGATCCTTTTGACACTGGCGCCCTTTTGCGTCAATGTAATGCGTTGAAATTGTTAAGTTTTCTTCGCTTAACCTTAATTTCCAAAAAAAATATAAAACTTGAGTTTTAAAGAGTTGACGGGGGAAAAACGTTGGGGTGATACTTATTGGGAGATGTTTTTAGTCTGAAATGAGTGAGCGCTTTTCAGATTAGGTATCTTACAGGTAACAAGGATGATTGTACCTGATCAAAAAACTTACCAAACTTTTTGGATTTATGGAGGAAGACAATGAGACTCACATCTAAAGGCCGTTATGCAGTACGTGCCATGCTGGACCTAACTTTTAACAGTAACGGGAACCCAGTAAGACTGCAGGAAATCTCTTCACGTCAAGCGATCAGCTTACATTATCTTGAGCAGCTTTTCAGAAAGCTTCGTACAGGTAAAGTTGTAAAATCTGTTCGTGGTCCAGGTGGCGGATATGTTCTATCTCGCGCTATGGATGAAATTTCAGTAAAAGATATTCTTGAGTGTGTTGGTGAAAACATCAACCCTGCTCGTGATATCGTTGGAATTCCATCTTCTGGAATCGAAATCATGAAAGATGAAAATGGTAATGACATTAACACAGTTGTTGATACAGCTGAGTTTAATCTTACTAAATCATATTTCGAAAACCTTGGTGTAATTATGCAAGAATACCTTGCTACTACATCTCTAGGTGACTTAATGAGAAAAACTAAAGATACATCTGCTCACGCAGCAGCTGCATCTAACAACAACGCTAATGCTTCTGCCATCAGAACTAGCATTGGTGAAATTAATCAATAAGTTTGACTCAAAGTCGTCTTTACCTCGATTATAATGCAACGTCGCCACTCTCACCACTGGTCCGCCAGTGGTTGATGAGTGGCGATGTTATTTTCGCCAATCCATCTTCTCAACATACGGATGGAAAACAGGCCCGCAAGAGCATCAATCAATCCAAGTCTTTTATTAATGAATACTATTCAGTTAAAGAAACTGATTATTCACTTTATTTTCACTCAGGTGCTACAGAGGGATTAAATACTGTTATTCATCATTTTGTCATGCGAAGTGAGAATGAGAAGAGACCTCTTATCTTGGCCTATGCCCAAGGTGATCACCCTGCAGTAGTTGAGACTTGTAAGTTTTATCAAAAGGCCATTCCGTTCATTTTAAAAAGAGATTCACATGGTGATTATCTTCATGATGAAAATTTTAAAGAACTTTTAGAGCTGCAACGAAAGCATCCCACTGCTCTTATTTTATATAATCATTTATGGGTTCATAATGAGATCGGTGTTGTTTCTCTTCTAAGTGAGATTCGTCGTTTTAAACAGATCCCTGATCTTTTTATCAATGTTGATGCTGTTCAGTCCGTTGGTAAATTTCATCAGTACCGTGATCTTGATCCAGTTGTTGATTTTTACACATTCTCTGCCCATAAATTTGGGGCGCTCAAAGGTATTGGTTTCAGTTTTATTAAAGCAGGAACAATCCTCTCACCACTTGTGTTTGGGGGAGGCCAGCAGGGCCGAGTGCGCTCTGGAACTGAGAATGCTATGGGTGTGCACTCAATCAGGCTTGCCCTTGAGGATATGAGCAATAAGGATTTAGCAGGTCTTGGTGTGCTCAAAGATGAGTTAGTAGAGTTTCTCAGAGTTGAGCTCAAGGACAAGGGCGGTCTTGTGGGTGAGAAGGCCCTTCATCGCAGCTTTAATACAATTTATTTTTATTTCAATAAGCTGACCTCAGATATTGCGCTCGCGATGTTTGATGTGAGTGGGGTTGAAATTAGTGCAGGCTCTGCTTGCTCTTCTGGAACTGCAAAAGACAGTGAAATTCTTCTCTCACTTGGGCTTAGTCATGTTTCAAAAAATGGTCTGCGCATTAGTCTTGGCCCAGATTTTTCACGAGACCAACTTCAGACCTTAATGAAGGCCTTGAGTGAAATTTTTAAGCGAGTGCCTTAAATTCGGGCAGCTCTTTTTCATCTATTAACTTCTTCTTAAAATACTCAAAAATAACAGGTCTAAAAGGAATAGGGTTTCAGTAACTTATAAGTCTTAAGTTTATCTTGAATTTTGTTCTTTTTGATTCTCAGAAAAGAGGTAAAATGTCTGCCTATGGGAATGTTAGACCGAATTAAACGCAAACAGTTTGATGGCTTCAAAGATTTCGTTCAGAGCATGGAGATGACTGAGGGAATGAAGCGTCAGCATATTTTTATCACCGGAGTCTTAGAGGACCCAGTGTACATGATGTATGTGATGAAAAATTTAAAAACCTTCAAAGATTTTTTAGAACTTCCCAGTGATGAAATTGAAGCGGTTCTTGATACGCAAGAGCAGATGATGATGATGATTTTTGCGAAATCACTTTTTGGCATTGATGATGAAGGTCTTCGCACCTATGAGAAAGTTATTCCAAGGCACTTCAATAAACTTCGTGATGAAATTTCTTATCTAAGTGAAGTCGCGCCGGCCGAGCAAGAAGGAGCTAAATCCTTTGTGCTTAAAGTTGTGCGTAAATTACAAAAAGAAGAAAGAATTAACGGTTTTCGCTGGATGCTCCCACCCAATGATATTTTTTATGAAAAACAGGGCCCCAAAGAGGGTGAAGTGAAGATCTTTTTTGAGACAGGAGTCCTTGCGGCTGAGGGACAGGTTCTTAAAGGGCGCAGAATAGGGACTTGGAGACATTTTTATGACACTGGAAAGCTACTGGCCCAAGGTGATTATGACGATGGACTTAAAGATGGTTTCTGGCAGTTCTTTTATGGGACAGGTGCCTTAAAGTCAGAGGGAAAATATAAGGCGGACTTAAAACAGGGCCGATGGAAAGAGTGCGACCGAAAAGGAGAGGAGACTACTTACGAGTATGCAGACGGAGTTAAGGTCGAGAAATAAATTTATTCCTCTTCGTCCAAACTGATATCCCCAGAAATTCTCACACCACTTGCTAGGCGCTCACTGGCCTCTTCAATAAAACCAAATTCTACTTTTTTTAGATTTTCGAACTCATCACCGAATGAAATCGTGATGGTTTTAGGGACAAACTCGATCAGAGAATTGAGAAAATAATTTGGCCCAAAAATATCTTCTGGGCGAAACTTTACTTCATCTTCCATTGGTGCTTGTTGGGTGTTTTTGACAATGATGGCACCTTGAATTTTTTCTTTGGGAAGATCTTTGGTGATTCCCCAAGTTGAGATATTGAAAAAATCTAAGTGAAAAGTTGAGTTTCCGTAAACCAAACGGCGAGGGACCATCAGGCGATTCATAAATTTACGAGTGCTCTCGTCCTTGGCCTTACGGGCCAGCTTTTCCGCCAGAAAACTATCCTCAATACGAATAATATAGTGCCCTGCGTGTTTCGTGGAGCGAAATAAAATATATTGGAAGGCAATACTGAAGAGTGTGAACAGCTTCTGTTGGTGAAGGTGGAGATGCTGCGATTCCTCTTCTACTAGAGTCTTAACAGCTTCGTACATCGTTGTTTTATCGAGATCTTTCTTTGAAAACATAGTGATTATTTTTCGGGCAAAAGTTCCAATTTGTCCAGAAGCAAAAACAGCTGATTTTGCTTGTCTTTCAGATTGACGAGAAGGGGCATCGTCCTTTATGATGCAGTCTTAAATTTTTGATTAAACCGCATTAATAACCACCTTTTTGGAGTCGTAATGAAAAACTTACCAAAAACCAGAAACATTGGGATCTCTGCCCATATTGACTCTGGTAAGACAACTTTGTCTGAACGCATTCTCTTTTACTGTGCCAAGATTCACAAAATCGAAGACGTAAAAGGCGGCGGAGCCGGCGCTACTATGGATCACATGGAGCTTGAAAAAGAAAAAGGTATTACAATTACATCTGCAGCTACAACTGTAGAGTGGACTGGTATCGATGCTAAAGGCATTAGCTATGCTGAAGGTGATGGAAAAGCGATTAAGATCAATCTTATCGATACTCCGGGACACGTGGACTTTACTGTAGAAGTAGAGCGTTCACTTCGCGTTCTTGATGGTGCGATTCTTGTTCTTTGTTCTGTTGCTGGAGTTCAGTCACAGTCAATCACTGTAGATCGTCAGATGAAACGTTATAAAGTTCCTCGTATGGCCTTCTTAAACAAGATGGACCGTATGGGTGCAAACGCATACAACGGTGTTAAAGCTCTTCGCGAGAAGCTGAACCACAATGCTGTTCTTATGCAAATCCCTATCGGAGCAGAAGAAAACTTCGCTGGATGTGTGGATCTAATCACAATGAAAGCTTATTATTTTGATGGCGATAATGGTGAGAAAGTTCGTGAAGAAGCAATTCCTGCGGACCTTCAATCTAAAGCTGAAGAAGAAAGAGAAAAACTTCTTGATGCTGCCTCAGTATTTGATGATCAAATGATGGAAGACCTTCTTGAAGGTAAAGAAATCGCTGAAGAAGTTATTCACGCTGCGATTCGCAAAGGTGTTCTTTCTCTTCAGATGACTCCAGTATTCATGGGATCAGCTTTCAAAAATAAAGGTGTTCAACTTCTTATCAATGCAGTTGCTCGTTATTTACCATCTCCACTTACAGCCGCTCACTCAAAAGCGATTGATTCTAGAAATGGTGAAAAAGTTGACCTTATTCCTGATTACTCTAAAGGTCTTGTGTGTATGGCATTCAAGATTACTGACGAGCAATTCGGACAGTTAACTTATACTCGTATTTACCAGGGAACATTGAATAAAGGGGATACTCTTTATAATACACGTACGAAGAAAAGAGTTCGTATCGGACGTATCGTGCGCATGCATGCTAACGACCGTGAGAATATTGATTCTGCAAGTGCAGGGGATATCATCGCTATGATCGGTGTTGACTGTGCTTCAGGGGATACATTTGTTCAGGAAGATTCGGGCCTAGACTATCTATCATGTGAAGGAATGCATATTCCTATACCTGTAATTGAGCTTTCGATTAAAGCAAAAGATAAAGATCACCAAGCTCGTATGGCCAAAGGTCTTGCTCGCTTTATTAAAGAAGATCCTACATTCCACCTTTTCACAGATGAAGAGTCTGGTGAAACACGTATCGCGGGAATGGGAGAGCTTCACCTTGAGATTTATACTGAACGTCTTAAGCGTGAGTATAAAGCTGAAGTAGAAGTTGGTGCTCCTCAGGTTAACTACCGTGAAACAATCCGTGGCGAAGCGAAATTTGATTATACTCACCGTAAGCAAACGGGTGGTTCTGGTCAGTTCGGTGCTGTTGCTGGACATATTAAGCCACTTACTGCTGATAGAAAAACAACTGAAGACCAAGTTTTCAGATTCAATAATGAGATTAAAGGTGGGGTAATTCCTAACGAATTCATCCAGTCTTGTGAAAAAGGTTTCCAAGATGTTATGAACCGTGGGCCACTCGCAGCTTTCCCACTTATTGACGTAGATGTTTTCCTTCAAGACGGTAAGTCGCATGATGTGGATTCATCTGATATGGCATTCCGTATTGCTTCTCGTATGGCCCTTCGTGAAGCAGTTAAAGCTGCTACTCCATGTATCCTTGAACCGATCATGAAAGTAGAAGTTGAAACTCCAAACGAATTCCAAGGATTTGTAATCGGAGATTTATCTTCTCGTCGTGGTGTAATTCTAGGATCTGAAACAGCTGAAGGTGGAGACGCGGTAATTAATGCTCTTGTTCCACTTTCTGAAATGTTTGGTTACTCAACTGTTCTTCGTTCAGGGACAGCTGGTAAAGCTGGATACTCTATGGAGTTCAACAAGTACGAGCAGTGTCCATCTTTCGTTCAAGAGAAAGTTATTGCTGAGCGTAAAGAGAAGCTACAAGAAAGAGCTGAATAATTTATAAGTTTGACTTATAATATACTGAAGGGGACCTTATGGGTCCCCTTCTTATTTATGAGGATTAACTATGCTCGAGTCATCAATGCTACAAGTGCTCATTGCACTTTCTCAAAATGATAATATCTCAAAAGCTGCTGAGGAATTAAATGTCACTCAGTCCGCTGTTTCTCAGGCCCTTAAAAATTTAGAAGCAAAAGTGGGATTCCCGATTATTTCTCGTCATGGAAAATCTGTGGCGCTCACTGAGAGTGGACATCGTCTGGCGAAAGTGGCCAAACAATACTTCAGACGTATTGATGAGACGATTGAGCAAATCCATCTTGATAACCAGGCCATCAGAGGAAAACTCCATGTGGGTTCTCTTTACGGCCTAGGTAAAACTTGGCTCTCGTCACGAGTGCTGAAGTTTCTTAGTAAATATCCTGATCTTGAAGTTAGAATGACGATGGATTTTCCTGAAAATCTGATCAAGAAATTTGAGTCACACGATATTGATTGTTTGATCCTTCCTGATTATCTAGTGCCGGCCTTTGCCGACAAAAAAGATCTTCACGAAGAATACACCACTTTGGTTTTTCCCAAGTCGATGAACATCACTGAAAGCTCAGATCTCAAAGAAATTCTCACTCATCCGGTTATTTTTTATGATCCCCACGATCCAAGTTTTTATCGTTGGTGTCGTGAAAAATTCGGAGTGGTTCCAAGAAATGTGAAACCTCGTCTGATTGTAAATTCATTCGGTCAAATGCTTCAAGCAGTAGAGGATGGACTGGGGATGGCAGTAGTGCCGACTCACGTACTTAACCGTTCACACCTTAAGGGCAAGATCGGAGTGGCCGGTAAAAGTTTTGAAGTTCTTAATAATAAAGTCTCATTTGCCTATCACCAAGATGAAGCAGATAATTATAAAATTAAAGAACTTTATGAATATCTGCGAAATGCGGCCAAAGAATTAGAATAAAAAATGTGGGACAAATTTACAAAAAAACTGCCAGAGTCTTTTGAAGAAATCTGGCAGGCCCTAGCAAAAGAAGGATTCACACCAATTCTTATTGGTGGTGTCCCTCGTGATTATCTGATCACTGGAAAGGTGGGGGATGATTGGGATATGGAGCTTGTCCATGAGACCTTAAGTTTTGATACTGGTCTCTGGAAACGTGTAGGCAAGGCCTTAGGTCAGTTCGGGCAAATTCAATTTCTTCCTTTTGATATCATTCGATTAAAACTTAAAACGATAACTTATGAGTTTTCTGCTCCAAGGATTGAAACGTTTGCCGATGATTGGGCCAGTGGGGGACATAAAAACTTCACTCACGAATTATGTTTTAATCTTCCCTATGAAAAAGCAGTCTTGCGCCGTGATCTCACTGTTAACAGTATTGGCCTTAAATTTATTAAGAGCAATAAAGTAGAGTGTCTAGATCCTTTAAATGGTGCTCTTCGTATTCAAGAAGAAAGACTGCTACCAGTGAGTGAGAATTTCGAGAAAGATCCCATCCGTTTTTTTAGGGCTCTCAGGTTTTCATTAAAACTGGGGTTTAGTATTGATCCACTCTTGGATATGGTTCTTCGAAAAATGCCCCTCTCAACTGTCTCCCATGTACATGTTTGGAATGAGATTCAAAAATCGAAAGATTTAAAAAAATATTTCTCCTTGCTGCTTGAGTATCGTGACTCACATCCTGAGTGGAATTCAAGCTGGATTCCTACTCTTGACGCTCAAGAAAGTTTGCCCCTCTACTGGCAGGAGAGTCCGGCGAGGCTCATGTTATGGCTCGCTTTAAGAGGGCATAATATAGATTCGTGGCAGAAGAATTTTGGCCTCTCTCCTAAAGAGGCCGCGAGTTTTATGAAACTTGGGGAGAGTATCCGAGTTCTCGAAAAATTGGATCCCCTCGATTTTCACGGTGAGTTTGAAGACATCTTAAAAGATGAGAATTTTGAAAAGATCTGTGATGTTTATTTTAGTTTAAAGAATATGCAGTCTCGTGAAGCAGAAAACTTTGCAGTCAATCTACTCAAAGAATTTGCCTCGGCTTGGCAGTATCTTTTTAGTTTTGAAGTGATGAAAGATGTGAGAGAAATTGATCCACCACTTAGATCACGCTATCAGGTTTGGAATTTATGTCAGAAGTTATAATTTCTAATTTGGCCGAGAGGCCTGAAAAATTTGAACAGGTCATGGAAATTTTCTTTGAGGCCTCAACTAAAAAAGACTTTGCCTCAATGGAGGAGAGAGTCCGTTTTTTAGTAAAGTACTTAGGGGTCTATGTTCAAAGTGTCCCTGAGCTGTGTTTAATTGCTCTCCAAGATGATCAAGTCGTCGGTTACTGCTGTGGAATGCATAGCACTCCGGCCGAGCTGTATGAACAGGTCCCGCATTTAGAGATTTTTGAAGATCAATTTGAGAAATACGGTGCTCACCTTCATATTAATTGCTCTGCAGCATCTCGTGGTCAAGGCATTGGACAGAAACTCGTGGCAGAGTTTGAAGATTTAATGCGGCAAGAAGGGGCCGAGGGCATTCATATTATTACTAGTCCTACGGCCAGAAACGTCCATTTCTATAAGAAGCTCCATTACGATCATGAGGTCCTGAGAGAATTTAATAAGATTCCCTTATTACTTCTCGGTAAGACTCTGTAAGTCAAATATACTTTGACGAAGATTGTCTAA
The DNA here is from genome assembly GCA_022729855.1 of Bdellovibrio sp. Classification (GTDB taxonomy): domain Bacteria; phylum Bdellovibrionota; class Bacteriovoracia; order Bacteriovoracales; family Bacteriovoracaceae; genus DZBG01. The sequence continues at coordinate 20,002 of DZBG01000039.1, forward strand.
AAATCTTAACCTAATCTATACATAATTATCTTTATCAAAGGTTTTGACGTGTTCAAGATTTTAATCGCCATCATGATGACGACATCAGTTTTTGCTACTCCTACTGCTCTTGTGAGTCAGAGTATGGAATTTTCTGATGATATTAATTTTGAAAATATTGATCTCGCCATTTCTCGCCAACTTTTAAGTTATGAAACCACTGGTCTAAGTGGCGTGATTAAATACGGAGCTAGGTCATACGCTAAAACTTATCTTAGAGAATCATTAATTCTTTTTAAAGAAATCGTTGATGAAGCTAAAACTTGTCAGCTGGCCCAAGAGGCTTCGGCCTGCATGAATGTTTTTAATCAAAGAATGAACGCAGAATTTGATATTTTTCGTCCCATCCCAGGTAAAACTGAGCGTGGTTACGGTCAAGGTAAGCTGACAACTCAGTTTACCTCTTATTACTCGCCTGACTTAATTGGCTCACCAATTAAGACAGAGAGATTCTCTCGCGCTATTTACGGTATGCCAGAGGTAGCTGATAGAAGTTTTACGCGTGAGCAGATTGATTTTAAAGGAGCTCTTGAAGGAAAAGGCTATGAGCTTTTTTATGTCGAGGACTCATTTTTTGATCTTTATCTTCTTCATGTTCAAGGTGGAGGGAGAATTAAAGTCATTTTCCCTGATGGATCAGAGAAGTATGAGTATTTAAGTTATGCTGGCTCAAATGCAAAAAGTTTTCAGATGATTTATAAGTATATGGTTGAGAAGGGATATCTAAAACCAGAGGATGCTGGCATTAACGGCCAAAGAAAGTACTTAGAAGAGCATCCTGAGAAACAACAAGAAATTTTTGCGAGCTCACCGTCTTATATTTATTTTAAAGTCACTGAAGATGAACCTGTGGGACTTAATAATATCCCACTAACAGAGATGAGATCTCTTGCCATGGATTCTCGTATCTATAAAGATATCGGTCTGATTAATTTTGTAAAAACAAATAAGACAATCAGCATTGATGAAAATCAAAAACCAGTGAAAGCTCCTTTCTCACGTTTTATGTTCTTCCAAGATACAGGAGGAGCGATTAGAGGAAACGCCAGAGTTGATCTTTATTCAGGTTATGGACCAGATGCCGTGATGATGGCCTATAATACAAATGATCTTGGTCAGCAGTATTTCTTAATCAAAAAGAAAGCCAAGAAAACTAAAAGATAATGATTTATCTCTTATCGTTATTATTAATCAGCTCAGCTTGGGCCATAGAGAAAACTCCCACTGAACAGGTGCTTGAGTCTGTGGTGTTTGAAGATGACCTTGATCTCGATTTAATGAAGAAGGCGATTGAGAGACAAGTAAAGGCCTACGACAGAGTAGGTCTGACTGATACAATTCAGTTCGGAAAAGATATCTATAAAAAGTCTCACCTCAAACAAAGTCTTTTAAAATTTTCTGTTTTAGTAGATGAGGCCCGTGAGTGTTTACAGACTTCAGTGAAGGAAGTTTGTTATCAAAATTTATCTTTAAAACTTAATGAGCAGTTTAATATCTACCGTCCTTTGCCGGCCAAGGCAGAGCGTGGTTATCAAAATAAAAAAACTTATTTCACAAGCTATTATACTCCCGATCTCGATGGCTCTTATGAGCAGACTTCTGAGTATAAATATCCAATCTACGCTCTTCCTGAAGTGGGGGACCAAAAATATTCACGCACTCAGATTGATTTTGAGGGTAAGTTAAAAAACAAGGGTCTTGAACTTCTGTGGGTGAAGAACACACTCTTTGATATTTATTTTATGCATATCCAAGGTGGGGGAAGAGTGAAACTCCCTGATGGGAGAGTGCTTTATCTCTCTTATGCTGGCAAAAACGGGATGAAGTTTCAGTTTGTGTCTCAGTATCTGATTTCCTCTGGACTCATGAGTGGAATGACTGTGAACTATTGGACTCAGCGTGAGTTTTTAGAAAATAATCCACAGTACCAGAAAGAGACTTATTCAACTTGTCCGATGTTTGTTTATTTTAAGATTACTGAAGAAGAACCCCATGGTGTTTGGGATATTCCTTTAACTGAAGGAAGATCAATTGCTGTTGATAATACAATTTATAAAACCACCGGAGTTATCAATTTCATTAAAACTGTCAAGACGACACATTTGGATAGTGATGGAAGCCCTGTAAAGGCGCCATTTTCTCGTTTCTTTTTAAATCAGGATACAGGATCGGCCATTCGTGGGAATGCTCGTGTAGACATTTATTGGGGTTACGGCGAAGAGGCCCTATTTGTGGCGGGAAAATTAATGGAGCTTGGTGATCAGTATCTTCTGATTCAGAAACTTTAGGCCGGATTGGCCGAATCAAAAAACTTACCTTCTATTTTAAAATCCATTGTTATTTTTTCCATTAAACTTTGAATCCCAAATCTTTCTGTGGCGTGATGTCCACCGGCAAAATAATGAATGCCTGCTTCTTTAGCATCATGCCAATTGTATTCAGAGATCTCTCCAGTGAGATAAGAATCAAGGCCCGCTTTCATCGCTTCACTCCACTCATTATTAGCTCCTCCAGTGATGATTCCCATAGTGCTAATAAGTTCATCCTCATTGGGAGAGGCAAGTTTAATTTCATGATTTAAAATTGTGGCCAGTTTTTTTTGAAGATCTGAAGCTTTGATTGCTGTTTGAAACTTTCCCTTCACTCCTAGTGGTTGTCTTTTATGTTCTCCGAATGGAGCAAGTTCTGTGAGATCAATGAGTCTGGCCAGTGAGCTCGCATTACCAACTTCTGGATGAGCATCTAGAGGAAGATGATAGGCGTAGAGATTTATTTCATGTTTGATTAATTGCTTAATTCGCTCACCCCAAGGTCCTGTAATGGTGCGGGCGCCATTATGCTTCCAGAATACTCCGTGGTGAACAACGAGGGCGTCTGCACCCCAAGCAATCGCTTCTTGGATAGATTCTTGAGTGGCAGAAACAGCATAGGCAATTTTTTTTATGTCTTTTTTTCCTTCGATCTGCAGGCCATTGGGCCCGTAGTCTTCGAATAAATGAGAGCTAAGAAGTTGATTTATATATTGATTGAGATGTTTCTGAAGAATCATAGTCAAAGCCTCAAGTTAGGAGAGTTTTTCAGCACTATGATACTTTAGTAATTGGTTTATAATTAGTGAAGCTTTAACCTTCTCTCCAAGGGCAAAAAATGCATTTTCTTCTGACTCTGGTCATTGGACTCACAAGTTTTCACCTCTCAGCTCAGACTTGTGAAGAAACGAGTATCCTCTCTCCTGAACTGGCCAAAAATATTGAACATATTAATCAAACTGTTTACTCCGACCTTTATTCTTGTCTTGAAAAGATAAGTGCTGATCCTTTGCTCACGACTGGCTATCAAAATTCTTTTTGGCAAACAATCGATGGGAAGAAAACTTTTGTCGCTCGCTGTTCAGAAGATATAAAAGAAAAAGATGAAGTGAGATTTGTGATGATCGGAAAAGATGGAATTCAAACATTGAATTATCCCACTTTTTCATACCAAGTAAAATTCCCAACTACCATTTCCTAGTGCAACTTTTCTTCATCATAACTTCATAAGGT
>DZBG01000040.1 GCA_022729855.1 Bdellovibrio sp.
TATTGCATGCTCCCTCATATGGATGAAGGTTGGCAAATGAGGACACGCCCTAGTTTAAAGAACTCCACAGAGTGAGACCAGCATAGATTAATCGAAATATCGTCCCCATTCTGTGAGTAGATATGATTCACGTGAGTAGAATGCTCAGTTAATGTGTTTTGGAATTTGCAAATAAAGCATCGTTTATCTTTCATGGTAACACTATCGGTACATGGAACTGCAGGCCCAATAACTGAAGATCAAATTCATATTCAATTAAGTTAATTAAGAGTTTATGAATATTTGCCTCGTTTGACTCTTTAGCTCTCGAAATATTACAATTATAGCTAGTTAACCTAAGGATGGGTTCGTGCTTCAATTAGATTTTTTTCCACGGATGGAATTTCATTCACTTGCCGATTATCAGAAAGTCTCTCGCATGAGTCTTACTGGGCCAGAGATTTGTTATTTGGCCCAGAATCCAAGCTTTTTTCAGTTACAGAAAAATCATTTAATCATCACTCATGAACATTCCCAACTTGTAGATCGCCTTCTTGGTTTTCGGATCAAATACATTGAAGAAATGTTAGTTGCTGAGGCCATGGATTTTGATCCAAATGGAACTCATGATTCATGGGGACCATCGATTCATAATGGTGTGCAAACTTGGATTGGACTTGATGCTAAAACTTTACAGACACCTTATTCAGAAATGGCCCGAATTTTTCAATTACTTAAATTGCGACCTTATCAGCATGTCGTAGATTTAGGAGCTGCTTATGGGCGCATGGGGGCCCTTATTGGCGGTCTTTATCCTAAGACCCTATTCACTGGCATTGAGTATGTAAAAGCGAGGGCCGATGAAGGGAATCGCGTTTATAAAGAGCTCGGATTTTCTCATTGTAAAATTATTGCAGAAGATCTTTTTAATAAGGCCTTTCAGATTCCAGAAGCAGATATTTATTTTATTTATGATTATGGCCAGGTTGCCCATATTGAACACACTCTCACTGAGCTAAAAAAAATGGCGATGAAACGTCCGATAAGACTGATTGTGAGAGGAAAGTATGCTCAAGAAATTATTTTACAGAATCACTCTTGGTTGAATCTTGCCTACGAGGGAAAAACTGCAGGTCCATATTGTATTTATCAGGCCTACCTCAGGCACTCTGTTTAATATAAAAAAAAAAAGGGAGCTAAAAAGCTCCCTTCTTATATTGAATGAATCAGTAAATGATTATTCAGCAGCTGGAGCTTCAACAGTTTCAGAAGCTTCAGCAGGAGCTGCTTCAGTGTTTTCAACTGGAGCTGCTTCAGTAGCAGTTTCTGTAGTAGTAGTTGTTGTTTCAGTAGTTGTAGCTTCTTCTTTTTTGTTACAAGCAACAGCGACAACGATTAGAGCAGCAGCGATCAAAGCAAATTTCATAAAATCTCCCTTTTGTTCCTATTCCATAAATCTGGAAATATTGAATGAGTAATTAAGTATAAATTTACTTGATGTGTAATAACTTAACAAGGATGAACTCATTGTAATAAAAAAATATTTTTATTAAGGGGGGAGGGGGGAGCTTGAGACACACTGTCAGGTTAACAATTTCTCTTTCTTTTTTTTGTTAAACTAAAAGCAAGTTTTGAAGGATAGTAAGCAGCTTCATTTATAAAAATTGGAAAAAGAGATTCTTCTTCCTGATAAAAAACAGCTCTTCCATCAAATCCAAGAAAAACAGGATCATTCTTTTTAAGTAAAACGAAGTCTCTATTTTGAATGAACGGATGCGTCATCGCTATTATTTCTCCGTTTTCTTGGGGGTAGTAGATATCTTTTACTTCTTCAAAAACTTCGATTTGATTAAATTGAGTAAAAGAATTCTCTGAGATTGAAGTGAGAAGTTCTTCTAAAATTTCTTTTGTTTTCAGTAGGATATTAGGTTCTAGGATACCATTCGGCACAGGGCCAATTTCAATCATAAGATTGTTTTTGCATTGAGAGCATAGGTATTTATTGGTTTGGTCCGGAGAGTAGATAATCTTGAGATCTGTCTTATTGTGATGAATACTCGCTGCGAGCTTCATGGGGAGCTTCTCCTCATTAGTAAGGATTAAAGTTGCTCCAAGATTAGAGGTTGTCGTGTGAAGATCAATAATCCAGTCAGGAGAAAGTATATTAATAGAGTTTTGGAGCTCTACTCCGCGCTGGTATTCATAGGTTTGATGATTAAGATTTTCAGCAATGGGAGCAAAGACTCTATTTAAATCCTCATCTACAAATCTCTTATTAAGCTCAAAGGCCTTAGGATTTGCCAGAAGAAAAGTGAGTTCCAGCTTGGGGAAGAGTCGCTTGAGTTCTTCAGCATATTTAGTGACTAGATAGGCGCCAGTCCATTCATTGCCATGAGTCCCACCGACAACCAAGACCTTTTTCATCGTTTGGCCTCAATACGGCGGACAAAATCATGAATAATATGGTGGTAGAGTTCTTCGCCTAAAATAGCGTCTTCGATTCCAGCATCAATATTTGGGTTATCGTTAATCTCGATAATATAAGCCTTACCATTCTTCTCTTTCAGATCTACCCCGTAAAGACTGTCTCCAATATGCCCTGACATCTTGAGGGCCGTAGAAAGCACATGCTTGGGAACCTTGCTGATAGGAAATGTTTCAGAATCCCCATCTTGTGCACCTTTGGCATTATTATGGTTATAGATTTGCCAATGGCCCTTAGTCATATAGTATTTGCAGGCAAAGATAGGGCGATCGTTGAGAATTCCAATGCGCCAGTCAAAATCAGTATAAAAATACTCTTGAATAAGAAGGAGTGCAGTTTTCTTAAAAAGCTCTTCAGTGACAGTCATCAGTCTTTCATAAGACTCAATCTTGTAAACACCTTTTGAGAAAGCACCATCAGGAATTTTAATAATCATGGGAAATGAAATTTCCTCAACGGCTTCTTTAAGATGCTGAGGGTTGTCTTTCATGACCACAATTGTTTTTGGAGCATTAATTCGATTCGATTTAAGAATATTGTCCATGAAGATTTTATTCGTACATCTCAGAATTGACATAGGGTCATCAATAACAACGAGGCCTTCAGACTGTGCCTTCTTGGCAAATTTATAGGTATGATGGTTAAGAGCAGTTGTTTCTCTGATAAAAAGTGCATCGTATTCAGCAATTCGTGAATAATCTCTTTTTTCAATTAATTCTACTAAAACGTCGTTTTCTTTACCGGCCTTGATAAAACTATTGAGGGCCTTCTTATCACTTGGGGGCATTTCTTCATTAGGATTATGGAGAATGGCCAGATCGTAACGATATTTTTTCTTGGCCTTGGGTTTTCTCCAAATTTTAGCAGAGTAATTATCAAGGGCGCTGGCAAACCTATCTTCATCTGTAGTTGAAAGTCCATTTAGACCACCAGTCTTGATAGAGCTGATCTCCCATTTTTGATCCCACTTAAATTCAATAAGTAAAATAGGGGCGGCAAATAAATCGAAAATCTGTCTGGCCACATCTTGAAGAGCTTCCTGATCAGTTTTCCCAAAAAATATTTTTAAGGGAAATGTCTCTTGATGATTCTGGCCTTTTAGTGCTTTCTGAATTGTTTGATCCAGGTCTTCTGTTTCTAGATTATAAAAAAACTGTTTTGAAAGATCGTTAACTGCTTTTATCGATGGGATAACTGAATGGCCCCTACCCTCAGCTAGGAGCGAGCAATAATAACCCGCACTCTGATACTTGTAGTTTCGACATAAATTGATAATTTTTATTCTTTCTTTATCACCTTGATTCTCAGGAGCATTATCATCCCAATTGATTAGGTACTCATCAGCAGTAAGGAGTTTCTCTGCCGGGTAGTAAGAGTTCCAATCTTTAAGTTTTTCGACAATAACGATGATCTTGGCCACAAGGCTTCCCCTAAAATCACCATTAAATTTAAATGGTGAAAGTTATGCTATCTTAAGTACAATAGCAGAATCAGAGACCAAGTTCAAAGGGCCATTAGATGAAAAAGAAGAAGAAAATTCTTAGTGATTTTAGGCCAACTGATGTCATTTTAAGACAGGCCAAGTTGACAGATTTAACTCAATTGGTTGAGCTGGAAAACGCTTGTTTTAACTACGATCAACTCACAAGACGAAATTTTAACTGGATGATCACTAAGGCCAACTCTATCTTCTTAGTGATGGAATACCATGGAAAGTTGATCGGGTACGGATTGGTTTTAATTAATTCTGGAACAAGTCTGGCTAGGCTTTACTCACTGGCCACTTTAAATGAATACCAAGGTTATGGTCTGGGTTCTCAGTTAATTGGAGAGTTGGAGGAAATGAGCTCTGATGAGGACTGTGCTTATCTAAGACTAGAAGTTAAAAAATCTAATACTGGGGCTATCAGGCTTTATGAAAAGCTTGGTTATATTAAATTCTCTGAGAAAAAAGATTATTACGATAACGGTGAAACGGCTCTTTGTTTTGAGAAGCGTGTTCGTTTTTTAAAAAAGAAGCCTCGTAATAATGTTCCTTACTATCAACAGTCCGTGAACTTCACTTGTGGCCCCGCTTGTTTGATGATGGCGATTAAGGCCTTTGATAGAAAGTTCAAAATGACTATTCAGCATGAGCTTCAGATTTGGCGTGAGGCCACAACTATATTTATGACTTCAGGTCATGGTGGATGCGGGCCAAGAGGTTTGGCCTTGTCTGCGCTTAAGCGTGGTTATCGTTCAGAACTTTATCTTTCTCGCGAAGGAGTTCTTTTTGTGGATTCGGTAAGAAGCCCTGAGAAGAAAAAAGTTTTGGAGTATGTTCACGAAGATTTTGCTCAACAAGTAAAAAAAGCAGGAATCAAAACTCATTATAAAAAACTGTCAGTTGGGGATATCGAAGAGATTCTCGATAGTGGTGGTTTACCAATTGTTCTCATTACAACTTATCATTTTGATAAAAATAAAGTTCCTCATTGGGTGATCATCACTGCTTATGATGAGTACTTTATTTATTTTCACGATTCAGATGCTGAAGATGTGGGAATGCATGAGCAAGTGATTGGGCGTATTCATACACCCATTAAAAAAGAGCTTTTCCCCAAAACGTCAATTTGGGGAAAAAATAAAATGAGTGCGGCGGTTGTGATTTACGGGGATTAGTTTTATGGAAAGAAGGGCCTTTATTCAAGGAACAGCTCTGGGCGCAATGGGATTGGCCGGTTTGGTAGGTTACAAAATAAAAAATGCTGAATTAGTGACAGGACCAGAAGGGTTGTATTTTAATATAGATTATAGACCAAATGGAGATTCAGTAAAAATGAATTTACTGGTGGTGAAAGATCTCAAATCAGGCAACTTAAAAGAAATCCCCATAAGTATTGATCCTCACTCCCTGTGTCTCTCACCGGCAAACAAAAGAGAATGCTTTGCTATAGAAAAATGGGATAGAAGCTGTTCTGTTATAGATATAGAAACTCAAAAAGAAATCATTAAATTTAGTCATTCAGCACTCTCGTATAGGCAATTCATAGGACATGGGATCTATTCTCAAGATGGTAAATCTATTTTTTGTTCAGAAGGTATTTTTAATGAACGTGGAGCAAAAAATGGATTTGCTCAAGGGATTATTACTCAGCGAGACTCAAAAACTCTCAATGTCATAAAAGAGTTTAGTAGTTTTGGCGTCGATCCTCATGAACTCGTTTGGTTAAATGATGGAAAAACTTTTGCCGTTTGTAATCAAGGCAATTATTTAAGACCAAATTCATCTCATGAAAGAAATCTTTCTATCATCGACTCTCATACAGGGAAGTTGATTTCAAAGTTTGAGATCCCCTATAATCTCTCTCCCGCTCATTTACTTCATTTTGGGGATGATAATTTTTTGATTGTAACGAGATCACTTGATTTCAATAGGAAAGATGAGCAGGACCAAAGATTATTGTTAAAAATGAATAATAGCGAAATTGAATTATTTAGAATCCCTGATTCGATTAAAGGGAAACTATCAAAAGAGCTGTTGAGCTTGGCGTTTAATGATGAAAGCGGAATTATTGCAACGACGTATCCTGAAGGAAAAATGGTTCTTTTTTGGGATATTCATAAAAAAGAATGTATTAAAATACTCAACACAGGCAGGGTAACAGGAGTTGCTCTTTCAACAAATCAATCGCATTTTTTAATAAATGATTTAGATAATGGGACACTTATTGTTGATGCTAAGACCCTTAGGACGATTACCATCTCAGAGCTTAGTGAATTTCAAATGAGGCATTTAGATATGCCCCATTCATTTATTACCAACCACCAGGAACCTGGGTAGAAGCACATCCCGAAGCTGGACAACTACACGTTCCAACACAGTCTCCATTTTGCTGACAACGCGATTGTAACGGCCATGAGTAGCTCATATTTGACCAGTAATAGCTAACTTCAGACGAAGGGACGCATTCAACAACTGTAGATGAGCAGTTATATCCTGAGTCATAATACCCATTAGGTGCCACACTTGAAGAATCAGGTCGGTAGTAGCCATTAAAGTTATATCCTTTCACTGGAACACTTGAAGCTGCATACCACTGCTTACCACAATAATCTTTAAAGAATTTGAATTGCCAATTTGCACAACGAGTAACGTCTACACAAGCAGTACAAGACTGAGAAAGTGGATCTTGAGCACCACATGTTCCTCCACAAGTTGCATTACATGAAGCGGTTCTGGTCTGTGTCCCTGAAGTACAAGTACTCCAAGCTGAGTATGTCCATGTTCCATTTGTTGCAGGCTTAGTACCTGATGGACAAGTTTGACCACATCCATTTGTTCCAAGATTTGTTCCAGAACATGAGAGTGCAGGATCTGAACATAGGGGTGGTGTTGTTCATGGCCCAGCTGAAGTACATTTTAATTTTATTTTTCCACCGACGTACTCAAGACTGGCAAGAGTATTTGGAGCAGTTGGATTACAAGGTGTAGAATTATCAATTAGATTATTCCAGTCTGTGTACTGACCTAAGGCCTTACAGACGGAAGCACCATCAGATCTAATTCCAACAAAAATTTCATTAGGATTGGGACAGCGATGATCGGCAAGGGCACAGTCTTTAATAGTATCATCCCAAACAAAGAGTTGGCCTAAACTTTCACAGAACTCTTTGGCTGTTTGATTATTCACACCTTCTGAGTCGGCGTAGCATGTATCCACTGTCCCTTCAGTTTTAAAAGTTATTTTATCCACAAATTTTGTGATCATTGCAGCAGAGGTCGATTTTGTATTTACTTTAGCGTAATCAATGGCAAATTTTTTGTTTGGATAATCAACACGAATAGATTTTACGTAGATATTTCCATTCATATAGCGGGGGTTTTTATCAACATCGGCCCTAGTCAAAAAAGCAGTATAGGCCTGACCGCCTCCGGCTGATGGGTCAGTTTGTGCTATATAAATGGCAGGAATTTCTGTTGCAGTTGTTTTCCATGGACCTGAGAGTGCCGAGTTGATTAAAGTTCCTGTACAATGCTTTTTATCTTGTAGAAGGTTTGTCACGGCCTGGTGAAGAATTTCAATATCATCTTTATTTTGCGCTCCTTTTTGAGCAGCTTTTTCACTTGTAATAATATTGGTTCCAATCAATGCAAGCCCACCCAGAATAGCTGAGATGAAAAGGACTTGAAGGAGAGAGACACCTTTTTGGTTAAAAATATTCTTCATTTAATTAATTATAAGCCATAAGAATGAATTTTAAAGGAAATAAGGTGTTAGGCCCTTGTTGAAGGGATTTGCCATAATTAGTTGACATAAAAAGTCGGCAAAAAGTGTTTTTGCCAGTGGAAACACTTTTTTTTAGGTGTTTTGTGTTCTCCATGATCTAATAGATTAAATGATAAAAAAACTAATTAAGTTTAGAAAAAGTGTTTCTTGGATTGCTGGCTTCACTTTAATGGAAACATTAGTGGGCGGTGGCTTGCTGGCGGGTGCATCACTTGCTGCTGTTAAAATATTTTCTGAACAAAGAGCTGCACAGAAAAGAATAGAGCTTGATCGTATTCTGGATGCCCATCTTGGGACAATTAGAAGTAGTCTTTCAGTTAAGACAAGTTGTGATTTAACAATTGGTGGGGGAAGTGCTGTCTCTGCTTTTCCAAGTACTCTTACAATGCTAAAAATTACTGCTTCAGCTGCCACAGACAATAAGCTAATTGCTGTAAATGAATATATCAATCCTCAACAGACACATATGCTTAACAGTATTAGTCTAGCAAATCCGGGAACAAGTAATCTTGTTAAAATGACTCTCAGTTATACGACGAGAATGTTTAATAATACAGTGGTTCGAAGCATTTATATTCCTGTTAAATTCTCATTACCAGGTGGTTCGAGTACCTATGAGTGTCTTGATGATAAAATGGGTGTTGATAAGACTCTTCAAAAAGAGGGTTGCGAAGCCATCTCGACGCTTGGGGATTATAATTATGAGCTTCAAGACTGTACTTTATCAAATACCAAACTTGATTCAAGTGGAACTTTTAATTGTCCGGCGGGAGAAATTGTTACAGGCCTTGCACCATCTGGAGTTCCAGTATGTCAGGTAATGGATACAAGACTATTTCCAGCAGATGGTAGTGGGACACCGACGACCGGTTGTGCTGGTAAGCAAGCTCGAATAGGGATTAATAGTAATAATCAATTGGTGATTGAATGTTTTTAAAAAGACTAGGCCAGAAAGGCTTCACACTTGTTGAGATCTTGGTTGCCATAGGTATTTCATCTGGGCTGGCCTTACTAGCGGCTAAATTAATTTCTGATCAGAGTTTAAATCAAAATTTTCTAAGAATCTCATCTGATATAGATAAAAGACATTCTGTTATTCAATCCTCAATTAAAAATACTACTGTATGTAATTCGACTTTTAGTGGTGTTACGTTGCCTTCTGCTTCAACTATTGAAATCAATATTCCTAAAATTTTTAAAAATGCAGCTTTGTCAGGAACTGGTGCAGAAGTTGTCATTGCCTTCCCTCAAACAGTGGGGACTCAGGATTATGTTATTAAGTCCATGATACTAAGAAATCCAAAAGCCGGATCGACGTATTATGACATGAAGGACTCTATTAAAGAATTAGTTGTGACTTATGAAATGAAGAGAAAATATTTTGGGGACGTAGAAGTTCAAAAACCAATTAATGTTTTTATGACCATGGATCCTACTACGGGATTATTTAGAGAATGTGGATCTGTCCTTGCTGATACTAAAGCTGATAGTCAGAAAAAAATGTGTGATGCTCTTGGAGCAGTGAATGCAGAGTGGGTTGAGTTTTCAGATTATGCAACAGCATATCCATGGCTGAACGCTGGGCAAATTTCTACAATGCAAACCACTTATCCCAATGGAAAATGTAAAGTAAAGGATCTTCGTTGTCCAATTGGACAAGCTGCAATCAAGCTTGATAGTTTGGGAGGACTCGTTTGTCATCCTATTTCATCAAGACTTGGTGATCTCTCAGGCAAAATTGATACAACTCCAAAAGACTGTGTTGGAGCTAATACGTTTCAAATTATGGAAGTAGGTGGAAAATTTACAATTGTTTGTGATACGCCTCCACCTCCTTGAGGATGTTCATCTGCATGTGATTGCCCAGATATGATGGATGTTTGTCTTTCAGGAACTTGTGTAAATCAAGCCTCTTCATGCACTAATGGTGAGTATGCGAAGGGAGATAGTTCATGCCGCTTTTTATGTAGCGGTGGGATGTGGGTATGTCCAGTTGCGGGCCCAATGACACCACCAGTTTGTGGTGGGCACTAATTAAATTCATTTCTTAGAGTTCAAAAAACATATTTTTGGTTATACTATAACCTATGCGTTTAGAAGTTCTGATTGCGGGCCCAATGACACCACCAGTTTGTGGTGGGCACTAATTAAATTCATTTCTTAGAGTTCAAAAAACATATTTTTGGTTATACTATAACCTATGCGTTTAGAAGTTCTGATCGATTCAGAAGAACCGGTTATTCATAATATAAATAAGACCAAGCTTGTTATTGGTTCAGCGGATTCCTCTGACATTATTATCAATATGGACGGAGTGAGTCGAAAGCATCTTGTCCTGATGACCGAGAATGATCAATACTCAGTCACTGATCAGGGAAGTACGAATGGAACTTATATTAATGAGGAACGATTAATTCCCGGAAAAAAAGTTGAGTTCACATCATTTTTTCCTGTGCGCCTTGGGGACTGTGTTCTTTTATCACTTTTAAGTGATGACGAAGATTCTCCATTCAGTTCATTACAAGTTCCTAGGTCTGAAACAACTAACCCCAAAATGAAGTCTCAAAGCTCTGCCACTGGTTCATTTGAATCAACAAAGATGATCAACTTAAAAGATCTTCAGCAGTCGCAGACCACAAAGAAACTTCAAGATCATCGAAAGAAAGTCATTACAGAAAGGAAGATTGAGCGCACTGGCAGTAAGAAGCCTGCCAAAGAAGAAGATAAAAAAAGAATGTTTGGGGCCCAGGCCATTGCTCTTACTCTTGTCGTTTTGGCGGTCTATTTCCAATTTTTTAATGAGGAAGCAGAAGTTGAGCCTGTTGCTGCTGCGCCAGCTGAAGTGGCCCCTGTTGTGGCCCCTCAAAAAGTTGAAGTCATAGAACTTGTAAATGAAAAAGATCTTTTAAGCTATGATGAATTGCAGAAAATTTCTCAAAGCATGAAATGCGCCACGGCCACTGAGAAAACTCTTTGTGATCTTTTCTTTAAAGAGGGACCAACTAAGTTAAGTGGTGTAGTTGAGACAGCAGGTTTTATTAATGTCTTCATTCTAGAAGAGAGGTTCTATTCGCAGGCCCGAAAAGAATTAAATCTTCTCAGCCCTGAAGCTGTCCAGAAATCTTCTATCACTGCAGAGAACTGGAGAAAACTTGCATTCTTAAGCTTTTTATTTGCTATCTTTCCTTCAGATATTGATCCTGCTCAATTTCCTACAAAACCAATTAATTATGTTTTCATTCATGATATTGAAGGGGGAAAAGTTAATGGGGTACTAACTATTAGAAGAGAAAATCTCTTGAAGTTAAAAGAAAATATGAATCCGAAAGTTTTCAAGTCTGTTAAAGGTTACGGCATGATGACTGCAGAACCAGTTCTCAAATACGTACAAATTTATTAGTTACAATGTTTTTAGAAATTCAATGAGCTCAAACCTTTCAGTTTGTGTATAAATCTCAACTCCATCTTTTATAAAAATTCTTTCATCATGACCTGAGTTACTAAGTCCATCGGCACTTGTGTCGTAGAGATAGTTCTTATTCTCTTTCCAGTGCTGAGGGGTCTTCTCTGCAAGTGGATACCCCGCACATTCTTGATCGTAATCTGTTTCTTTATTTTCAGCAGGGCCCATCCAGTATTTTTTAGGACGTAGTTTTGCTGGAGTGAGTAGAGCACAAAGATTAGGAATCGAGTTGTTGTGAAAATAAGGATATCTCGACCAAATACCTTCAAGTGGAGGTGGGACATAACCTGTTTGAGCTTGGACAACTGTTCCCATACTTTTTGAAATTTGCAGACGGTTAAGATCATCAGCGAAGGCCTTCATTCCTAAGTATCTACCAGGATCAGTTCCAACATCTTTGACAGGTGTTTTTTTATGATACCAAATTTTAGAATTTTTCACTAATTGTGATGGGTGTATTTGTTCCGAATTTGATTGATCCCAATTCTTCTCATAGACTCCGTGGCATTTCTGACAACTTTGAATAAAGTGTTTCTGTCCGCGTTTAGCTTTCTCGATGTCTATTGAATGATCACCAAAGAAAGCTTCGTAACGAGGAGCTTTCGCTCCAAAGACGGCTGCAGTTAAATCATCTATCGTTTGTTTATTTTCAACCAACCATGTCTCTAATTTCTTTAAATCTGTTCCTCGGCCAATTTCATTCCATAAGAAATTGGTGTGAACAGGGTTTCCTGAAATAATAGAACCATCTGAGAGCCAGCGAGTTTTATATTTAACATTCCACCAGACAGCAGGTTTTGAATCTGCGCGATGTTTATCAAGCCAACTTGATCTTGGGAAATGGGCCGCTCTGGCAGTTCTTGTGGCGTAAGGATCTTTCTCTCTTCGTGCTAATGAAAGGGCCACTTGAGACAATGAAGTATCAAGGCCCAAGGCTTGAGGAGCAAGAACACCTACTGACTTTGTTGTTTTTTTAATTCTCACGAGCATCTGTCTTTCGCCTTCAGTGGTTTGCAAAAGATCTTTAAACAGAAATGAATTCACGTAAGGTGAGAGAATTTTTCCGTAACGGAAAAACTCATTGGCCCTTGGAAAACGATTAGTAAGTCCCAAAACTTTTACCCCAAATAAATCAGAAGAGTGACAAGCGGCACATCCAAAAGTGAGGGCCATGCCATCAGGGGTTTCCATGAGAGTGGCCCCCATTGGAAGCGCTTTTTGTTCTTCTGTTAAGTCTGGTAGAGGATAAGGTGCCTCTGCTTGAGATGCTTGAGGGTAATGATGAAGTCCAAGCCAGCCATAGATTTCATCCATGGACTTAAACGGGCTGGCCATTTTAGTCAGATCAAAAATCATTTTTCTAACAGGGTCTTTAGGATCGGATTCAAAGAATTTTTTTAATGGAGCATAGGGGATCAGAAGATCAGAAACTGTGACGGGGTAGAAAAGCGCATGTTTTTTTCCTGCTTCAATTTTTTCACCAAGTTGATCTTGTGAATATTCAAAAATATTGGCCCGATGATTGGGGCTCATCTTTTCGTCACCGCCAGAGAGTGTGGCCTCACTGCTCCAGTCGGGAGACTGGGCAAAGCAAGACGAGATGATGGATAAATAAATAATATTTATTAAGATGGCTTTCATCCGTTAATCTTCTCTAAAGCAGAGAGTTAACGTCAACCAAAACTAGGCAAGTTTATGATTGGGATTACGTGTTAGAAAAAAAGCTTTTTGGTTTGTTGACGAGGGGATGGATTTGGAGAATTATGCATTCGAATAAGGTTTTCTTTGCCTAATTCACCTCCCAGAACGATGGGGCCATAAGCTTTTAGACCGGTTTATGGCCCGTCTTCTTGAAGCTCAAATCTAAGCCCCTTTTTTTCTTGTTTCCTCATAAATACGAACGAATTCTTTCATCAGTTTCTGAGCCTCTAGTGGTAATTGATAATAGCCACTGGCCCCAGAGGGTGTTTTGGCATGAATTTTGGCCTTCTCAGGTGAGATATTTTTCGCCATGATAACAGTTTTAATATGAGTGAACTTGAGCTTAATTTGAGCTGTCAGTTGATTCACAGCTTTTGGATTCCCATCATAATTAAAGACTGCGATTTGAAATTCTTTAATTCTTAGTTGTTGATTAAGCTCATTCAAATTATTTATCAGTTTATAGTCTAATCCCTTAGGTAAATTCGGGAGTGATTTTTTGAAAAAATCACTCTGAAGATCAAAGAGAATCACCTTGATTTTTGTTATTGATCCTGTCGCTGCTTTGGGGACCTGTTTTGTCTCAACTTCTTTACGTGCATTCAGAAAATTTTCCGCAAAATCTTCCGAACTCTCATTAGCTGAAGCTTCATCCTCACCAACATTAAATTCTAGATCGTTAACGATATTAACCATCTCTTCTTCTTGCTTCTGTTTTTGCTTTTTGAGCGCATTCAGGTCAAGAACAACGGTTGGCTTATCGTCTTCGTCACCACCAGACATATTAGATTTCCTTTTTCACGTACTCCACATTTCGGCTGTTTGAGGCAAAATATTAAGATAAAAAACAAGAATTGAGTCCAAACCTCAAGTAATTAGGGAAAACTGGCGATAAGCAGTTAGGGAAATATAACTATGCCTTTAGAAGATTTAGAACTCGAATTCGAAGATGAGGATGAGGCCAAGAAAAAGAAAGATGCCCTCCACGTAGATGTGGATCTTGAATTTTCAACAGACCAGAGTGTGGCCCCTCGTCCTTCAGCTCTTAAACCGGCAGCGCCAGCTGCTGTGGCCACTAGTGCGCCCACTGCTGCTCCACGAGCAGGGGGGACAAATCCTAGAATACAAACTCCTGTTAATAAACCTGCTCAGCAGCCTATGGCGAAGGTAACTCAACTTCCTCAGAGAGCAGTGGCCAAAGCAGCACCAAGCAGTACTCCAAATAAAACAAATCCACAGGTTCAAGTTCAAGGGTCAATGGCCCTTGCAGATCAAGTCTTTGCTGATGATGTAAATGAAGAAGTTTTAGAGCTGCGAGAAAAAGTTCAAAAACTTGAAGTAGAGTCACAGGTTAAAGTTGGAATTGCTGAATTCAAAGCAGATTTTATGAGTGATGTTTTAAGTGATATGAAGCTGATGGATCATCAGGTGACTCAAATCCTTTCAAGAATTAATGCTAAACATCCAGATTCAAAAAATGAAGTGATGATGATTAAAAAGCTTCTGACTGAATTTGCTGCAAAAAAACGAAAATAATCAAGTTCTATCCAAGTACAAAATCCATTTTCTTTCAATTCAGATAGTGTCACCATACTAAAATAAGCTTTAGAGATGGGAGACTTTTTATGAAGTGGTGTTTTGCTGTTTTCTTTTTGATGACCTCATTAAGTTCATGGGCCGAATTGAAATTTATTGAAAGTAAGAACCTTGATTTTTATTATATTTTTCCGAGAGGATTTGGAGAAGTTGAGCATTTAAAAATTGGAATTGAAAAACAATCTTCTGCTCCTGTGGCCTTCGAGATTTTAGCATTGAGTCCTGGCTATAGTATCGACTTACCGTTTTTTCAACTTGAGTGGCGTGGTCATGAGCCCATTCTAGAGAAAGTGAGATAGTTAAAAGTAAAGAGTTCCCATATTTCACTGAATCGTTCAAAACACAAAGCAGTGATTGAGGAAGTGGAGCTTAATCACGAGTTGATACAAAAAATGTCGATAAGAGAAATGCTCGCAACCTGTGAAGGAGCTTCCGTTTCACAAGAGCTCGAGATTAGACTGATTGAGGATTGTTATCAAAGTAGCCGTCTGACCGTGAAGGATTTTTTTCTTCCATTGGGAACTGTGATTATAGGAGGAATGATTGAGAATCTTCCTGATCAAACGGATGAAGATATTCAAACGATTCCGAATGATATTGAGTGGAATTCAACGAAGGGTGATTTTAATTTTGCATTAAAGGTGAAATTATTAGTGAAGTCTAGAGTGAAGGCCCACGGACATTGGTCAGTGGATTTAATGAAAAAACAACTGACTCTTCGACTTGATGAAGTGAAATTTGGTATCTTACCGGTCACTGATATTGCCTTTAAGGAATTAAAAAAACGGATTAAAGATCCGAGAGTTGTGATTGATAATCCTTATATAATTTATAGCTGGTAATAATGATGAAAACTGAAATGATTGGACATTTAGAATGTGTGACTATTAGGCCCCCGAACGCAAAAAGAGCTGTTATTCTTTTTCATGGTTATGGAGCTAATATGCATGACCTTGCTTCACTCCATGAATACCTAGACCCGCAAGGCGAGTGGGCATGGTTTTTTCCTAATGGCCCCGTCAAAATACCTATGGGCCCAATGTATGAAGGCAGAGCTTGGTTCGGCATTAATATGGCCGCATTGGAGGCCGCTATGCAAAGAGGGGCCCATCGTGATTTATCAGGTGAGGTTCCAGAACAATTTGATTTGATCTTGGATGATTTGACTTATTTCTGCGAGAAGGTGAAACAAGATTATCCTGTGCTAGTCGTCGGCGGATTTTCTCAAGGGGCAATGTGCTCATCTCATTTGGCCGTAAGAAGACCTGATCTCTTAAATGGTCTCATCCTTCTTTCTGGAAATTTAATTGCGGCCGATAAATTTATGTTGCCGAAAAATGCTCCAGAGTGGAGTTATTTTCAGTCCCATGGAACCAATGATCCAATTCTTTCTTTAAGTGGAGCGCAGCTCTTAAGTTCAAAGCTGACAGAAGCCGGAGTGAGAGGGGAGTTTTATTCTTTTAAAGGTGCCCATGAGATTCCCATGGGCATTATAGAGAAGCTTAGCTTATATCTGAAAAAATTATTGTAAAAGAAATTTTACAGAGCTTACAGTTGAGCGGTCAAATTTTGAACTCATCTCAGAGAAGTTTTTGTATGATTTTTCTTTAACTGCAAAATGAGATCCACAGTATCCACCATAGATATCTTTGAGCTTCCACGCGTGAACTTTTGCATCAAGGGCCGCTGGATCTTCATATAGGTATTGGTAGTCTTCACTTGCAGTAATGAACTCATAAGTAAGAGTTAACATAAAGGCAGTTGTCTTACTTGTCTGAGGCGAGAAACCAAATTTATGAAGTGTTTGTGAAAGATAGAGAGGAACAAAGAAGTGATAGATACTTCTATTTAGTTTCCCTTGAAATTGTTTTGGGTAAAAAAGTGATCCAAAGTTTTCTTCTGAAGCATCAAGGACTTGGTTAATCATCTGAATAACCTGAAATAATTGTCCCTTGTTATTTTCGAAAGTTTGATTTCCTGGAACCTTAGTATAAGCAAGATACTGAAGGTGAAGCATAAGAGGAGATGTATCTTGGAAAAGAGTGGCAATGACTGTTGTGGCCATCTCATCAGATCCATAAAACTTAGAAGTAAAATCCCAGATGCTAAATTTATGAGTAGGGTTAAAGATAACCGCACTTAATTCTTCATTTAATTTTTCAAGATATTTTGTCGTTTTTGGTGAGCGAAGTAATTCAAGGAAGTTTTTCTTGAAGGCCACAAAAACGTATGCCTCAGGTTTCCAGCTGTTTGAACTTGGCGTTCCTTCTTTTTGCACGATTTTAATATCGTAATCAAGAAGATCAAGCATGGCAGAAACTGAGTATGAACACTCATTATACATTTGTTTTGTAACTGCGTAGCGCTCGCAACGAGCGTTAATAAGAGTGTGCAGAGCAGCATCTCGAAGGAATCCACTTTCTGCAATAAAGCGCAGAATATCATTTGATCTGATTTTCTCCTTAGCAGTCGGAGAAGAAATTGAAGCAAAAGCAGAAAAAGAAAGCAGACCTGCTAGTGCAGCTGCGAGAAACTTTGTCATAGTTGACTCCTGTTGTTTGTTATTCTTTATTGAACTCTGAATCAAATGTCCAATAGACTGGCCAAAAAAATGAAGAGCAGTGCAGCAATGACAGATTATTTATCATTCGATGAATCTTGTTTTGTGTCATCGGCTGAACTTCGATTATGGAGTTAACATTTGAATTTTCTTGGATTTTGGATTTTCACGGGGCCAGTGTTGGTTTATAATATGAACAAAAGTTTTAACCCACATTTCAAAGAGTAGATTATGGCACTCAACCAAGATTTTTCTTACCTCTCAGCTTCGGACAATAGTTTCATTGATAATATGTATCAGGAGTTCACAAAGAATCCTGAATCAGTTGATGAATCATGGAAAATGTTTTTTCGCGGAGTTGATTTTGCATTATCAAAACCACAAAGTGATGACACAACTTCTTCAACTCAAATTGGGAATTGGAGTAAAGAGCTTAAAGTTTATAATTTAATTACAGGCTATCGTGCTCGTGGGCATTTACTTTCAAAAACAAATCCAATTCGTGAGAGAAAAAATCGCCATCCTCATTTAGACCTTTCTGATTTTGGTTTAACAGAAGCTGATCTTAAAGAAAAATTTACGATTGGAGAGTCGATTGGAAAGCCCAATGCCACCCTTAAAGAAATTGTTGAGCACTTAAATGCCATTTACTGTGATTCAATTGGAGTGGAGTTTACTCATATCAACGATACTGAAATTTTAAAATGGTTTCAGAATAAATATGAGAATAGCGCTAAAGAAAGAGTGTTCTCAATTGATAAAAAGAAAAGAATTCTTACGAAGCTTAATGAAGCTGTGGCCTTTGAAAATTTTCTTCATACAAAATATGTAGGACAAAAACGATTCTCACTTGAAGGTGGAGAAACGACTATTCCGGCCCTTGATGCTATTATCAGTAAATCTGCTGAACTCGGAGTGGAGGAAGTTGTGATTGGAATGGCCCATAGAGGTCGTCTAAACGTTCTTGCTAATATTCTAGGAAAAACTTACGAGTATATTTTTAATGAATTCGAAGGTACGGCAAAACCAGATCTCACGATGGGTGACGGGGATGTGAAATACCATAAGGGTTATTCTTCTAAAGCGAAAACTCATGGTGGGCAGGAAGTTTATCTAAAACTTATGCCAAATCCATCTCACCTTGAAGCAGTAGATGCTGTTGTTCTTGGTTATGTTCGTGCCCAAGGGGATAACCTTTACAAAGAAAATCCAACAAAAATTCTTCCTATTATTATTCATGGGGATGCTGCAGTTGCTGGACAGGGAATTGTTTATGAAACAGTTCAGATGTCAAACCTTCGTGGTTATGACGTTGGTGGATCAATTCATTTTGTGATTAATAACCAAATTGGTTTTACGACTGATTTTGATGATGCAAGATCGTCGATCTATTGTACATC
Organism: Bdellovibrio sp.; assembly: GCA_022729855.1. Lineage (GTDB taxonomy): Bacteria > Bdellovibrionota > Bacteriovoracia > Bacteriovoracales > Bacteriovoracaceae > DZBG01. The sequence continues at coordinate 18,455 of DZBG01000040.1, forward strand.
TGTCGCAAGAGTTCTTGAAACTCCAATCATTCACGTAAATGGTGACGATGCTGAAGCCGTTATTTATGCGGTAGAACTAGCAGCAGAGTTTAGAGCAAAGTTTAATAAAGATATTTTTGTGGATATGGTTTGTTACCGTAAACACGGACATAATGAATCAGATGAGCCTAGATTTACTCAGCCAGCATTTTATAAACTCATTTCAAAACACGCCAATCCACGTGAAGTTTATAAAGATAGATTGATTGAAGGAAAACAAATTGAGGCGCAACTTGCTGTTCAGATGGAAGAGCAGTTTAAAAATCTTCTGCAAGATCGTTTTAATTATGTAAAACAAAATGCACTTCCTTATGCTTATCAAAAACCGGAAGAAGAGTGGAAAGAATACAGACGTTCAACTCCAACAGATTTTGATCAGTCGCCTAAAACAAATGTAAAAAAAGAAGTTTTAGAAAAAATTGTTAAAGTTCTCACAAATGTTCCTGAAGGGTTTAAACCTCTTCAGAAGATTCAAAAATTAATTGAAGAACGTGCTGAGCGCTTTACTGATAATAAACTTGATTGGGCCATGGGAGAACTCCTGGCCTATGGGTCTCTCTTGGAAGAAGGTCACCATGTCCGTATGTCTGGACAGGACTGTATTCGCGGAACTTTCTCTCACCGTCACGCAGAGTTTGTAGATGAAAATATGAACGCGAGATACTCTCCTCTCAAAAACCTCGGTGATAAAGCAGGGAGATTCAGAATTTATAATTCACTTCTCTCTGAGTATGCAGTCCTTGGTTTTGAGTATGGTTACTCGTATGGATCACCAAAAAACTTAAATATCTGGGAAGCCCAATTTGGAGATTTCTCAAATGGTGCTCAAACTATTATTGATCAGTTCATTGGAGCTGGAGAAACAAAATGGCAACGTCAGTCTGGTGTTGTGATGCTTCTTCCTCATGGTTATGAGGGTCAGGGCCCTGAGCATTCATCAGCTCGTCCTGAACGTTTCCTTCAGCTAGCTGCTGAGTGGAATATTGTTGTGGCCAATCCAACAACTCCGGCCAATATGTTTCATATGCTAAGACGCCAAGTGAAGTGGGAATTTAGAAAGCCACTTATCGTATTGACGCCGAAGTCACTTCTTCGTCATCCAGATTGCGTGAGTTCAGTTAAAGAATTCACCGATGGAGGATTCCAAGAAATTATTGATGATTCATCAGTTGATGCTAAAAAAGTAAAACGTCTCGTTCTTTGTTCAGGGAAGGTTTATTACGACCTGAAAGCAAAACAAATTAAAGATAGCCGCACAGATGTGGCCATTGTTCGCTTAGAGCAACTTTATCCAATGAGTGAGTCACAATCTCTGGCCCTTGTTAAAAAATACGCTCACGCAGAAAAAGTGTGGGTTCAAGAGGAACCAAAAAATATGGGAGCTTTCACTTTCTTACGTCGTTACACGCAATTTGATGATTTCAAATTGATTGCTCGTAAGTCTTCAGCTTCACCGGCAACAGGTTATGCTTCTGTTCACGCAAGTGAGCAGGTGGCGATCGTTGAGAATGCTTTTGCAGATAAAATTGAGTCAGTTTAAAAGGATGTATATATGAGTATCGATGTTAAAGTTCCCGCCGTTGGCGAATCAATTACTGAAGTTACTATTGCCTCTTGGTTAAAAAAAGATGGCGATATGGTGAAGATGGATGAGCCAATCTGCTCTATTGAATCAGATAAGGCCACTCTTGAAATTTCTGCTCCTCAATCTGGAAAATTAAAAATTTTAGTTGAAGAGGGATCTGTTGCTGCCATTGGTTCTAAAGTGGCTGAAGTTGATGAGACAGCGACTGCAGGAGCAAGTGCCCCAGCAGCTGCGCAAGCTCCAAAAAAAGAAGAAACAAAAACAGCTGCACCAGCAGCAAGTTCATCAGCTGATAGTTCGAAAAATTTTCCTTCTCCTGCAGCAGGAAAGATTCTCGCTGAAAAAGGTATCGATGCTGGATCTGTACAAGGAACTGGTAAAGACGGAAGAATTACTAAAGAAGATGCTGTGGGTGCAAAAGCTCAGGCTTCAGCCCCAGTGGCTTCTGATAGTAAATCACTAGCTGCTCAAACCATTGGGAATAGTTTCTCTCGTGATACTCGTCGTGAAAAGATGTCAGGCCTTCGTAAAACAATTGCCTCACGTCTTGTGGCCGCCAAAAATACTACGGCGATGCTCACAACTTTTAATGAAGTTGATATGTCAGCTCTTATGGATCTTCGTAAAAAGTATAAAGATCAATTTAAAGAAAAGCATGGTGTTGGTCTGGGCTTTATGAGCTTTTTCACAAAAGCTGTTTGTTCGGCGATTAAAGATTTTCCTGCAGTAAACGCTCAAATTGATGGAACCGATATTATTTATCATAATTATACAGATATCGGCGTGGCCGTTTCTACTCCAAGAGGACTTGTGGTTCCAGTAGTAAGAAATGCTGAGGCCATGTCTCTCGCCCAAATTGAGAGCAAAATTTTAGAACTTGCTCTTAAAGCTCGTGATAATAAAATTACAATCGATGATATGCAGGGCGGAACTTTCACTATTACAAATGGTGGAGTTTTTGGATCAATGCTTTCAACGCCAATTTTAAATGCTCCTCAATCAGCGATTCTTGGAATGCATAATATTGTTGAGCGTCCTGTGGCCATCAATGGGCAGGTTGTGATCCGTCCAGTGATGTATCTTGCTCTCTCATACGACCATAGAATTGTTGATGGTCGTGAGTCTGTGAGCTTTCTTAAAAAAGTAAAAGAAATGCTCGAAGATCCTTCTCGTTTACTTCTTGATGTTTAATAAAAAAGGTTAAAGATAATGGAACAATTTGATGTTGTAGTGATTGGTTCTGGCCCCGGTGGATATATTTCTGCGATTCGTGCTTCACAGCTTGGATTTAAGACGGCCATTATTGAAAAATACCCTAATCTCGGTGGAACATGTTTGAATGTCGGATGTATTCCTTCAAAAGCATGGCTTGATTCTTCAGAGAAATATCATGAGACACTTCATTCGTTTGAAACACATGGTATCACTGTGAAAGATGTGAAGCTTGATACTAAGAAAATGAGTAACCGTGTGGCAAAGGTTGTCGCTGATAATAACCAAGGTGTTGCTTTCTTGATGAAGAAAAACAAGATCACAGTTTTAACTGGTGTAGGTTCTTTCAAAGACAAAAATACAGTTTTAGTTAAATCTTCTTCGGAAACAAAAGAAATAAGCTCAAAGTATTTTGTGATCGCTACTGGGTCTAAACCTTCAACTCTTCCAAATATTGTTATTGATAAAGAAAGAATCATTACATCAACTGAGGCCCTGAAGCTTGAGGTTGTGCCAAAGCATTTAATTGTTATTGGGGGGGGAGTGATTGGGCTTGAACTTGGTTCAGTATTCTGCCGTCTTGGAGCAAAAGTTTCAGTGGTTGAATATGCAGATTCAATTATTGCAACTATGGATCAAGATCTTGGTAAAGAGCTTCAAAAAGTCTTGAAAAAAGATGGAGTTGAGTTTTACTTAGGCCATGGTGTGACTGGAGTTGATCGCAAAAAAGATAAAGTCACTTTGACAGCAAAAAATAAAACTGATAATTCAGAGCTCTCTCTTGAGGGAGACTATGTATTAATGGCCGTTGGTCGTCGTCCGTATACTGAAGGTCTTGGACTTGAAAATATCGGTCTCAAACTTGATGAACGTGGAAGAATTCCTACAAATGACTATCTTCAAACTGAAATCCCACATATCTTTGCGATTGGTGATGTTGTGAAGGGTGCCATGCTTGCTCACAAGGCCGAAGAAGAAGGGGTTTATGTGGCGGAAATCATGGCCGGACAAAAACCGCATATCAATTACAATCTTATTCCAGGTGTTGTGTACACATGGCCTGAAGTTGCGGCAGTAGGTGCAACTGAGCAAGAATTAAAGTCTAAAGGTGTGGAGTATAAAACGGGTAAGTTTCCATTTATTGCCTCTGGACGCGCTAAGGCTTCAAATGAAACAGCTGGATTTGTAAAAGTTTTATCTGATAAGAAAACAGATGAGATTCTTGGTGTTCATATGATTGGTCCACGTACCGCTGATATGATCGGTGAAGCAGTGGTAGCAATGGAATTCAGAGCTTCGGCGGAAGATATCGGACGCATCTCTCATGCTCACCCTACATATTCAGAAGCATTCAAAGAAGCTGCGCTTATGTCTTGGTCTGGTAAAGGTTTAAATATTTAATTTTGATTTAAAAATGCGGAGAGGTTTTATCTCTTCGCATTTTTAATATAGCTGTTCGATGCAAACTCTTTTAGTTCTTTTTCACTCATCTTTGTAATCTCAGATCTTATATTTGTTTTATCGTTAAAACTGATCTTTTCATTCTGGTGGATGAAGCTGATCTGTCCTTGGGCCTCGTCTGTAATTCCAACAAGTCCTTTTTCTACATAAATTGAGTTTTCATGGAAAAATGGTTTTCGATCAAAGATAAATTTTCCTGCTTCAACTTCAATTTGGTGATCTGCCGCTTGGAGTATTAGCTTTTCTGCTTTTCCATTGGCCCACTGTTTATCAAATAAGACTTTTACTGAACCTGTGAAAACTTTCAAATACAGAAACTTAGTTTGTGGATCAAATTCAAAAGCGATTTTTGCTTTTGGACCTAGCCTGACCCAACACTGTTCAAACAGCTTACCTGTCATAAAACCTTCATCATTTGAGAGGTATGAGCCCTCTGTGAAAATCTTGTCTTGGGGTTTAATAAGGTCTGGGTTTTTGACACCTGAGCGATAGACAAGAAAGGTTGAATCACCCTCAACCTGGGTCCATACACCAAGTTGATGTTGAATAAACTCTTGGGCCCAAAGATTTGTACTTAGTAAGCGATCCATGAACCACATCTTCTAATTCTGTTTTCTTCCGTTAGTATCCT
>DZBG01000138.1 GCA_022729855.1 Bdellovibrio sp.
TGAAATCAGCAACTTAAATGTGGAGTTGCACTAGGAAAAATTTTTCGGGGATCATGAACAAACGGTTTTTGAAATTAAACATCTTAAAGTGGATCTGGCCGCAAGACTTGTTTATAAAAGTGGTGAGGAAATTAAACTCACATCAACCGAATATGAACTTTTAAAATATTTTATTAAAAATACCAATAAAGTCCTCACGAATAGGCAAATTCTCAAAGAGGTTTGGGGGCCAGGATCGGTTGAGCAGGCCCAGTATCCTAGAGTCTACGTCCGTTACTTGAGATCTAAAATTGAAATTGATCCCAATAAGCCTGAGCTCATTTTGACTGAGCCTGGTGTCGGTTATCGCCTTAAAAAGTAAAATGCACCTCACCTCAGGGCCATCTTGTCTCTCCCTCAAGAAGCTAAATTGCTGAAAATTCATTATTCAATACTTGGCATAGCACTTGCTCTATAGATCCTCGAGTCAGGAAGGTCACTGCTAGGATGGTGGGACTGGAAAGTTTTAGGAATGAAGCGAGACTCAAATTTCTGTTTGCCTCAAGGATTAAGAGCGGTGGCGTTTCAAGGATTAAGAGACACACCCGGTTCAAGGATGAACCAAATTAAAACACTCATGGATGACCAATTATTTGCCCGAAGGAGGGTGTTATGGAATTAGTAATTTTTTTAGGGGCCGGTCTTGCGATGATGCTTATGACTCTCTCACTTCAGAAATACATCTATAATCGCGCCTATGTACGGCGCAATTATAAAAATGAAGCCGCGGCTAAAAATGCATCGAAAGAAAGTTTAAAGACTCAAGGATAGTGAGGTTACAAGTAATCCATCAAACCGATTAAAGTATTTCACCCCCGCCGGATAGATCTTGTCTTTTGAATAAAATCCTTTTAGCTCCGTTCTCCACATCGTGTACTCATCAAATTTATAATCATAGTTTACAGAACTCGAAATCACTTCAAAGCCATTTGGTGTCTTTGTCACCACATTGGACTGATGGGGATCATTATGATATTCCGCTCTATATGTGAGTGAACTCGTCTGGTCGATAACTTGGCGTAGGTTGAGAGAAGTCGCATACCAACTATTCACTCCTTTACTGTCCTGTGCTGATTGATGCCCAAAATCGACTCCCGCCAAAAATTGCCATTTCTCAGAAGCAAGATAATGAAAAACGAAGTTATGATAAGTTCTAAAGCGAGGCTTAGTACTGACAACTTCTTCATCCCCTAGAAAATTATTATAGGTAAATGTGAATTTGTCAGAGAGGATGTTCTTGTACTGCATTCCAATGGCCTTGCCATTATTGTTTTCCGAAATATTTTGCCAGCCATTTAATAATTGAAGTTGAACTGATTGTTTTAAATCAATTGCATGCTCAAGCCTTACTCCCGCTGAATAATAAGGGGTGTACTCAGAAATAAGTGATCTGGTATAAGTATAATTATCTTTTGAGATCCATGATTCAATCCCAATATTTCCGAGGAAAATTCCGGCATCAATCCAAGTTTGAGGGCCAATCTTTTTCCCTATATAGGCCTCTTGAAAGATTTTTGCATCCTGTGGCTCTGCGGAGTAATTTTTGGTGACAGAGTTTCCGTACTGAACGGCCAGTCTTCCGCGAGTTTTTTCAGACTTTAGAGTCACATCGATATGGGCCAGGTTGATATTAAACTCTTCTGAGCGTGCAGGCTGAGTCGTATATTCTCTGTCATGGTCTTTGGGTCGATTAAAGTCCATGGCATAATAGGTATCGAGAAAAGCTCCCCATTTTAAATCTTTTAGAAGTGGGGAGTCTGCGAGAGCAGATGTCGTTGAAAGAATAAGACCTAAACTTGCTGTTAATTTTTTCATGATTAAAACCTCGTGAGTTGTTTTAATAAAGATAAGTGATTAAAGGTAAAAAAAGTCTTAAAGAGTAGTTTTTAGAGATTAAAATAAGATTAGAATTTAGACTAGGATATCTTCAAAAAATGCACCGATCTTTAAATCTGGATGGATTAAATGAATTTCTAAAATCCACGCATACGGCACTGGTACTTCCTCACAATCCATAAGCTTTCCTTTATGGATAAGAGCGTGAGGAAAATCACTCACTCGGTGGCCCTTCTCATTTAAATTCAATTTGTATCCTATCTTCTCAGCTTCAATCACAGCAAAATCATAAAGTGCATGTCCTGAAGGTTTATGTGCTCTCCAGTGGTCTGCCACAATATTCCAAAGCTCTTGAGACTTTTCGACAATTCTCATCATCTCAAAATTTTCACCAATGAAAAAAGGTTCTCCGTAATCGGCTTCATGGCCCTCAATCACAGGACCGATATCAATAAAGAAAATATCTTCTTCCTTAACGACCACGGGGACAGAAGGGTCTTTAAATGAATTAATTGTATTTACACCTACGCGTAGCTTTGCTGGGTGCCAATTCTTTTCAACTCCATACTTTGGCCCTAATGATTTATAAAGAGTATGAAGATCTTCTTCAGTCATTCCTACTTGAACACGTGAGGAAAGATCATGACAAAGTGCTCGTGCAGAGTCTCTGGCATAAATAAACTTATCTAAATCAAAATGTGGGCCGAAAGCTTGGATATCCATAAATTAGGCGAGTGCTGCTTTCACTAAGTCAGAAGCACGTTTTCCATCAAATTTACCTTTAATCTGGGGCTGAAGATCTTTCATGATTGCTCCCATATCTTTAGCTCCTGCGGCCTTAATATCATTGATCATGGCCACAACAGCGGCTTCATCTAATTGCTCTGGAAGATAAACCTTAATGAAATCATATTCACGCAAGATTTTATCATGGGCCTCTGTTCCAGCAGTATAAAGCGGAAGAGCATCAAGAAGTTTCTTAGCGTGTGAGATTGTCACCGTAAGATCATCTGTTGGCTTTGGAGAAGTATTGTTTTGGATATACTGAGCTTTAAGCATACGAAGAGAATCAAGACGCTCTTGTTGTTTTGCTTTCATGGCCTCAATAATATCTTTGTTTACTTGTTCTTGTAATGTCATTGGAGCATCCTTATCGTTTCATGTTTTCCATTTGGAGATCAATTTTTACTTCTTTAGATTCTCTGAGTAGGCGAAAGAGAGTTTGAAGCTCATCAATACTTTTTGATTCAAGACGATATTTTTCGTCCATGTATTGGGCCTTGCCTTTAAAACCAGATTCTTTTATCACTTTTGAAATTGCTTTCTGATTGTCTTTATCAATTCCAGATGAAAGTTTAAGATTCATCTTTTTCATTTTCATCCCAGTGGGAGTGATATCACTTTCTTCCATTCCTTTAATTCCAATTCCGCGTTTAAGCATATTGGTGCGAAGGATTTCAAGCACGGCCTTAACTTTTGTATCGTCTTCAGCACGAATTTCAATTGAATTTTCTTTTTGTTTCCATTCGATTTTTGCTTCAGAACCTTTGAAGTCAAATCGACCAGAGATTACTTTTTCTGTTTGGTTAATTGCATTTTGAAGCTCCATCTCGTCGAGCCTGCAGATAAGGTCAAATGATGCCATTGATAATAACTCCGTTAATTAGCGAATATGACCATTACCATACACTAAAAAGCGAGTCGTCGTCATCTCTCTTGCACCCATGGGGCCGTAAGCATGGAGTTTACTCGTTGAAATTCCGAGTTCTGCTCCTAAACCAAGCTCTCCGCCGTCGTTAAAACGGGTCGAAGCGTTGATGGCCAGACATGATGAGTCGAGAGAATTAAGGAATAATTCAATGAGTTTTGGATCATTTGTAATAAGTGATTCCGTATGGTGAGAACTGTGTTCTTGAATATGTTTGATCGCCGTCGTTTCACTCTCAACAATTTTAAGTGAAATAATCATATCGAGATATTCTGTGTGATAGTCCTCATCTGTGGCGAGCTTAATACTGGCATTTAATTTTTGAGAATTTTTATCCCCACGGATTTCAACACCGGCCTCTAGAAGGGCCTCAATAACTTGAGGAATGCCTTTAAAATTTTGATGGAGAAGAACTGATTCAAGAGAATTACAAACCCCAATTCGTTGAGTCTTGGCATTTAAAATCATTCTCACTGTTGATTCAATATCGGCATCAGAATGCACATACATATGGCAAAGACCCTTATCGTGGGCCACCACCGGCATTCTTGCATTTTCTTTAACATGTTTAACCAGTGCTGAACCACCACGAGGAACGACGAGATCAATATACTGATCGAGTTTTAAAAGATCATTCACATCTTCTCTTGTCTCCACTAAATGAAATGATCCATCTGGGAGAACATGACTTACGGCCTGTTTACAAATTTCATAAAGACAACGGTTTGAGTGAGCTGCTTCTTTTCCACCTTTAAGAATAATTCCATTTCCAGATTTGATCGCCAGAGCTATTCCATCAACGACCACATTCGGGCGAGATTCAAAAATCATCGCCACAACTCCAAGTGGAATGCGTTGAACTTTTATTTGAAGGCCATTGGGTCTTGTATATTCTCTGTCGATCATCCCCACGACCTGTGGTTGAGCGGCTACATCAAGACACATTTGGGCCAGATTATCGATGGCCTTATCACTCAGAGTCAGCCTGTCAATAATAGCAGGGGAGAGTTTATTGGCCTGGGCCTCTTCTAGATCAATTTGATTTTGATCACGGATGATGATTTTATTTTTTATTATTTCTTGCGAAATCATGGTGAGAGCAAGAACACGCTGCTGCTCAGTTAATGCCTGAAGTTTAAGGGAAGCTTCTTTTGTTTTTTTACCAATTTCTGTCATGTTCATTATTAAATCCTAAACTAATAATAGATTGTCTTTATGTATCGCTACATTTGAGGGAACATCCTCAACCATTTGTAGAATATCACTGCTTTTTTTACCTTTAATAAGCTCAAGCTCCTTTGAGCTGAACTCACTTATCCCAACCGCGATAATTTTATTTTTACATTTCACATTCACCACGTCCCCCCGCCGAAAGGTGCCAGCTACCTTTCGGATTCCTACAGGAAGAAGAGACGTCTTCTTTTTTAAAAGGGCCTCGGCAGCACCTTCATCGATATTAATTATCGCTTCATTCTTCACAACAGTTGAGAGCCATGATTGCCTGCGGTTCATTTGATTTTCGGGATTACCAAAAAATAAAGTTCCCCCTGTCTTATTAATAAGACGTGAAATAGGAGAGGCTTGAATAAATGAGCCAATGATCACATCCACGCCAAGTGGAGTTAGTTTTCTTACGGCCCGAAGCTTTGTATCCATCCCACCACGGCCCACACTTGTCTTGGCCGCAATCTTCACACTTGAGAAATCATCGGTGTAATGAACAGTATCAAATCGTTTGGCGTCTGCTTCTTTTGGGTTCTTATCGTAGAGCCCATCAGCTTCTGTTAGAAGGATTAGTCCATCAGCATCTGTGGCTTCTGTCACCATCACGGCAAGCTGATCATTATCACCCACAGTGATTTCAGCAAAAGAGACAGTATCGTTTTCATTAATAATAGGAAGAATTCCATTTTCAAGTAATCTGAGAATCGTATTACGAATATTTAAAAAACGAGAACGATCTTTAAAGTCTTCATGAGTCACTAGAACTTGGGCCGAGGGCCAGGCCCATAATGAAAGAATCTTTTGATAGGCATTCATAAGGAGAGGTTGTCCTACTGCCGCGCAGGCCTGCTGATAAGAGATCATCATCTTTTTTTCTTCAGGTTTTTTTACTAAAGCACGACCTGTGTTAATGGCCCCAGAAGAGACAAGAATAATCTCATACCCAGCTTCTTTTAATTGATAAAGATCATGAAGAAGATGGTGAATCTTTTTTTCGGAAACCCCACCAGATTCTTCTGTGACTCCTAAGGAGCCAATCTTTACCACAATACGCTTTAAATTTTTTGGCATAGTCCAAGCAACCTATAAATAAGAAGTATTAGTCTATTGTAAGGTGAATCCTCTTCTTATTGCTAATAATTTTGCAGATAATTCTGCTGCCAAAATCCCTTGGCGCCACTCTTAGGTTCTCCAATAGAGGTCTTTTTAGCGACTCGATTTCATGGCAGAGGAGATAATATGTGTCGCATATTTAGTCTGCCGTATATGTTTCCTCTCTAAAAAGGGCCAGGGCCTACGCATCTAAATTCTTTCGCCCAATAAGGATTTCCAATAGATAATT
>DZBG01000041.1 GCA_022729855.1 Bdellovibrio sp.
AAATCAGCAACTTAAATGTGGAGTTGCACTAGGAAAAATTTTTCGGGGATCTTTATCTTGAGAGCTGGAAAGAACTAATAAAAATCAAAGAAAGTGGAATGGCCAAAGAAATTGGTGTTTGTAATTTTCATATTCCGCATCTTGAAAAAATTATTAAAGAAACTGGAGTCACTCCTTATATTAATCAAGTTGAGCTCCATCCTTTTTTTCAACAAAATGAACTCAAAGCTTTTCATAAAAAAAATAATATTATCACTGAAGCATGGAGCCCCCTTGGCCAAGGTCAAGTACTCACAGATCCAGTGATCGCTGAGATTGCAAAAAAGCATAATAAATCAACGGCCCAAATTATTCTAAGATGGCATATGGAGCTAGGGCACGTGGCGATTCCTAAATCAATTACACCAAGTCGTATTAAAGAGAATTTCAATATCTTTGATTTCAAATTAAGCAGTGATGAGATGCAAATGATGGCAGGTCTGGATAGCAAAGAAGGTCGCATTGGACCTAATCCAGAGACAGCTGATTTCTAGTACTTAGATCTAAGATGTATAAAAATAAGTTATAGTGACAATAAAAACATAATAATTTATTTTTATGCATGTTTTGGCGATAATGAATCCATGAAAAGGCGTTCATTTATCTATTCACTTCTTGCTTCTACGATCCTGTTAAAAACTGGGAAGCAGGTGTTCGCCAAAGGAGTTTCTATGACAATTCATCCAGCGGCCTCTCGTGGTGTGGCCAATCACGGTTGGTTAAATTCAAAACACACTTTTAGTTTTGCCGATTATTATAATTCTGAGCGAATGAATTTTGGAGCGCTTCGAGTTCTTAATGATGATTCCGTAGCACCTTCTATGGGATTTGGAACACATCCACACCGCGATATGGAAATTATCTCTATTCCTTTATCTGGCTCACTTGAGCATAAAGATTCAGAAGGCAATTCTCAGTTGATTCGTAAAGGTGAAGTTCAAATTATGTCGGCCGGAACTGGTGTGGCCCATTCAGAAAGGAATGCCTCAAATTCTGACGATGTAAAATTTTTGCAAATTTGGGTGATGCCTAAAAAACTTGGAATCAAACCTCGTTATGAACAAAAGGTTTTTGACCAAAAAGATAATTCACTTAGCCTTGTTGTTTCTCCGGATGGAAGAGAAGGATCAGTAACAATCAATCAAGATGCTTTTTTCTCTCTCGCTAAATTATCAAGTGGAGAAGTTTCTTATGAAAGAAAGTTAAATGGGAATGGTGTTTATGTTTTTGTTCTTGAAGGTGATATTGATCTTGATGGACAAAAGTTTTCAAAAAGAGATGGAATTGGGATTTCTGATTTCACAAAAATTAATTTAAAGGCCAGTCACACGGCCGAGGTTCTTCTGATGGAAGTTCCAATGAAAGGATTTTAGTTATGATACAGGCAACAAAAAGAGAAAATTTCAGTGTGTTTTTAAAAGGACACAAAGACTTGCAGATTATGGCAGATGTCACTCCTGAACTTGGGGGAGATGATGTGGCCCTTGACCCTCATGAAATACTAGAAGCAAGCCTCGCGGCTTGTACTTCTATTACACTTGCCATGTATGCAAAAAGAAAGAACTGGAATCTTCTTGATGCTGAGGTCACCATTAAAATTGAGAAGGAAGGAGCTGAAAGTCTAATAAGTCGAAAAATAAAACTTATTGGAGATTTAAGTGAAGAGCAAAAAGAGGGACTTCTAGCGATCGCCAATAAATGCCCAATCCATAAATTATTAATGAGTCATATTAAAATTGAATCTGCCTTAGTTTGATAATAGAATTTAGGCAGGAGTCACTCATGAAATTTAAATCTTTAGTCTTTCTTTTATTAAGCTTATTCATCATTCAAAGCTGCAGCTCTATTCCTGGTGTTAAAGAGCCGTCAGAAGCGGAAATCAATGCGGAATCATTGAAGGCCTATAATGAAGTGAAGGCGAAAGCTAAAATTTCAAATAATAGAGAATGGAAAGAGATGGTTGATCGAGTGGCCAGAAGAATTGCCAAAGCTTCAGGTGAGAATTTTGATTGGGAATGGATTCTCATTGAAGACCCTCAAGTAAATGCTTGGTGTATGCCAGGTGGGAAGATGGCCGTCTATACAGGCATTATGCCTATTCTTAAAACGGAAGGGGCGCTGGCCGCAGTCATGGGGCATGAAGTGGCCCATGCAACTAAACGTCATGGAAAGCAACGTTACTCCCGCGCGATAAAGGGAAATTTGATTGGTGCTGTTGTCGGTGGTGCTGCCATCGCTGGAGGACAATTTCTTTGTAAAACTCAGACATGCAAAACTTTAACAGGTCTAGGCGGAGCGGCTGCGGGATTTGCAGTGGCATTCTTTGATCGTAAATTTTCTCGTGGGGATGAAACGGAAGCGGATCATGAAGGACAAGTTTTCATGGCCCGAGCTGGATATGATCCTGCAGAAGCAGCTGTGGTGTGGGAGAGAATGGCGGCCAATAACGGAGGTAAAGCTTCAGATGAGTGGATGTCTACTCACCCGTCTGATAAAACCAGAATGAAAAATTTGCGTACTTGGCTTCCACAAGCAGAAGCTGTGTATTCACAAGCACCAGTTAAGTATGGAATCGGCGAGAATATTCGTTAACGATTTCTTATCCAAAGTTCAAGATGGCTTGTTCCACAGGGCTTCTTAATTTCTAAATCATACTCATCAGGAAAACTTCCACCAAAGGTGTGATAAGTAACGACTCTCGTTCCTATGGGAAGTGATTTTAATCTTTCAGAAACTGTATCAAGATAAAGTTCAAATAATAATTGTGATGCCGGAATTGTTAAATCAATCCGATCATTTGGTAGCAGTGTATTTTCATAGAATGGATTAAATAAATAAAATCCCTGAAATTCATGCCAATTAATATCCATCATATTGCCTTCAATGAAATGGATATTTTTAATTTGTAATTCACTTGCTATAGACTGAGCAATGGAAACAAGATGAGGGCGTTGCTCAATGCCAGTAAACTGTATCTCTGGATAGGAGAGGGCCCCTACAAGACAAAATTTTCCACAGCCTGAACCAATGTCTAAAATTTTCATTTTTGGTTTAAGATCGAGAAGGCTCACTACTTCTTGGCAAACATCTAGTGGCGTCCAGTGGCGAGAGGAATTTTTTCGAACATCTTCTGGAAATAAATAATCAAAACGGCTATTGGAAACGGCCTCTCTTGATGAGAAATCGCTCAGTATTCGCTGGATGCGTTCCTGACGAAGCTCATCGTCGGTTCCGGGAAGTTTCATCCTGAATAATTTATGGATATTCACAAATTATTCTTATAAATCTTTTTGATTTCATTCATAAACACTTTCACGTTTATATTTTTATTCTTTTTAAAGGGAGAAACCGCCCAAATATTCACTCGGTCATCTTTATAATCTTCGAGCAGAGAGATAAGTCTTCCTTCACGAATATCATCTATGATATAGGCATCTGGAAGGCGAATGATTCCCAGCCCCTCAAGGGCCGCTTTATGAATGACTCTAGGATTATTGGTAGAAAAATTTCCTTGAATATTGAGGCTGATCTTTTTCCCAGCTTTCTTAAAGATCCACTTCTTTGATCCACCAAAACAATTATGTTTCAGAAGGTCTTCGGGTTTTGAAATCTTCTCATGGGATTCCAGATACTCGGGGGAGCAACAAACATACTCGCGTCTGGTGGCAATTTTTTCGGCCATAAGTGATGAATCGGGAAGGGCACCAAAGCGAATCCCAATATCAAATTTTTTTTCAATTAAATCTACGATACGATTATCAAAATCCATTTCGATTTTAAGAAGTGGATATTTCTTGGCCATATTAATAAGAACGGGGCCAATAAATTTTTCGCCGAATATTCCGGCCAGAGTGACTCTGAGAACTCCACGAGGCTGATCAGAGCCACTCAGAATATTTTCTTTCACTTGTTCAAGGCTTCTCACTGAGTCAGAACAATTATCGTAGAGCTGTTGCCCAATACTTGTGAGTTGCACTTTTCGAGTGGAGCGGAGGAAGAGGTCGACACCAAGATCACTTTCTAATTGTTTAATGGTTTTACTGATATGAGATTTGGAAACACCAAGAATCTCAGCTGACTTTGAGAAGCTTCCAACTTCGGCGACCTTGATAAAAGTCGCAATTTCTTGTACCCATTTAACTGTTTCCATAGGGAAACAGTGTTGTTCTGAATTATCAGATAGTCAAGAATCCATAGTGTCAATTATACTAAGACTCAAAGGGGCCACGAATGAATACAACTCATGAACTCATAAAGAATTACTATGCAGCATTTAATGCTAAAAAATTCAGTGATATGCTTAGTTTTGTCACAGAAGATATCATCCATGACACAAATCAAGGGGAGCGCTCAGTTGGGAAAGAGATCTTCACATCTTTTCTCGCTGATATGGACAAATACTATGATGAGTTTCTGGATAGTATTGTGATTATGACTAATCAAGATGGGACTCCCGCTTCAGCTGAGTTTATCTGTAATGGTACTTATAAATCGACTTGTGAAGGGTTACCTGCGGCGAGCGGACAGAAATATAAATTGCCCGTAGGTTGTTTTTTTGAAATTAAAAATAATAAGATCGCTAGGATCACTAATTATTATAATCTTCCGGATTGGGTCAATCAGGTTAAATAGAAATTAGAAATTTCTGAAAACGATATAAGAAATAAGGCCGGCCGCAAGCGCAACGAAACCAATTCGCTTCGGCCATGTGCTTAAATCAAGCCAAGAATTTCCACCACGATTGAGGGCCGCATCTAAAATACAAAATGCATGAAGAGTGAGACCTGGCCAAAAATAAGCATAATAACCACTGGCCACACCAAGAGACCAGAAAATGCCTGGCATGATTTGGCCTTTCATCATCTGGCCAAGACCTGGAAGCATCATCGACCAAATAGCGGCCACTGAGTTAGGAACTTGGAATTCAACAGGATTTGGAAGTTGTTCTTTTGTCATAGTCTGTATTATGAACCTTCCCATAAGGGTAAGGTCAATTAAATGTTCTCCTCTGCGACACAATGTCACAGAGTGTGCCTACATTAATGGGGCGTTAGCATATTCTTCAAAATTGAGAGTGCTCATAAGGTCTTGAATAAGGTCAACAATCATGACCCCATTAAGGTGATCATACTCGTGTTGGGCAATGACTGCTTTAAAGCCTGTCACTTCTTCAGAAATATATTCACCATGGCGATCAAAATAACTGAGATGGATTTTTTTAAATCTCGAAATTTTCAAACTCTTCCCTGGAATAGAAAGACATCCTTCAACTCCCACTTTTTTACCAAAAGAATCAAAGTATTCAATTTTAGGATTGATCACAATTGTAAGAGGGACACTGAATCCACTCTTCATCACAAACATGCGCAGTGACTGATTCACCTGAGGAGCAGCAAGACCAACTCCGCCAGCTTTTTTCATGGTCATTACCATATCATCAATGAGTGTTTGAAACTCAGGACTCTCAATCTCGGCTTGAGTGATTTCTTTTGCTGTGAGCCTCAGTGTAGGGTGTCCAAGTTTAATGATCTCAAGCTCCTTAGCGTGGGCTAAAGTCATGAAGATAAAACTAAGTAAAAGGAGGAGTGTTTTCATGGAAGGATCATAATTTACTTGTGATCTAAAATCATGACATACTAGGTCTATGAACTCATTTATTTATATCTTTGTGGCCTGGCTCATTTCTGCGATTTCAACTTTAGGAAGTTTATTTTTTAGTGAAATCATGGACCTTCCACCCTGTGTTCTTTGCTGGTATCAGAGAATTTGCATGTATCCGCTTGTTATTATTCTTTTCATTGGATTTATGACGAGTGACAAAAAGGTTCTTAAGTATGCTGCTCCACTTGGCCTAATTGGGTGGATAATAGCTGTTTATCATAATCTTTTATATTATCATCTCATTCCAAAGAGTGCTTCACCTTGTGTGAAGGGAATTTCGTGTACCACTGTTCAGATCGAATGGTTGGGTTTTATCACCATTCCTTTTCTCTCTTTAGTTGGTTTTAGCTTAATACTTATTTTATTTTTTTTGAATTCAAGGACTCGCAAATGATGAACAGTAAAAAAACTCTCGCCATTCTTTCAGTACTCATTCTTGGTTTGGGATTTACCCTCGCTGTTATGATGTATAAAAAGTCACAAAAAACTGAAACAGCTGAAATGGCCCAAACTCATTCTGATGTTTTTGTTCGTGACTATGCCATGACTCAAGGACCTGATGACGCAAAAGTTGTTTTAGTTGAGTTCATGGATCCTGAGTGCGAAAGCTGTAAAGAGTTTTCACCATATGTGAAAATGATCATGAGCGAGTTTGATGGGAAAGTGAAACTCGTTATTCGTTATGCTCTCTTTCATCCAAATGCAATGATGATGGCCAAAATTCTTGAAGCTTCGAGAAGACAAAATAAATATTGGGAAGTTCTTGAAGTTCTTTTTAAATACCAACCTCAGTGGGGAAGTCATCATGAACCAAAGCCTGAGCTTGTTTGGGGATTTTTATCTGAAGCCGGAGTGAATATCGATCAGATCAAAACTGATATGAATGATCCTGTGATTCAGGCCAATATTGATCAAGATCAAGCGGATGTGGCAAAACTTGGTATTCGTTACACTCCGACTTTTTATGTGAATGGCAAACCTCTGGAAGATTTTGGAGTTGAGCAGTTAAAGACAATGATTAGAACTGAGATTGATAAATAATGAGTATGCCAAGACTTGAGCTTGCCCTCACCATGATCAAAAATGAGTATAAGCTTAAAGACGATGAAATTTTGAAACTCAAAAGACGTCTACTGGCAGATGATAAAGAGTTTGAAAGAATGTGGGCGAGTTATCAGAATAAGGTTCAGCGCAAAGGTGTGGATAAGTTCAAAGAACTTCTGACTGAGCTTTTAACTTAAATTTTTGTATTCAACTGGCCACAAGCGGCCAAGATTTCATCACCCTTTGTTTTTCTGACAAGGGTAGGGATCTTATAGGTATCTAAAACAGTTTTAAATTTTTCTACTTCAGACATTTCTGGCCGTTTAAATTCCGAGCCAGGAAATGGATTGAAGGGGATGAGATTGATATAAGCATTTTTCCCCTCAAGAAGTTTTCCCGTAATATGAGCGTCCTCAAGTGAATCATTAAAATCTTTAATCAGTAAATATTCATAAGTCACAAAACGATTTTTTCCATGAGGAATCGCATCAACAAATTTCAGAACTTCAGCAAGAGGGTAGCGTTTATTGATAGGAATAAGTTTGTTTCTCTTCTCTTCAATGGGTGAGTGAAACGAGAGAGCGATATTCACATCTGGCATCTCAGCTTTCCATCTTTCAAGACCAGGTAAATAACCTGCTGTTGAGATTGTGATCTTATGTGAGGCGAGGGAGAGGCCGTGTTGCGAGAGAAAGATCTCACAGGCGGTTTTGACAGCATCAAAATTATGAAGGGGTTCACCCTGTCCCATAAAAACAATATTTAAAATACGATCATCCTCTGGACGATTTTGAGTGAGCCATTTTTGTGCTTCAGTAAACTGCCCTACAATTTCATCGGCCCCTAGATGACGAGAAAGGCCCTGTGTTCCTGTAAAACAGAAACTGCACTTCATGGCGCATCCCACTTGAGAGGAGAGACAGATTGTGTATTTATTATTAAAGGGAATAAGTACTGTTTCTACTTTCTGGCCATCACGGAGCTTAAATAAAAACTTCACTGTCTTATCATCAGATTCTTTCACCGTATGAACTTCAGGCAAATCAAAGCTCATATTGGCGGCGACAAATTCAATAGATTTTTTAGCAAGATCAATTAAACAGGGTTCCGTTTTGCGCTTTTTATAATGCCAATTAAATAATAACCCCGGCCCTGATGGGGGGAGATCCTGGGCCGCAAAAAGGGCCTGAAGTTCAGCTAGGTTATACTGGTAGAATGAGGGTTTCATTGAAATCTAGTTACCATGTGAGTCATTCACTGGCAAAGAAGTAATAATCGAATACTGACATATCTGGTTGTTGCAACGTAGAATATTTCCATGAAAGAAGTTGAAAAGTCTGGTCTTCACCCACGTAATCGTCACCGATCTCGCTATGATTTTAAGAGTTTGATTTCAGTGACGCCAAAGCTAGGGGAATACGTTCGTCTTAATGAGTATAATGATGAATCCATTGATTTTTCAAACCCTGATGCCGTCAAGGCCCTGAATCAAGCACTCTTAAGTTTTTTTTACGGTGTTAAATTCTGGGATATACCAAAGAATTTTTTATGTCCACCAATCCCTGGGCGGGCAGATTATATACACAATATTGCTGACCTGTTTGAAAATTCAAAAAATCTAAAAGGTCTTGATATTGGAGTGGGGGCCAATTGTGTCTATCCACTTATTGGAAAGGCAGAATATGATTGGGAGTTTGTTGGTGCTGATATAAATCCAGTATCGATTGAGTCTGCCCAAAAAATAATCACTGAAAATAATCTTTCAAGCCAAATCACTTTAAGAAAACAAACTTCACCCTCTCATATTTTTAAAAATATTATTCGGCCCGACGATAAATTTGATTTCACAATGTGTAATCCTCCTTTTCACTCCTCAGCCGAGGATGCTGTCAGTGGATCAAAACGCAAATGGAAAAATCTTGGAAAAGAAAAAACTCAAACAGTAACACTTAATTTTGGTGGTCAAGGGGCAGAGCTGTGGTGCCAAGGGGGAGAGTTGAGTTTTATTAAGCTGATGATTGAGGAGAGTGTTCTCTTTTCTAAAAACTGCCAATGGTTTACGACTCTTGTTTCTAAGAAAGATAATCTTGAAAATATTTACCGAGCCATGACAAAAGTGAAGGCCCATGATGTTCGCACTATTGAGATGGGGCAAGGTCAAAAGAAAAGTCGTTTGGTAGCATGGACTTTTAATAAGGAATGAAATGAAAACAATTGATCTTGAGAATTTAAACCAAGTCATTACGAAATTTGCTGAAGACCGTGAATGGGATCAGTTTCACTCAGTGAAAAACTTATCAATGGCCCTTAGTGTAGAGGGGAGTGAGCTTGCAGAAATTTTTCAATGGATGACAGAAGAGCAATCTAATAAAATTAAAGAAAATCCTGAAGTGATGACAAAAATTGAAGACGAAGTGGCTGATGTCTTTGTGTACTTGATGAGAATCATGAAAAAGACAGATATTGATTTAGAGAAAGTGGTTCTTGCTAAAATGAAAAAGAATGAAGCGAAGTATCCTGTGGAGTTATCTCGTGGGATTTCAAAAAAATACAACGAACTATAGAGAAAGGATTTTAATATGAGAGAATTTTATCCAGAGATTGAACCTTATAATCATGGGGAGCTTAAAGTAAGTGAGCTTCATACTCTTTATTTTGAAGAGTGTGGAAATCCGAATGGGAAACCTGTGGTTTTTGTCCACGGAGGACCTGGAGGTGGAGTAGATGCTTCAATGAGAAGATTCTTTGACCCGAAGGTTTGGAGAATTATTCTTTTTGATCAGCGTGGCTGTGGTAAATCAAAACCATTTTCTGAATTAAAAGATAATACAACTTGGGATCTTGTGAGTGATATGGAAAAGCTTCGTGAGAAGCTAGGAGTATCAGCTTGGACAGTGTTCGGTGGTTCATGGGGGTCAACACTTGCTCTGGCCTATGCCATTACTCATGCTGAAAAAGTAAAAGGTCTCATCTTAAGAGGAATCTTTCTTCTTCGTGAGAAAGAGATTCGTTGGTTCTATCAAGAGGGGGCGAGTTTTATTTATCCTGATGCTTGGGCCAAATATTTAGAACCAATTCCTGCAAATGAGCGCCATGATCTTGTAGCCGCTTTTTATAAGAGGTTAACTTCGCCAGATAAGGCGACGAGAACTGCTGCTGCTAAAGCATGGTCAATTTGGGAAGGGTCAACTTCAAAGCTCTATACTGATCCAAGTTTTGTAGAGCGTTTTGCCGGTGATGAATTCGCCGACGCTTTTGCTCGTATTGAATGCCATTATTTTATGAATAAAGGGTTCTTTAAAGAGGACGGTTGGTTACTTAAGAACGTGGATAAAATCCGCCATATCCCTACTTGGATCGTTCAAGGGCGTTATGATGTGGTTTGTCCTGCGACTTCAGCGTGGGAGCTAAATCAAGCCTTTCCAGAGTCAAAACTATTTATCATCTCAGATGCTGGGCACTCTGCCAGTGAGGCCGGAATAAAATCTAAGCTTATTGAGGCCACTGATCATTTTGGAAATAATATTTAAAAGTGAAATTCTAATCCTAAGCGAAATTGGTTAATCTCATCTCCAGAGTATTGGAGATGAGAGTAGCCCATAAAAATACTATCAATTTGAAGTTTATTTTTAAGATTGTAGTGAATCATCGCACCTGCCGCTCCATGAGTCCCAATTTGTCCTTCAAAAGTTTGCCCTCCTAGGTTAAGTTCACTTCGCCAATTTGATGCGAATTGGTACTGCCATGAGAGCATAAACTCTAAGAATAAGAAGTTATTCTTCTCTTGGTCTTCGAATACAGTGAGTCCCGTATTAACACCAAAAGCAGATTTACCCAGGCGGTAGAAAATAGGATTCCAAGAAGGAAGAGTTGAGTAGCTACTAGTCCTACTATCTTGGATCATAATACCGCTTAATCTAAAATGATTCAGATCAAGTTCTATTTCATCATCCTCTTGAGCATAACTGACAGAGCTAAATACAATAAATAAAACCAGTAAGTAATTCATTCATTATCCTTAGAGTATTTTTAATTCGAGTAATGTCCCAGTATCTGTTCCGCTGTTGCCAGTATTATCCTGAACACCGGTTGTGCGAACAGTGACATTGATAATTCCGAGATTGAGACAAGCCGCTGTATTAAGATTCACTGTGGCCACTTGTCCTGAGACGCTCATACCGATATAGGGATTGGCCAAACATAGTCCAAGTCCAACAATGGTGAAGTCATTTGTGTCAAAGGTACTCATATTCACATCAGATTCAAAAGTGAAGATAACTTTATTTGGTAGAGTGAGGATTGATCCCCCTTGAGTTGTGATAAGTGGAGTTGCAGGCCCAATAGAATCTCTTGTAAAGCTTCTTTGAATTGATCCTGAACCAATATTTCCTAAATTGTCTGCGATTCCATTCATATTTAATGAAATATCCATTTTGCTTCCATGCACACACCCAGCTGTACTGAGATTAAGAGTGGCGACTTTTCCAAGAATAGAGACTGAGCTAAGTGCATTGGCCGGACATCCAAGAGTTCCTGCGGCAGAAAAATCAGCAAGAGTGATTGTGCTCATATCGGTATCGGCACCGAAGGTGAAATCAAGGGAACTTGGAATACTTTGTAGTGTGCCTGAAGCCAGATTTATAGAGGGAAGACTTGGTCCAGTGGTATCAAGTCCGTAAGACACAAGAGCTGAACCCACACCATAATTATTGGCATTGTCTTTAATACCTGTATAAAGAGTTGAGAGAGAAAAACTATCTCCACTTGTACAAGAGCTAGAGTTAATAGCAAGTATCGCTTGAGTTCCTACTTTCGAGAGACCTGTTATCGCAAGAGTCGGACAGCCTTGAATATTACTTAGTCCAAAGTCAGCGAGTGTTACACTTTGCATATCGGTATCGGCAGGTAAGCTAATAGTGACACTTGTTGGTACTGTTTGAGCAATCCCACCGAGAGGTGATGAAGTACTTGAAGATGGCCCACTAATATCCTTTGTATAAGTGTAAGTAAGAACACCTACACCATCTGTTCCAGCAAGATTTTTAATTCCCGTCATATTAAGAGAGATAATAATGCTATCAGCATCTGAGCAACTTGCTGTATCGAGGTTTAAAATAAATGATGATGAGTTTTTAGAATAACTTTGTATTCCTGAAGGTGAGCATGATCCATTCCCTTGATAAGTAAAGTCAGCGAGACTGATAGTAGACATATCTATATTTGAGAAAGTGAATGAAAGAAGTGAAGGAATATTCTGATATGTCCCTGTGCCAAAATTAAGACTTGGAGCACTCGGTGTGGATGTATCAAGAATGAAATTTCGGCTAGCACTTCCCGACCCAATATTTCCAACCATATCTTTAATTTGAGTCATATCAATATTAAGGTTAAGTACATCGCCAGAAGAACAAGAAGCAGAGTCAATATTAGCTGTTGCTGTGAATCCTGAAATGACAATATTTGTAACTGCGTTGGCATTACATGAACCATTTCCTAGAATTGAAACTGCGGAAAGATTAACACTGCTCATATCTGTATCACTTCCAAAAGTTAAATCAACACTTGCTGGAAGGGTGCTGTATGATCCAGTATTCACACTTATAATGGGATTAGCAGGCCCAACTGAATCAAGAGAGAATGTTCTTTGAATGATCCCATTTCCAGAGACAGAGAGATTGTTTTCAATTTTGCTCATATCAATAGTAAGAGTGATTTCATTCCCATTCTGACAACCTGTCGTATTAAGTGCAATATTAGAAACTTGTAAATTATTTGATACTGAGATAATTGGATTCACCTGGCAGCTACCTGTGCCAGTGGCGGTAATAGAGGTCGAGTTAACAGTATTCATATTAATGTCAGCAGTAAAACTTGCAGTGACTGAAACAGGAATAATGGCATAAACCCCAGAAGAATAATTAAGCGACGGGGCCGATGGGATAGAGTTGAGTAGAGTCAATTGTTTGTTAATATTTCCAGTTCCGCTGTTGCCTGCATAGTCCTCAATTTGAGACATATCAATAGCAAAATTTAATTGATCTAGATTTGAACAAGAAGCGGTATCGAGAGTGAGAATGGCATGCTGACCAACTTTTTCTAAACTTAAAAGAGTATTGCCTGGGCATGAACCTGAGCCAGAAACAGTGAATGCTCCTAAAAGAATTTTTGACATATCTACATCTGAAGGAAAACTAATTGTGAGCGTTGCAGGTAAGGGGTTATAGTTTCCAGAATTAAAATCAATGGTGATATCTGAGGCATCAACCCCTTGAGTATCAAGGGTCATAGTCGAAGTGACAGTCCCAACACCTGATCTTCCATCTAAGTCTTGAAACATATGCGTGAGAATCGTCACTGTAATAGTATCTCCGTCAGTACAAGAAGCGGTATCAAGTTGAACATCAACCGTTGTTCCAATCATGGACATTCCATTAAATGGATTTTGAGGGCAAGAGCCAGTCCCTGTCACTACGATGGTGTCATTTGTCACCGAAGTCGGATCAATACTTGAATCTAGTACAAAAGTGAAATTTGTTGGGAACGTACTGACTGCACCATTTGTAAGATTAACGACTGGAGTAAGAGCATTGGTACTATCAAGGGTATATTTTTGAGTAATGCTGCCAGCTCCACTTCTTCCTTGTGAATCAAAAATTCCATTTAAATTAATAACTAAGCTAATTTCATCACCACTTGTACAGCTGGCGGTATTAAGAAGAATCGTCAAAGTGTGATCCACAACAGATGAACTAATAAAAAGATTATTGTTATTACATGATCCCGTCCCTGAGACACTAAAATCTTGAGATGAAACACTTTGCATATCAACATCAGATGAGAACACAACTTGAAGGGTAGAAGGAAGAGGATTATAGAAGTCCGTTGAGGGATAAAATTGTAATTGAGCACTAAAGAGAGACCTTGATATTCCTACTGAAGCCTTCTTCTCCTTAAAGACACCAGGCCCAAAACAAGAAGAGATAGTGAGTAGTATAATAATAGATAAAAGATTTAATTTCATAAATCATCCCTTTAACAGGTTTTATATTTTCATTATACCGAGTTCAAAAAAGGGTAGATTAAAAAAGGAACTAAATTTAAGGGTCTAATGATTCAGTCAAGAGTTCTTAATAAAAAGAAAAGAGAATTAACGGTTACGCCTAGTTAGATCCTTTACTCTACCTTAACTGATGATGTGTTCTGTTAAACTGAAGAGAGCGTTAAAAAGATTCTAAAGTGAACTTAAAGAAAGAGTTTTCGATTAATGCAATTTAGGGTTCAATAGATAAGAAAATTTAAGTCTTATTAACCTATCAGGAGATCAGTATGCTTTATGAAATAACAATCCCTCAGTTTACAAAAATGCTTAATAATTTGAATAAAATTTTAGACAAAGCAGCCGCTAATGCAGATGGAAGAAAATTTGAATCAACAGTTTTACTTCAATCAAGACTTGCTCCAGATCAGTTTAACTTTATTCGCCAAATCCAAATTGCTTGTGACACAGCAAAGCTTTGTGCCTCAAGACTTTCTGGTAAAGAAGCTCCGGTTCAGGCCGATACTGAAGCAACGATGGCAGAATTAAAAGCTCGTATTGAATCAGTGATCACTTATCTTGGAACATTTACGAAAGATGATTTTAATGGAGCAGAGGAGAGACATATCTCTCAACCTCGTTGGGAAGGAAAGTATGTCACTGGATATGAGTATGCTCTTCAGCACGCTCTTCCAAATATCTATTTCCATATCACAACAGCTTATTCAATCCTTCGCCACAATGGTGTTGATATTGGAAAGAAAGATTATCTTGGAGAAATGCCGTATAAAAAATAGTTCAAGAATTATCCATACAGCCGATGCCATTGAATGGCTAAGAGAACATCCCCCGCAAGAGGGATGTTCTCTCATTGCCTCACTTCCTGATATTTCTGAATTTCAAACGATGTCACTGGCAGATTGGAAGTCTTGGTTTTTTGAGACGGCCAAGCTTGTCCTCTCAAAAACTTCAGATGATGGGGTTAGTATTTTTTATCAATCAGATATTAAATATGAAGGGCATTGGGTGGATAAGGCCTATATTGTTCAAAAAGCAGCTGAAGAGCTAGGACATGAACTTCTGTGGCATAAAATTGTTTGCAGAAATCCTGCAGGCATTGCCACTTTCGGTCGTCCCTCATTTTCACATATGCTTTGTTTCTCGAAAAAGTTCCGCATTCACGATCTTGCTAAATCTACTGCCGATGTTATTCCTGATATTGGAGAGAAAACTTGGCAGAGAGGAATGGGATTTAATGCCTGTATGATTATTGCAAAATTTATTAAAGAAGAAGTAGGCTCTCATACAATTATTCATCCTTTCTGTGGTGAGGGAAGTATGGTTTCTGTGGCCAACCATATTGGTCTAAATGCCATTGGTGTTGAGAAGAGTCGCAAGCGTGCAGAAAAAGCTCAGCGAATTGAAGTGGCCCTTGATGGCAAATCTTGGAATATTATCTAATGAATGATCAAAATGAACTTCTCCTCTTAGCGACAACAGAAATGCCCTTTGGAAAACATAGGGGTTGTAAGCTTATTGATTTACCTGAGACTTATGTTGTGTGGTTTCATCAAAATGGTTTTCCTGAAGGGAAAATCGGGAAATTACTTGGGCTATTATACGAAATCAAATTGAATGGGCTTGAATATTTAGTTAAAGATTTAAACAAACATCCTTAAATTATTTAAGGATTTCTTTCAAGTCTTCAGGTATTTCCATCGGAGTAAAAATTCCAATATTAGATAGACCAGTATTTCCTTTTGGAGCTTTTTTACTTAATGACCCTGGAATGGCCAGGATAAGTCTTGGAATTTGGCCCAATAGTTCTCGGTGATTTAAAGTTTGGACCGCATATAAAAACATCTTCCAGTGAATATATAAGTGAGGCCAAGCATAATATTGACTAAGAATATGTGCACGAGCTAGGTGCTCCCATCTTTTCTCTGCGTCAGTTGCCTTTTGGAAAAGTGCAAGTTCATTTCTGTAATGATCTAAAATAATTTCTTTCATTTATGCCCAGTTTTCTTGAGTACGCTTTTTAATAAGCCAGGGTAGAGCTCATTAATCTCTTTTCTTAAACCAAGATAACATTTTTTACCATCTTTGCGATGATTGATGAGCCCTGCAAGCCTAAGTTTTTTTATATGATGTGATAGAGTCGCTTTACCGACACAGACTTCAAATTCACCCCAACCAACTTCTTTTTTTGCTCTCGCCAAATGAGAAACAATATCTAATCTAATAGGATCTCCCAGTGCTGCGAGTACTTCAGTAAGAGTAATTTCTTTTTTGAGAGGATGAGGAAGTTGACTCATGCCATGGCCTTCGCAATGAATTCAAATGAGCGAAGACGCAGTTCATGATCATAAAGATCAGAGGTAAACATCAACTCATCGGCCCCAGTCATACTCACCAGCTTATCAATTTCTTTTTTTATTTTCTCTGGTCCACCACGAACAGAAGTTTGAAGTTTCTCTTTGACGTGATGTTCTTCAATCTGACTCCAAAGTCCTTGCATACTTTCAACAGGTGGTTGAAGCTTCATTGATTTATTTTGAATGAGTGCTAAGAAGCGCTGATAAAGAGTGGTGGCCAAAAATTCAGCTTCTTCATTGGTAGGAGCAGCTACAGCTTGAACTCCGAGCATAACGTAAGGAGCATCAAGAAATTCAGAGGCTTTAAAATTTTGGCGGTAAACATAAAGGGCTTCTAGCATCATCTCTGGTGCGAAATGACTGGCAAATGAATAGGGAAGTCCAAGCTCACCTGCAAGACGCGCACTATAAAGACTAGAACCCAAAAGCCAAACAGGAACCTTTTGTCCGGCACCAGGATAGGCATTAACAATTTGTCCCATTTCAGGATAGAAATATTCAAACAGTTCTTTCACCTGAATATTAAAATCATCACCCATCAGGTTTCTTCGTAGCGCGCGCATAGTAGCCTGATTGGTTCCTGGTGCCCTTCCAAGCCCTAAATCGATTCGATCTGGATAAAGAGCATTCAGAGTTCCAAACTGCTCAGCAATTACCAATGAGGCATGATTTGGGAGCATGATTCCGCCAGAACCCACACGAATTGTTTTGGTCCCACCGGCGATATGTCCAATAAGCACAGAAGTCGCTGAACTCGCAATCCCGTCCATATTATGATGCTCGGCCAACCAGTAGCGGTTATAACCCAAGGCTTCAGTATGTTGAGCAAGATTTAATGAGTTGCGAAAAGTTTCTGTGGCAGATTTTCCATCAATCACAGGGGCAAGGTCTAAAACTGAATATTTTATCTTTTTCATGTGGGGATGATACAATATTGTTCGATATATGTCGAACAATGTTGTATAGTTTTTGCCATGACTACATATCTTGATCAAACACTTGTCTTTATTGGTTCGGCCATTGTGATGGTTCCTATTTTCCATCGTCTTGGCTTTGGCTCTGTCTTGGGATACCTCATTGCGGGAATTGTCGTTGGGCCATTCGGCCTGGGCCTTATTCACGAAGCAGAGAGTGTAATGCATTTTGCAGAGTTAGGTGTGGTTCTCCTTCTTTTTATTATTGGACTTGAAATTCAGCCGCCTAAACTTTGGGCCATGAGAAAAAGTCTCTTGGGTCTTGGTGGGCTTCAGATTCTAGCTTGTGGGATTGTCTTCTTTTCGATTTCTTATGCCCTTGGTTTCTCACTAGTGACTTCATTTGTTTTTGCTCTGGCCCTCTCACTTTCATCCACCGCCTTTGCTATTCAAACACTGACTGAGAGAAATCAATTTAATACAGAGTTTGGACGTTCATCATTTTCTGTTCTGCTGATGCAGGATTTAGTCGCCATTCCTTCACTTGCCATCATTCCTCTTCTAGGAAATTCTAAATCAGCTGAAATGCCTTCTCTTTTAAGTATAGTTTCATTACTTCTTATTGTGGGGGCCCTTGTTGTTTCAAGTCGCATTTTGATTCGTCCGCTGTTTCGAATTATTGCTGCCACTAGAACAAGAGAGATATTTACAGCGGCGACTCTTTTTATTGTCTTAGGTGTGGCCACGATGATGGAGAAAATTGGTCTCTCAGCTGCTCTTGGAACATTTGTGGCAGGAGTTCTGCTTGCTGATTCTGAATATCGCCATGAGCTTGAAGCAGATCTCGAGCCTTTTAAGAGTTTGCTCATGGGACTCTTTTTCATTGCTGTGGGAATGGGCGTGAGTTTGAAACTTATTATCGCTCAGCCAATTTTAATTATTGGTCTTGCTATCGGATATATGGCCTTAAAGTTTGCCATTATTTATGGAGTAGGAAGAATCAATCGCCTCAATCATGAGAATGCAAAACTGATGGGACTGAGTATTTCGCAAGGGGGAGAGTTTGCCTTTGTGATTTTCGGAATTGCGAGTGCCATTAAATTAGTTCCTGAAGATACTGTGCTTCTCCTCACTGCAGTGATTTCTCTTTCTATGGCCTTCAGTCCTTTACTTAATATTATTAATGATCAAATCAATATTAGACTTTGCAAAGATCAAGCAAAACCTGCTTATGATGTTATTACGAATGAGTCTCCAGAAATTATTATCGCGGGACTAGGAAGATTCGGACAAATCTTTGCTCGTATTCTTCGCGCCCAAGGGATTCCTTTTGTGGCCATTGATCATGACTCAGAACAAATTGAGATGTTAAGAAAATTTGGGAATAAGGTTTATTATGGGGATGCCTCAAGAGTTGAAATTCTTGAAGCGGCTGGAGCAAACAAAGCAAAATTTCTCATCCTAGCGATCGATGATATGGATGCTTCACTTAATACAGTCAAAGTCGTTCAAGAACATTTTCCTAAACTTAAAATTTTTGCCAGAGCAAGAAACAGAGGTCATGCCTTTGATCTTATGGATGCTGGGGTGACAAATATTAAACGTGAAACCTTTGACTCAAGTGCACATTTTGTTGGAGAGCTTCTAGTTCAAATGGGACAGACAAAAGAGCGTGCAGCAGAGGTTATTGAGAAATTTAAACTTCATGATGTGGCGATGATGAAAGAGCAGTATAAGGTTCGCAAAGACGACAAGATGTTTGTGAGTGTCTCTCACCAAGGGAATGCACAGCTAGCTGATGTTCTCAATTCAGAGTCTCAGCAGTCTTATATTAGTCTCGATGGTGTGAATTAAATCACACCATGTTTTTTAGCGATCTCATCAAAATGCATCATACATTTTTTTGCGTAATTTCTTTTTTCGATATACTGGCCAGGGTAGAAACTTTTCTTAAAGCCATAGGCCACGATATCTTTTAAATGCTTATACTGAATATCAAAATTATCTACCGCCAGCTGAAATTCATCAGAAACAGTTGTGTTTGAAACAAGTCTGTTATCTGTACAAATTGTTAACGACATACGGTTATCAAGCATGTGCTTGAGATTATGGTTCTTGATATCTTTAATCTCAGGATTTGTTTGAAGATTAGATGTTAAGCACACCTCAATGGTTGTTCTCTTATCTGCAACAAACGAGATGAGATTTGAAATATATTTTTTCTTATCAGTAATGCTTGCATCAACAATTTTATTTTCATCAAAAAGATAATAACCGTGACCGATTCTGTCGGCGTAACAGTCTGTGATCGCCTGGAAAATACTCTCAGCTCCGTAGGCCTCACCAGCGTGAACGGTTTTATGCATAAAGTTTTTATGAGCGTAGTTATAGACTTCTTTAAATTTTCCAGGAGGGTAGCCCTCTTCTTGACCTGCAAGATCGATACTTACTATAGGAATACCTTTCTCATCACGGATTTTTACCGCGGCCTTCACCATCTGAAGGGCCCCTTCTTTTAAAACTTCCATCTCTTTTGAGTATTCCATGGTCTTAAAAAAGTTCGTGTAAAAAGGAGAGTAACCTTTAGGGCCGAATTTTCTCATGGCACAGCTGATGATTCCGTAATGAAACTCTGGGCGAGATCCATTTTTTACTTCTGCGCTATTATTGAATTCTTTTTTAGCGCGCTCAAAACCTTTGTATGAAGCTTCAAGAATGCTCTCCATAGTTAGACCACTTTGAAGATCCATTAGTAATTGAGGAGCAAAGCGAGCTTCAATATAGTAAACATTTTCATTTTGATTATCCACAGCAAGCTCATAAGAAGCACGTTCGATATTTTCTAAATCTCGAAGGACTGAACATGTGTATTGAAAACCATGGAGGTATTCACCTAGGTTTGCATAAGACTCTTTGAAAACAAGCTCACGTAATCCTTCCTCAGTATAAGAGGGAAGTTTGACATTATTTTTTTGGGCCATCTCAATGAGAGTCGGAATTCTCATTGATCCATCAAGATGGAGATGGAGGTCCGTTTTTGGCATTTCTTTGATAAAGGCATTTGTGTATTTTTTCATTATGGAATGAGTCCTTGAATAATTAAGTCAGCTGAAGCTTGGTTACAGGCCATGGGAATATCATAAACGGCCGCAATACGAAGGAGGGCCTTCACATCAACATCATGAGGATGGGGCGCAAGTGGGTCCCAAAAAAAGATGACGACGTTAATTCGTCCTTCCGCAATTCCGGCACCAATTTGTTGATCTCCACCCATTGGACCACTTTTATATTTTTGTACCTGAAGTCCGACTTCGGCCTCAATACGAGTTCCAGTAGTGCTGGTTGCTGCAAGATTAAATTGCGAGAGTTTTGCTTTATTGTGCATAACCCAATCAACCATTTTTGACTTTAAATTATCGTGAGCAATAAGTGCCAGTGTATTTTTCATCCTCATAGAGTAATCTTATCCTTGTCTTCAATCAAGTTTAGGATCAAAGAAAAAGAGGTTTTCATGCTTACTGTTCATCATCTTAACAACTCGCGTTCTCAACGAATTTTATGGCTTTTAGAAGAATTAGGGGTGCCCTATGAGATTAAGTTTTATGAGAGAGATAAGGAAACGATGCTTGCCCCCCCTGAACTTAAAAAGATTCATCCACTAGGAAAGTCTCCCGTGGTGACTGATGGGGATCATGTCCTGGCCGAGTCTGGAGCAATTGTTGAATATCTTGTAAACAAATATGGTGCTGAAAAACTAAGGCCTGCAGCTGGAACTCCTGAATCGTTAAAATTTACATATTGGCTTCATTTTGCAGAAGGGTCGGCCATGCCTCCACTTCTTTTAAGTCTCATATTTATGAAAATTGAAACTTCGCCTATGCCCTTTTTTGTCAAACCGATTGCGAAGGCGATTTCGAGTAAAGTGAAAAAGACATTTATCGGTCCTCAATTAAAAACAATTTTTGATTTCATTGAAGGTGAGCTGACAAAAACGAAATGGTTTGCGGGAAATAATTTTTCTGCTGCCGATATCCAAATGAGTTTTCCTCTTGAGGCCGCAAAAACAAGGGGAGTGTTGACTCCTGGGACTCATCCAAAATCATTGGCGTATTTAGAAGCAATCCATAAGAGTGCTACGTATCTTAAGGCACTTGAACGTGGCGGTCCTTACGATTTTTCTCATTAATGAAAACAAATTAATGCGCTGGAATGTAGACAAATGATTTCTGCTAAAAGTATGGTTTTAAGATGAAAAAAATTATCTTTTTGCTTCTTAGTTTCTCACTGAGTCTCCATGCCGCTATCTCGGAATTGGAGCAATATCCTGAGGACCGCAATTACACAGCCTCAGATGTAGGAATGAGACCTTATCGTTCTCTTTCTACTTATAAAACTGGAACATTCACTCTGACGTTTGATGATGGACCACATCCCACTAGAACAGCTAAAATTTTAGATATGCTAAAAAAGCATAATGTTCATGCGACATTTTTTATCCTGACTTCACAGTTGAATGATGAAAACGCTTATCTTGTAAAAAGAATGTTAGATGAAGGCCATATTGTGGCCTCTCACGGTTATACTCATGATCGTTCTGACAGTTTGACGAAAGAGCAGTGGAAAGCAAAAGTGAAAAGATCGTTCCAAGATCTTGCTAAGTATTACCATATGGCCGGATACGAGATGACGAAGTTTTTCTATCGCTTTCCGTATGGTGCATACGGAACTCGCAAAGACTACCATACGATCAATGCACTCAAAGAAGTGTCTCAAGAGCTCATGGGTGACAATTGTATTCAAATGGTTTTCTGGGATATTGATACAGCTGATTGGGTTCCAGGTATGACTTCAGAGGAAGTGGCTTCAAATATTAAGGCCTTCAATGAAGGTGGAACATTTATTGATTTTAAATTAGTTGGTGGAAAATACGTGAAGAATCCAGTTCAAATCAAAAGCCCTCTGGGTGGTGGTGTGATTCTTCAACACGATATTCATGAACTGAATATCAAGGCCACGGATCTTTTCTTAGATTATGCCAAAGAGAGACTTTTAGATATCGTTCCTCTTGATACAATCGAAGAGTATAAGATTACTAAAAACTGTAAGCTTTAAATTTTTTGAGTATTCATCTCTTTATAAAACGCTAAATATCTCTTCATCACATGAATCGGATAATCTTTGGGGCGAATATTTCGTCCTAAAGCGTTCTTCACAGATTTTGCACCCATATTATAAGCGGCTAAATACAATTGTCCGTGGTTATCAAACTTTTTACGAAGCCAAGCAAGATAGGCCGTTCCAAGTTTAATATTATCAATGGGTGATTTCATTGTTCTCTCACCTCTCCATTTCATTTTTATTAATCCGGCCATCCATTTTCCTGTTGATGAACGAAGTTGCATTAAACCGATTTCTCCCACTGGGCCCTTGGCCAGTGGATTAAAGCTAGATTCTCCTGAGATAACGGCCATCACAAAATAGGGATCAAGTTCATGAGCTGTGGCCTCATTGATAATGGCCGAAGTAATGGCACGGGCTTGGCCTCTATAGGCCTTAGGAAGGCGTTTTGTGACAGTGGCAAGGATATTAAGCTCCATGCCCTCTTGGTCTTCAAAACGTGAGACCACACTTCTTTTATAACGTTTACCTAATAGCTCACGAGCATGATCCACTCGTAGGTTTTGGCTTATACTGGCCAGTCCACGCGAGGGGTTTTCTTGAGATGCTAAAAGAGTAGATGAGAGCATCAATAAAATAAGTAGTAGTGTTGTTTTCATACATTACTACTGAGCAAGGGCAGTGCCAGTATTTTGAGGCCAAGTAGTGGATGTTAGATGGGAGAAATAGGCAGTTTTTGTGAGTGTCTGATGTTTTGTCGTTTTCTTAAGATTAGGAGCAGAATGAATTATTCTGCCCCTAATATAGTTTCATTATTTAAAGAAAATACTTTCAGAAGCAAAAAGTCCTAAAACCATTGCAAACATAACCCGAAAAATTTTTCCTAGTGCAACTCCACATTTAAGTTGCTGATTTCAGA
>DZBG01000139.1 GCA_022729855.1 Bdellovibrio sp.
CTTATGAAGTTATGATGAAGAAAAGTTGCACTAGGAAATGGTAGTTGGGTTATAATAGTTTTTAAGTTTCATCACTTTATTCTTTTCTTCACGAATAAGTTCTTCGAAATGATTCTTTAAACCTTGAGTCCCGCTTCTTGCATATTGTACCAAGAGTAACAAA
This sequence comes from Bdellovibrio sp., assembly GCA_022729855.1. Taxonomy (GTDB): domain Bacteria; phylum Bdellovibrionota; class Bacteriovoracia; order Bacteriovoracales; family Bacteriovoracaceae; genus DZBG01. Next base: position 164 of record DZBG01000139.1, read on the forward strand.
AATCTAGACTGGGTTTTATCTAATTTAAAAAATGTAGAGAGAGCATCTGCTTGCTCGAGGTTAAAATGTGCCTCTCCACTAAGAACTTGTGAGACATAAGCAGGCATGCAATTGAGAGTCGAGGCTATATTTTTTTTGACTCCACGACCTTTTCCTGGAAGAGCATCAATGACATCATTAATGTAAATTTTATAGTCTGAGTATTTGAATATATTCATCTTTTCTCTCTTTAGATGCTGAGTTTTTTCAGCAACATACACTATCGTCATTATCCCATGGATTAATTTTAAAAGCCAAATTAAGTTTTTAAGAATCGAAAAAGATCAAATTCAAACTTATAACTCCACTAACAAAAAATATTTCATTAAGAAATAAAAAACAAGGAGTTTAGTATGAAGTTTATTTTGGCATTAGTCCTTATGATTGGAAGTTTTTCTCTTTTTGCTCAGGATCCTCGCGTACCAGAAGTAGATTATAGTGCTGAACCACACTGGATCACTTTTCAGGAATGTCATCGTGACACGATTCTAAAGTTTCTTGAAAATAAGGATTTTGATGCGGATTGGAACCGTCGACTTGAACGCGAAACACGTGGACCTAAGTATGAAGGAGAAGTTAAAAAGTTACTCGATACTTATCTCGCTCCTCTATTCTTAGTTTGTGAAGATGCAAGCCATCCCCCAAGAACAAAGCCTGAACCTCAAACTAAATATTGCGATTTTACAAAAGGTCAACCTAGGAAAACGGAATTTCAGAAATGTGTCTATGGTGTTGTTGACCATCTTCTTTCGATAACTAAGATCAAAAGAAAGTGTGAAGAGAGATCACTTAACGATATTGATGCTACTCATATGAAATCAGTTCTTTATAATGCAGCTACAGAAACATGTTTTTCTAAAAAATGGTAATCAAATTATGAAGTAAGTAGGAAGTTTTGATGTCCAACCTTTGGCACTAACAGTTACTAGAAAATAGATTTTGTTAAGTCCCCACTTTTATACGTACAGTGGGGACTTAAGAAATTATTCCTGAGCAGGCGCCGACAATCCTTTCACAATCATCGCCGGAATCAAAATCGCCACTGCTCCAAAGAGATAAGTCACAACAGCTCCAAACCTCCAGTACATGAGTGAAGCATAGATAGGCCCTGCCACTCTCCCGAGTGCACCGAGTGATCTAAAAATTCCAAGACTCTGACCTTGAAGGTTTGCTGGTGAGTAAAGTGAAACGAGTGATGTGAGACATGGAATAACCATCGCCGATCCCATCGCAAGAAATAAGAGGCCACCATAAAGCATCCACGTCGCATTTGCGATAGCAAGAATCACAAGACCAGGGATAAGACAAAGTAGACCATGGAAGGCCATTTTCTTCTCCCCTACTTGATGGGCCTTACGTCTCACGTATCCACCTTGAACAAGACCAATGATAAGTCCAATATAGATAAACATATAGGCGTTATCCATTGAAGTATAACCCAAGCGCTCAACTGCTAAGAACGTCAGTGTAAATTCCATCCCTGAGAAGAATGTAATAAAAAAGAAATAGGATAAATTCGTCATATTCACTCTTCTATCTGAGAGTGGTTTAAAAAGTGCAATAATATTTAAGCTTCTCTTATAGTGTCCAGTATCTGCTCCTTTTTTCAAAGTTTCAGGGAATGACTTCCAAATCATAAAGAAATTTATAAGTGAAAGAGTGGCCGCAAGTAGAGCGGGAGATGAGAATGGATTCACACCATAGACAACCAGATTTGGAAATTTCTCGGCCAGATTGACCATTGATAAAATTCCCCCAATAGCAGGCCCAAAAATAAATCCAAAAGCAAAAGCAATTCCAATAACGGCCATTCCCTTAGAGCGATTTTTTGAATCAGTCACATCACTCACCACAGCAGAGGCAATAGACATATTTCCCGACATCAAACCACCCACTAAACGAGCGATGATAAGAAGAGTAAATGAGCCTGAGAAAAACCAAATCACATAACTAATAAATAAACCAAACACTGAGATAAGCAGAACCGGACGTCTTCCTACTCTATCTGAGATCCCTCCCCAAAAAGGAGCGGCAATAAATTGAAGTAACGAGTAAAGGGCCCCAAGAAGTCCTCCGAAAAGAACCACGGTATTCATTTGAGGAACACCACCAGCACTTAGTGAAATACTTTGAACATTTGAAATCAGACTCATCATTCCTGAGAGGAAGAAATTATCTGAATCAACCACGAGGTAATGTTTGGCCATAGCCGGAAACATCGGGAAGATGATTGAGAAACCAACCAAGTCCAAAAACATTGTCACAAACATTAACTTTAATATTTTCTTCGATTCCTCAGGCATTGGAGTTGGTGCAGCCTTGGCCTGTTCATTTAATTCTTTAGTCATAATCTCTCTCACTTCCACTGGATAAAATAACCCTGCACGATCCGCCTCAGAGCCATTGGCATAAGTATTAATAAAATGTCCGTAATCTTTAATCCATTCAGGATCACTATTCACGCAAGGGATATGAACTAACTCTCCCCCAAGCTCTTTCACAGCATGACCTAACTCAGTTCCAATCTCGTCTGTGGTCTCTAAACAATCCACTACAAAGCTTGGGCAATAGACGGCAATTTTCTTTTTCCCATCCTTAACCATTCTCAAAACTGTGGCATCAGTGTATGGGCCAAGCCAAACTTCCGATCCAAAGCGAGATTGAAAATTCATTGATATATCAACTTCCGTCTCTAAGCGCTCACGGATAAGTTCATAGGTTTCTACACAGTGCTGATAGTACTGATCTTTTTTCTGAAGCACTCGTCTCAGTGGAATGCCATGAAATGAAATCACAAGTTGATCAATATCTGGATGCTGCTTCAATGATTCATTAATTTTTCGAACTGAGTTATCTATAAAAGCCGCTGAACGGTGATAACAACTCACAATTGTCAAAGTTGGAATATTCACACGAGTTTTTAAGTCCCCTGCCACCACATCAACCACTGAGCCAATAGTACTCTCCGCGTATTGAGGAAATTGAGGGAGAAGAAGAACTTTCTGGGCGCGAGTATAGACATCCTCGTTTTCCCATTCATCAAAGATGGCCTTAGGGCGCGGGTCAGCGAGAAGAAAACAGTGATTGATTTCAAGGTTTGGGTCTAAGTGCTCTTTTAAAGCATGAGCGACTTTTTCAGTATTTGTAATAAGGGGGAAGCCTTCAGGTGTGGCTATACGCGAATAGGCCTCAGCCGATTTTTTAGGTCTAAACGGTAGGACAAAAAGATTTAAAATGATCTTCCAAAGGATCGGATTTATGTCCACAATCCTTGGATCGCTCAAAAACTCTTTTAAAAAGGCCCTAACATCCTTTACTGACGTTGAACGGGGCGAGCCTAATTGGCCCAGAACCACCTTGATCTTTTCACTCATCACATTACCCTCTTGAAGTATGAGCATATTTCTGTCATATATGACGCTAAATGACTAGGGTACAATGCTTAAACAAATGAGGCACAAATGAGTAAAAAAACGGCCAAGTCCGAAGGGCGCTCAGATAAAGAATTAAAAGGGGTAAAACTCCTCGGAAATACCAATACTGACTACCCTGAAACCTATGCTCCAGAGGTTCTAGAGGTTTTCCCTAATAAAAATCCTGATAATGACGCATGGACAACATTTATTTGTACCGAGTTTACATCTCTATGTCCTAAAACGGGCCAACCAGATTTTGCTAAAATCTATATCAACTATATTGCTGATAAAGAGATGGTTGAATCAAAATCACTTAAGATCTATCTTTTCTCATTTAGAAATCATGGAGACTTCCATGAGGACTGTATTCAGAAAATTTGCAAAGATTTATCTAAAATCATGAAACCAAAATATATTGAAGTACTGGGTGAGTTTACTCCACGTGGTGGAATTGCCATTTTCCCTTATGCTTCAATGTCAAATAGCACTAAAGAATATAAACAACTTAAACTAAATCGTATGAGTAACTATGCCCCTGGTAAGTTCTCAATGGATTTAGCTCGCATGTACTAAGAGAGAAATTTTATGTCACACACGCCACCAGAACAACCAGCTAACTCATTTCGCATTGCCATTACTCTTGAGTATCCAGAGTCACGTATGGACAATTCACTTCTTGATGCTTTGAGATCTCAAGATGAAAATGAGAAATTAAAAAATATCTCAAGAACGGCCCTTAAAGAATTATTCAATGAAAGCAAAATCTTTATCAAAGGTCAGAGAGCAAAATCATCTTCTGCTCTTGCTAAGGGAACTACTTACGTTGATATCTTAGGTTACTAATTTGTTTTATATTCTTTTCTTCATCTCATCTCTGGCCTTTGCTGATTATTCGCTTTACGTGAATAAGCTGGGCCAGTTTGATCTAGAAGCAGATTTTGAGGTGACACCCTCAGCAGAGTTTGCCTCAGTCAGTGATTTGGTTGAGAAAGGATTTCACGATGAAAAGACTGTTCTTCTTTTAAATAAGACCAGTGACTTTGAAATTCGTGAACAAAAATTTATCCCTGTGGGCGGAGTTCCTCAGTTATTCACTAAATCATGCAAACAGAAGTTTTTATGGTTTTGCAAAGAGCTCGTTTTTAACTGCGAAGTCAATAAGAGTGGCAGCTCTTTTAAACAAGTATGCCGTCTTGATTTTGAGCAAAAAGATGCGGGATCAGTTTTTGATAAATCAATGGAAGTGGTAAACACATTAAGCTGCGAGGCCCAGGCCGGAAAGTTCTTTTGTAAAATTACTGGAAGTGGTCTCCCACGAGCAACTCTTCTCACTGACTCAAAACAGCTGGCCATCGGTGGTTCTACGGAAACATTCCGCGGCTTCTTTCAAATGGGAGAATTCTTTAATAGAAAGAACTCAGTGCTCCCCGATCCTGTTGCAGGTTCAAAAGAGTGGCAGTCCCACTATGAGCTTTCAATGGAATGTTCTAAAAAGTATCAAGTATTTAAAATTCTTGGAGGTAATACTCCTCTAAAAAGAACTTGCCTTGAAGTTCAGGTAAAGTAGACTAAGGTCTCAGTGAGGTTAATATGTTTGGTTTAGGTTTTGGCGAATTATTACTTATTCTCGTTATCGTTTTATTCTTCTTCGGCGGAAAGAAACTTCCTGAACTTGGAAACTCAATGGGTAAGGCCATTAAGAACTTCAAGCAAGGAATGAAAGACGGTAAAGACGAAGACGATAATAAGAAGTCTTAATTCATATCTCGCTATTCAGATTGGATAAAAATTCCTTCTTATAGGAATTTTTATCTTTTACTCCCTAATTAATCTTAAAAAAATTCACAACTTAATATTTTGATCATTGCTGCTCTTTTTGCACAAGTAGAGGGATATACGACTAAGCTCAAAGCTGGTTGACTACACTTTCAGCAAATTGACTAATTAGTCAATTTGGTTTATAATGCAAAAGGAATGAAATGAAGCCAGTGGATCTCATCAGCTCCTCAATACGGCCTACTCTCATTAACACTTATCTTATTGAGCAGATTGAGGTCGATCTCACTCATATAAATTATGGTCTTGATTCTAAAAAAGGGTATGGGAGTGAAGCAAGATCAAATTATATCCTCAGAGATATTGTTCAATTCTTTGAGTCGTTATACGGGATAGAAGTTAACTCTGAATCTGATGGGAACTGGGAATATTTTGTTATCAACAAACCGTTCTTTGGCAAAAAGAAAATCCATCGTATGGTTTTTTGTATTGAACAAAATGAACCAAGTACATGTGGAATAATAACGTTTTATGAAACCCAACTACCATTTCCTAGTGCAACTTTTCTTCATCATAACTTCATA
>DZBG01000140.1 GCA_022729855.1 Bdellovibrio sp.
TTCTGAAATCAGCAACTTAAATGTGGAGTTGCACTAGGAAAAATTTTTCGGGTGTTTTGACAACCAACAAGAGTTAAAATATTGCTCTAAACTCACTATTTTACTGGAATATTTGGGTAAAACTCAATTAAGTTTACTGGTCAATCTAAGAAGAAAATAAAATATAAATGCCCACAACTTGAGGCAATAACTGAATCGGCTAGTGTGGCCGATCTGTAAGAGTGAGAATTTCAAACGATGGTTTAAGAGACTGTTTCTCTAACTCCGCGTATGTTGCCATCAAGTTTTTTCGCTCTGTTTGCAGGTATAAAAGCTTTAAATCAGAGCGATAATAGAATTCATTATACCCCTGCGAAACTAAGCTTTCTCTTTGTTTCAGATCAATTTTCTCAATTTTAAGGACAGTGCTGATCGGATAAAATTTTTGATTTTTAGAATCATAGGCGACGTATTCCCATGCATCATCTGGAGTGCTTTCATATTTAAAATAAGCGTAGTTATTGTCTTTAAATATCTGTTCACCCATCTCTGAACGGTACTCACTCATTTTGATCGCCCTTAAGTTTTGGGCCATTTGGTAACCGTGCGGGAGCCCTGACAGATTTGGTATGGCATTTACAAGATGAGTATAGGTTTTCTTTTTGTAAGACTTAAATTGATTTATTTTTTGATGAGGAACGGAGGCAATTGATCTATCGATATACCTTGGAAGGGCAGGAATTATCGCTGTCTGTGAAGGATGGCTTTTTACTTTAATCAAAGAATTATTTTGAATATTTTTTTTATCTTTTTGATAAATCAAAAAACAAACAATAACTGATAAAGGAATAAAACTGAATTGGAGAATTTTTCTCATTTTAGTTTACCGTCCAAGAACTAGAGACAATGGGCGAAATATTTTCACTTGAATCGATGGCCCTCATATTTACAAAATAGGTATTACCCAAAGTCAGATTTAGATTTGTTGTTTTAAACTGAACATCTCCACCAATTGAGTACCACTGAGCAATATCACTTAATCCCGCACTTGTTCCAATCGAAACTTCATAGCGAATAGTGTCCACAGAAGCTGATGGAGTGAAATCCACAGTGGGTGACATTGTCAGAGAATTTTCTGTCGGATTATTTATGACCCCTGTGACTGCGAGAGGGGGAGTTGTATCAATGGGGGTTGCTTCGATATGGCCATTAATATTTATTTTCCAATCTTGGAGAGCACCAGTATCTCCAGCAGCACCATCAATGATTTTAATCGTCCAGTTTCCTAGTGACGGTTCTTTATAAAATGCGTTAGTGAGAAAAATATAAGAACTCAAACCGTTCTCATCAATATTGCTATTGACGAGAAAAACTTTACTGGTCGTTCCTTTGGGAGAAGTAAGCTCGATACCAATGTCACCAATATAAGTATGGTTAGTTGTCACCATGATTTGTACAGACTCAATTTCTAGTTGATGAAGAACTGAGAGAGAGTGTGAAGCGCCAGTAGATGATCCATCAGGAATGGGCAAATTAATTGATCCTGATGAGTAATACCAATTCGGAAGATTTAAGTTAGGATTTATTGTTGAAACATAATTTCCAAGAGGAAAATTATAAGACAAGGCCATTTGAACTGCCGCCGATGCATCAACTCTTCCAAAGCCATAGGTGTTTGAAAAACTTATTCCAGAGAAATTTTCTACATAACGATAGTCGTAAGTATGGCCTGATAAGTCCCAGCCAAAGGGATGAGTCATGGCCGCTGTTGAGTATTTAATTTTGGTCGCTGTCATAGCAAGAATATGTTTTACATCTCTCCATGTAAGCGAGGGATTGGCCTCAAGCATAAGGGCAACGATTCCTGACAGTGTAGGTGCTGCTGAAGAAGTTCCATTCATTGTACTTGTGTAATTGCAATGTGAGTTAAGTGGATCAGATCCAAGATTAAAAAGATTCGTAGCACTTGATGATTTAGACTGGCCAACGCTGCAGCCAGTGATATCAGCTGAAATCATCGCGGGACTAGATGTTCCATATTCTCCGCCAGCAGAGGAGATCCACACATTACTTCCAGGAGATGAATAAGATGAGGCTTCTCCTTCGGCATTAACGGCGGCAGTGACAATTTGGTAGGGCTGAGTACTTATTTCGGAAGTATTAGCATTCCCTACAAAATAAGAATTATTACCACTCGTGCAATCAGAGTTGTAGCCAACATAATCATTTCCTGAGGATTTTATATAAATGGCACCTTTTCCACCTCGAAGAAGTGTTGCTCCATTCTCATAAGCATCGAGCAGAGTAGAAGTTGTTGGGTTAAATTGGCAACCAGCTTTACCGTAGCTGTAATTAAAAATATCAAAGTTACCGTCAAGTTGATCTACCGTTTTTGCTTCATAAGAAGTTGCAGTCGATTGAAAATTTCCAAGAAAAAGAAATCCACCATACTGAGCATTACTAGCAATTCCTCTAGAGCCAAGTTCATTACCTGCAGTGGCCGCAATCAACCCTGTCACAGCAGTCCCGTGCGCACTCCCAAGTGGATAAGGATTTTGTCCTCTCCATTGTGCAGGATTTTCTGATGTATAGCTTCGATGCTCGCTCATGGGGAGTTGATTATCTTGAAGGTCTTCATGATAGATATCAACACCACTATCAGAAATCGCAATTTTTACACCTTGGCCCGTGAGTCCAAAACTGAGGGCCTGCTTCACTTTTAAATCTTCGCCGATAGCTCCGGCCCCTGATGAGAATCCTTTTTGTCCTGTATTTTCTAAATGCCAGGCATAAGGGGCAAGGGGATCACCATCACTAGTATAATTATGAGAGGGAGTTGTAGGAGTCGTTGGTGTTGAGTCTTCCGGAGTTCCAGTGGATTTAAGAGGATTACTTGTCTGCCCAGTGATTTCACAGGCAGTTAAAATAAAAATAGAACATAGGATTAAGACTTGTCTCATACCTATGTTATCGGAAGGAAATAAATCTAATTAATTTAAGATATCTTGGTTTTTTCTGAAGAAAATAGTGCCCAAAACTTGTCGGGAATCTTTATAGGACTGAAATCACGAATGAGCTTCCAAATTTTTCTAAATCGATCAGAAATAAGAAGGGAAACAAGATTTGGGATTTTTTCTTCTGCCGCTTTTTTACCTTCACTAAGAAGATGATCAAAGTCTCTATTATTAGTTCTAGAGTACTTAGTGAGATCAATTGAAATTGAGATATCGGCTTGCTTAAGCTGAGATCTGGTTTGAGCATCAATGGCAATATCCATAGCATTTGAGACAATATCTAGAATCCCCTCTGGCGAGGCATACACTTTATTTCCATTCAGGTTAACTCCAATTAGAACATTGGCGCCGAGTTTTTTTATACCTGAGAGAGGGACATTCTCAGTGAGCCCTCCATCTACTAGAACCGCTCCTTCACACTCAACTGGGAGATAGAAGCCTGGGACACAAGAGCTGGCCATGACCGCTTCTATAACACTTCCTGTGGTCAGAAGTAGTCCTTCTCCAGTAATAAGATTTGTCACTTTGATCGAGAGTGGGATCGGAGAGTTTTCAAGTTTTGCCTCAACTGGCAAAAGCCTTTGCAGCATGGCAATCATGTCACTATTTTCAAAAAGGCCAAGCCTGCCAATCTTAAATGATGAGAGTGGGGCAGGGTCAATACTTCGAAGTTCGTTTTTTATGGTTTCAAGAGGAACGCCAAAGGCATAAAGGGCCGCGATGACCGCTCCGGCACTGGTGCCTGCCAGACAGTGAATTTTCAAATTGATAGATTCAAAGTGCTCCAGAATGCCAATATGGGCCACTCCGCGAGCACCACCACCACCTAGGGCCACACCAATTCTTCTCGAAAACATAGGGAATCCTTTTAAATTCAAAATTAGTGTACAAAACTTCATCTATAGTTTCAATTTTGATGATTTATATTCTAAGATTTTAAGATGGGAAATCATCATCACGGACACTCGCATAGTCACCACGGCCATCATCACAACCACGGAACAGGGAAGAATATCCTTGTCGCCTTTTTCTTAAACGCAGGGTTCTGTATTTTAGAGTTTATCGGTGGCTATTACACTAACAGTGTGGCGATCCTCTCAGACGCTCTTCATGATCTTGGTGATAGCATGGCCTTACTTATGGCCTATGTGCTCGAGAAGTATAGTAATAAAAAAGCCGATGAAAGTTTTACTTATGGCTATAGAAGATTCTCTATCCTTTCGGCTTTTATTACTTCATCTATTCTTTTAGTCGGATCAATCTTTGTTATTCAAAGGGCAGTTGAAAGGATCATTAGCCCTGAGCCTATTCATGTGCAAGGTGTACTTGCGATGGCAGTTTTAGGAGTTGTTGTTAATTCATTTGCAGCTTGGAAACTCTCTAAAGGAGAGGATGGGCTTAATCAAAGAGCAGTCATGCTCCATCTTTTAGAAGATGTTTTAGGTTGGGTTGCCGTTCTTATTGTTGGAGTTGTTCTGCTTTTTAAAGATTGGTATATTTTAGATCCTATCTTGTCGGTGCTTATTGCCATTCTTATTTTAAAAAATGTTTATGGAAATTTGATGAGTATTGGTCGAGTGATTCTTCAGAAATGGCCTGATGATCTTGAACTTGCAAAATTAAAAAATGAAATGCTGAATCTTCCCGACGTTCAGGATATTCATGCCGTTCAAGCATGGTCTATTGATTCCACATCACACTCTCTGTCTCTGCACGTTGTAGTGGACTCACAAATGACCATAGATAAGGTCGATCACCTTAAGCACAAAATTCGCCATATCCTGACTCATTATAAGGTGATTCATTCATCAATTGAATTTGAAGGGAAAAATTTTAATTGTGAAGGAACTGAAATGCTCCCTCACAATTGTCATGATCACTAGAATGAAGTGAGAAATTCCTCAGGAATATTATTATCTACAAGAAGTGATTTTGCTTTCTCTGATTCTTCACTGGCGAGAAGAGTTGAGAGATATCTCTCTGAAGAAGAGGGGATAATACAAACAATCATTTTACCTTTATTCTCTGGTTTGGCTGCTTGTCTGAGGGCCGCTGCGATCGCTGCACCACTACTGATACCAACTGGTATTCCTTCTTTCTTAATCACTTCTCTTGCTGTTTTAAGTGCTTCTTCTGAGCTGACTTTTTCAATGGCATCAATCAGATTTGTCTCAACAATTGAAGGAATAAAACCTGCACCGATTCCTTGAATTTTATGAGGACCTGGCTTATCTCCACTTAAGATGGCACTCTCAACTGGCTCAACCGCAATCATTTGAACCGAAGGTTTTTTCTTTTTTAGAACTTGTCCAACTCCAGTAATGGTTCCACCTGTTCCAACACCTGAGATAACCATATCCACTTTTCCATCTGTATCATTCCAGATCTCAAGGGCGGTTGTTTCACGGTGAATTTCTGGATTGGCCTTATTATCAAATTGCTGTGGCATAAAAAAGCTTGAATCAGATTTAGCAATCATACGAGCTTTACCAATGGCGCCTTTCATTCCCATGGCCGCAGGAGTGAGAATGAGCTCTGCCCCCAGTAAAAGAAGAAGTGTTCTTCTCTCCATTGACATCGTCTCTGGCATCACGAGAGTGAGTGGGTAGCCTTTTGAGGCACAAATAAAGGCGAGGGCAATTCCAGTGTTTCCACTTGTTGGCTCTACTACTTTCATTCCAGTTTTTAATTTCCCTTCTAATTCAGCCTTCTCAATCATATTTATCCCAATACGATCTTTCACTGAGCTGAGTGGATTAAAAAATTCAAGTTTAAGAAGGATAGTTGCTGGTAAGTCAGCTCCCATTCGTTGCATTTTTACAAGGGGTGTTCGCCCTATGGTCTTAGTAATATCAGTATAAATTTTCATCGGGATTCTCCTATTCAATGAGTCCGCATATTATATTTCCAGTATCTTCTTTTTTTATAACCCGAAAAATTTTTCCTAGTGCAACTCCACATTTAAGTTGCTGATTTC
>DZBG01000042.1 GCA_022729855.1 Bdellovibrio sp.
GAAATCAGCAACTTAAATGTGGAGTTGCACTAGGAAAAATTTTTCGGGATTTCTATTGGCCTAGATTTGTTAATATAGGCTTCCATCCAAAAATATTGCGGTATATAGGAAATTTTATTCTTAAATAATGAATTTATTTTTTTAAAGGCCGGTATAACCCCTTCAGAGATTGCGATTGTGCTAAAAATTTCGTGAACAATAACTTCTGGAATCCCGTGGTCAAAATCACTTATCGCTAAATCTTTAATATCTTTACCGATAACTTTTACAGGTTTTCCTTTAAATATTTTTGTTAGATATCTAACAAGAATTGGGTTGCGCTCAACAAGATAAACAAACTTTGCCCCTTCTGAGAGAGACTCCATTGTCCACATTCCAGTACCGGCCCCGAGATCAACTACAATCTTATCTTGTACTTTACCGTGTATCATTTTTTGATAATAAATATTTCTTTCAGTATCTTCTAGCATTGGCCTAAACCAATTAGGCATTATTTTGGCCGAGAACTTGCTAAATATTTGATAGTTTTCTAGTTTCCGTGATCCATCTTGATCAAAAAAAAGATCCAAAATTTTATCGAGGTTTTTAGTTTCTTTGCTGCTCATTATTTATTCTTTTGTATTAGGGACTTTGCTAGATACTTACCTGTGTATGATCTTTTAACTTTAGCGACAGTTTCTGGTGTCCCTTGAGCAACTATTTCTCCCCCACCACTTCCACCTTCTGGTCCTAAATCAATGACCCAGTCAGCAGTCTTTATCACATCAAGATTATGTTCAATGATGAGAAGTGAATGTCCAAGTTCAATAAGTTTTTGTAAGGCCTTAAGAAGAATATTAATATCTTCAAAATGAAGACCTGTGGTTGGCTCATCAAGGACATAAAGGGTTTTACCTTTCGTACTTTTTGAAAGTTCGCGAGAAAGTTTTAATCTTTGGGCCTCACCACCAGAAAGAGTGGTGGCCGGTTGTCCAAATTTTATATAACCAAGACCCACATCATTCAAAGTTTTTAAGGCGCGGGCCACACGTGTGTGATTTTCAAAAAAGCCAACAGCTTCTTCAATACTCATCTCTAAAACGTCAGCTATTGATTTTCCACGATAAAGGACTGAGAGAGTTTCATTATTATAGCGTCTTCCGCGACATTGATTACAGGTTACATAGACGTCTGGAAGAAAGTGCATTTCAATTTTAATGCTTCCATTCCCTTCGCAGGTCTCACAACGTCCACCCTTTACATTAAATGAAAAACGACCTGGTTTGTAACCGCGCATTTTAGATTCATTGGTCTGAGAATAGATGGTTCTAATGACATCAAAAAGCCCTGTATAAGTCGCTGGGTTTGAATGAGGAGTACGTCCAATGGGAGACTGATCAAGCTCAATTAGCCCTTGTATCTGATCGACTCCTGAGATGGATTGATAGTTGGCACCACTCGATTTGCGAGACTTTGATAAAGCGGCTTTAACCGCCGGAACAAGAACTCGGTGAACAAGACTTGATTTACCTGATCCACTCACTCCCGTTAAGCAAACCATTCCGCCTAAAGGAAAATCCACTGAGACTTTGTTGAGGTTATTTTCATTGGCCTTCACTAGTGAAATTTTCTCTGTGAGTTTTCTTCTTACTTTTGGGATTTCAATTCTGATTTCACCACGAAGATATTTACCAGTGAGTGACTTGGTTAATTTTTTTAACTCTTCCGGAGTTCCAGCGGCCACGACTTCTCCACCATGGATTCCTGCCTTGGGTCCCATATCAATAAGATAATCTGCGGCCATCATGGTGTCTTCATCATGCTCAACTACAAGAACTGTATTCCCAATATCGCGAAGATCCTGAAGTGTTTTAATGAGTTTTTCATTATCTCTTTGATGAAGTCCAATGCTTGGCTCATCTAGAACATAAAGAACACCAGAAAGGGCCGAACCAATCTGAGTTGCCAAACGAATTCGCTGAGCTTCACCACCAGAGAGTGTCATAGCATCTCTATTGAGGGTGAGATAATTAAGTCCCACATTTAAAAGGAACTTTATACGATCACGAATTTCTTTAAGTAATTTTTGAGCAATAATGGCTTCATTACCTTCAAATTTAATTTCTTTAAAAAATTCATGGGCCTCGGCAATTGAGAGATCACAGAGCTCCATGATTGATTTATCTTTTACAGTCACGGCCAATGCAAAAGGATTAAGCTTCTTCCCCTGACAATCCGGACATTTTTGGATAATCATAAATTCTTCAAGAGATTCTCTTGTTCTATCAGAATCAGATTCATTATAACGTTTCTCAAGCCACGCTTTAATTCCTGGAAAGTCTTTTTTAAAATTAAATGATGAATTTTCTGATTCAAATTTAAAATTATAAACTTTATCACTTCCCTCATAGAGAATTTTTAAAAATTTATCTGATAATTTTTTGAAAGGCTTACTAATGTCTGTTTTTTCTGCCTCAGCAATACATTTAATCATTTGAAAAAGAAATGCAGCTTTTGAAATGGCAGGAATTGCTCCTTCTAAAAGGGAGAGGTTCTCATCAAGAACAAGACTTTCTTCATCAAACCTTTTTGAAATACCTAACCCATTACAAGTTTGGCAGGCCCCAAGTGGGGAGTTGAAAGAAAAAAGTCTTGGCTCAAGATCCGGATAACTTTTTCCAGATTTAAATGAGTAATTTTTCTCTGAGAAAAAATGCTCTTTCTCATCTTGAAGAACAACAAGATAGCCATCTGATAACTTGAGGGCATTCTCAATAGAATCTGTGAGACGAGTTTTTACACCCTCTTTTAAAACCAAACGATCAACGACGAGATCAATATCGTTAAACTTTGCTTTTGGCACATTGACCTTATCATCAAGAGAGATGATCTCTCCGTTAAGTCTGATGCGTGAGTAGCCCATGGCCTGAAGTTTTGCGAGCTCTTCTTTTTGTTCACCTTTCTTACTTCTAATAATAGGAGCAAGAATTTGAAGTTTCGATCCATCTTTAAATTTTGAAACTTTCTCAACTATTTGTTGAGGAGTTTGTTTGGCCACTTGCTCACCACTCTCAGGACAGTGGGCAATTCCAAGACGTGCATAAAAAATACGAAGATAATCGTAAATTTCAGTGATTGTTCCTACAGTTGATCTAGGATTTTTATTTGTCGATTTTTGATCGATGGCAATGGCCGGAGATAAACCAGAAATGCTTTCCACATCTGGTGGTTCCATTTGTCCAATAAATTGTCTGGCATATGATGAAAGAGATTCAATATAACGGCGCTGACCTTCAGCATAGATCGTATCAAAAGCAAGAGATGATTTTCCAGAGCCCGAAGGCCCAGTGATGACTGTCAGTGTATTTCTTGGTATCACCACATCAACATCTTTAAGATTATGAACCCGTGCTTTGCTAACGATAATTTTATCCACGACTCTCTATCCTTTGAGAAAACTCAAATGCGAGTTTAAGAACATAATAACAACCTCTCTCGTCTGCCTGATTGAGGCCAAAAAGAGAAGAGGCCGTTCCGTGATCTACACTCATCCTAAGAAATGGCATCCCTAATGTAATATTGGCACCAATCAAATGATGATGTCCCTTAAAGACACCAAGGCCCTGATCATGAAACCAATAAACCAAAAGATCACTATGATCTTGAAGACTAAATACCATAGTATCTGCAGGAATTGGTCCTTTGATTTCTAGGTCTTTATACTTTTGTCTAAGTACGGGTAAAAGTTTTTTTAATCTGTCCTCTTCCGTCCCTAAAATCCCCTCTTCACCAGCATGAGGATTAAATCCCGAAATTAAAACTTTCTTTAAAGGAATCTTCCATTTCTTCATAGAATCAATGGTTGTAGTGATTTTTCCGTTCAAATAACTCTCAGAAATAATGCTTGAGAGATTATGAACAGGATCATGATCTGAAATCAGCATGACCTGATAGTCGGGCCCATAAAAATACATAGGAAGTGATGGATTATTATATTTGTTTCTAAAATATTCAGTGTGCCCAGCGTGGCCACTTAACTGATCTTTTGAAGTAGGAAGAGTGAAAAGAATTGAGCCTTCGTTTTCCTCACAAAGCTTCATTCCTAAATCTAGGGCATTTTGACTTTGAGATTTCTCGTTATCTTTAACATGAATCAGCTTGATTGTTATTCCACCATAAACCAGTTCTTCTTGGCAGAGATCAAAATCAAAAGGTAATGAGTCTATAGTTTCGAAGACGGAATCAACATTAGCGATGAGTGTGAGATTATTAATTTGAGATTTTGGTAACAGCAAGGCCGCCTTGAGGAAGACTTCAAGTCCAACACCCCTCTCATGCCCTTGTGTTACATAAATCATATTTAAAGATAGTTTTTGATATAATAATTATTAAATTCGCGGTCAAACCAGTGCTTCGAAACTGATTTCCCTTTTTCCATCATAATTTCCTGCTCTAGGCGATCTTTGAATTCAAGATATTGTTGAGATTCAACAAGATCCTTTTTTTCAACATAGAACACATGAACCATTCCATTAATATTTACAGGAGTAGCAAATGATCCCTCGTTCGCAGTTTTAAGCGAGTTGGCCATGGCAGGGTTAATCCCTTCTTCTGAGATATTTTCAAGCTTACTTGTTTCAATATCTTTATAGGCCTCAGGTAATCTTCCCGTTAATTGATAATCTTTGAGCACAGAAATAAGGGCCACATCACTTTTATCAATGAGTGCCGTTTCAGGCATATAAAAATCGACAAGATTGTATTTAAAGCTCAGCGCTTTATTTGAAGTGTTTCTTTTGTAAAATTCATTTTTAACTTCTTGCTCAGTCACTGAAATGAGTGGTCCAATAATTCTTGAAGCAAAAATATTGTATTCCATGGTCTCACGGATAATTTCAAAATATTCTTCGAACGTTACGTCTTTAGATTTTAGGTAATTAAGTAGATCAGAACGTTTGAAACCAACACGCTCTTCAGTCATTTTAATACGACCTTCCACTTGGTCATCCGTGACTACATAACCTTGGGCCCCAATTTTATCGCGGACAATATAAGTTTGAATGACTGTGTTGAGGAGTTTCTTCTTATCGTAAGTTGCTTCTGTGAAAACCAGTGGTGAAAGTTCACGTCTGGCCGGAAGGGTGACTTCCATTCTCTCAAGTTCAGACAGCGAAACAACTCTTGTGTTGATCACTGCTACAATCTTATCTAATAATTTATCCTGAGCATGAACGTTCATGCTCAGGATGATGAGGAACAATAGTATTTTCATTAATAGCGATTAAAGCAGACTTTTATTGATTTTGATATCTGCACCTTTCTGAAGATTCTTAAAGTAATTCTCTAAAATGGCATCGCGCTTTTGGTCGTAGATGATCTTTTTATAAAGATTTTTGTCAATTTGATCAAATTTCTTTTCACCTAGGACTTTAATGATGTGATATCCCATCTGAGATCTAACTGGCTTAGAGATAAATCCAACTTTTTGACCCTTGATGGCCGCAAAGTATTCAGGAGCAAGTCTGGCTGCTGGTTGGAATCCAAGATCCCCACCAACTGGAGCTGCTGTCGTTTGTGAAAACTTATTCGCTAACTTTGCAAATGATTCTGGATCTTTCTGAAGAACAGTATAAATTTCCATTGATTGTGAAAGAGCACCAGTTACATCTTCTTTTGATGGTTCAGCTCTTAGACGATAAAGAATATGGGCCGTGCGGTATTCCTTGTTATCGTCGTAGTATTTTTTTACTTCATCATCACTTACAGTAATTTTTTTAAGATCACCTTCTACATCTTTAGTAATTTGTGTTTGAGAAAGTAAATCCTCAATACGAGCAATTACTGCTGGATCTTTATCAACACCAGATTTTTTTGCTTTCTCTACGGCAAGTTCTTTATTGATCATATCGTTAAGAGAAACTTCTTTAGTCACAACTCTTTGTCCGACAAATTTTAAATTTTGAAGATGGTACTCTTCAAATTGAGAACGTGTAATTTGATGGCCATTAACTGTTGCAATAACATCAGTTGGGGCCTCAGCAAATACTGAAGTAACAGTCATTAGAGCAGCTATAGCAAAAGTCCATTTTTTCATAATCATCCTCTGAGTTATCGTTTAATAAAAACGCTAACATACTCCGATTTGCTGTGCAATATGTTTAGAAAATTCCAGTAGCATTTGATGACTCACTGGTTCTTTAAAATAACAGGCCACAGATGAATCTGGAGCAAGTTTGTATAGTTTAGGCTTAGAGAGGAAGTGAGAGAGCATTTTGTCTCTAAAATCAGGCTTTTTGCCCAATATCTCTTGGTCAAAATAAAGATAAATTGAAGAACCTGACACTTTTACTAAGCGAATTCCAAGACTCTGAATCTCGATTCTGGTGCGTAAAATATTATAAAGAGCTTCAAGTTCTTTGGGTGTCATACCAAATACGTCGGTCATTTCTTCAATGATTTGTTCCAGATTCTTTCCATTTGATGTGTTTGAAAGACGTTTATAGTATTTCAACCTCAAGGCATGATCTGGAATATATTGATTAGGGATATAAGCGGTAAATGGTGCTTGGATTTCAATATTTTTCACTGAGACCACTTGTTCACCACGAATGTCTTGAATCGCCTCTTGAAGAAGATCCATATAAAGCTCGAGTCCAATCCCTTCAATATGACCAGATTGCTCTCCCCCTAAAATATCACCGGCCCCACGAATTTCTAAATCTGAAGAGGCCAGAGAGAATCCTGCACCCATATCTGCATAAGTCTGAAGAGCGTGAAGTCTTCTCCCAGCAGTGTCTGAGATAACTTTATTTTCTGGTACAATAAAATAAGCGTAGGCCTTACGATCAGATCTTCCAATTCTTCCTCGAAGCTGATGAAGCTGGGCGAGCCCATAAGTATCAGCACGATCAATAATCATCGTGTTCGCATTGGGGATATCAATCCCTGATTCAATAATAGTTGTAGCTAGTAAAATATCTGAACGGTGTTCATAAAAATCATTAATTTTTTTCTCAAGCTCTCTCTCACCCATTTGTCCATGGGCCACAGAAATTCTTGCTTGAGGAACTAGCTTCTTTAAATAAATTTCGTACTCTTCAATATCGTGAACTCGGTTGTGAACAAAATAAATTTGTCCACCACGGCCTAGTTCTTTTTCCATGGCCGTTTTAAGAGTGAGATCGTCTTCTTTAATAATATAAGTTTTAATCGACTGACGTCTTGGTGGTGCGGTTTGAATAAGAGATAAATCACGAATCCCAAGAAATGACATTTGAAGAGTTCTTGGAATTGGTGTCGCCGTCATGGTGAGAACATCAATGCCGGTTTTTAAGACTTTAAGTTTTTCTTTGTGGCCCACTCCAAAACGGTGTTCTTCATCAATAACTAAAAGACCCAAATCAAAGAATTCAATTTTATCAGAAAGAATCGCATGAGTCCCAACGACAATATCTACTTTCCCTTCAGCAATGAGTGAGATCACTTCTTTTTTCTCTTTCGGAGTTTTAAAACGTGAGAGCATTTCAACATTAACGGGAAATTGAGAAAAACGTTTCTTAAATGAGTGAAAATGTTGAAGAGCAAGAACAGTTGTAGGAACAAGAATCACGACTTGTTTTTTATCTAACACAGCTTTAAAGGCGGCACGCATGGCCACTTCTGTTTTTCCAAACCCCACATCCCCACAAACCAAACGCTCCATCGGGTATTGGTTCTGCATGTCTTCAATAACATCATGGATGGCCTTCTCTTGATCGGGAGTTTCATCAAAAGGAAATGAAAGCTCAAACTCTTTAAACATATGGTCTGGTGGAGAAAAAGGAAATCCACCTTTGAGTTTTCTTTCTGCCTGAATTTTCAGTAGATCAAAAGCGAGAGTTTTAACTGAACTTCTAACTTTGGCTTTAAGTTCAGTAAACTTTTTAGACTTAAGTGAAGCCACTTTCATGCCCGAGTTACCATCAGCATGTTTTTGAACAAGATTTAGTTTATAAACGGGAACATAAACTTTATCGTTATCCTCATAAGTAATAACTAGAAAGTCAGATTCTTGATCACCAATTTTAATGGTTTCAAGTCCTTTATACACACCAATTCCGTGATCTCTGTGGATAACGTAATCATTTACTTTTAATGTAGATAATTGTTCAGCAAATAAATCTTTATTTGTGGATTGAACTTTTTGAGTTTTCTTTTTCTTGGCAGAAAAGAAATCTCCCTCACAAATAACATAAATATTTTCATTACTATAATAGAAGCCCTCTTCAATTTTACCGGGAATGAATTTAATTCTCTCCCCAAGATCTGTGAGTTTGTTTTCTTCTAATAAATACTGAATTTCCTGACGTGAATTTTCATGTCTGTAGGCGACAATTAAATGTCCTCCATTTCTCAGTTCATATTTAATGGTTTTAAGTAGTTTTTTAATATATTCGTATTTATTATCAGGAACCCCACCTTCAGAGTTTTGCATTTTTGTCGCGAGGACAGTTTTGAGTTTGTGCAAATGAAGATGAATATCAGATTTAAAATCATCATTAAGATCGATAGTAATATCAAGCGTGTCGATATGCAGTGATTTGTTCTGAAAATCAGGCATTTTATTTAAATAGAAAAAATCGGGAGAAGGAAGAACACTTTTTGTTTCAGGGTCTTCTAGTTCTCTTTCATAGTCTTCTAGGTTTTGATTGGTGAAATATTCATAATCGTTTTGAGATTTATCACCATTGATAAAACTAATTTTTGTTTCACTAGTAATGAAATCCCAAATTGTTTTTGGCGAATTA
Organism: Bdellovibrio sp.; assembly: GCA_022729855.1. Classification (GTDB taxonomy): domain Bacteria; phylum Bdellovibrionota; class Bacteriovoracia; order Bacteriovoracales; family Bacteriovoracaceae; genus DZBG01. The sequence goes on from DZBG01000042.1 coordinate 8,766, forward strand.
AAAAACAGAGGAATATAAAGAGCGTAGTTTTCAAATAACTGCCCTTCTGAAATTCGCGCGAAGATTTCTTTTCTTTTTTCAAATTTATTTTTAAATTGCGGTCGAGCTTGAGGAAGTTTGGCCCGTAATTCAGTTGAAAACGGCTCTTTAACTAATTGCCCTGGAGCTGGATCTAGAGTCATCGTTTCAAATTTAATTTCTCGATTCGTCTTTTGCGTTTCTTGATCAATAGCAAACATCTCTTCAATCATATCATCAAAATATTGAATTCTAATGGGCGGATGAGAGACGGGATAAATATCAAAAATTTCTCCACGACGAGAAAATGTTCCAGGCTCCTCTACTGAGCTTGTTGAAAAATATCCAAGTTCAACGAGCTTCATTGATAAATCAATGGGAGAAATAATATCTTCTTTGGTTAAAACAAGTTTTCCGGCCTTGAAAAATTCATGATCAGGGCCTTTGAGTAAACTGGCTTCAAGGGTTGTGACAATAATCCATGGATGTTTTGGTTTTTCTAAAAGATGTCCCAAAACTTTGAAGCGCTGCAAAAGTGCGGCCTCTGAACTAATAATTGAGCTATAGAGCGGATAGTCATGGCCTGGATAAATTAAAATATCACCTTGGCCCTTGAGTAGTTCATAAATTTCCTCGGCCTCTTCAGCGGATGAACAAATTATCATATGCGGTCGATCGTAAACAATATCCTTGAAAAAAGATGACGAGATCAGACCCCATTGACTTGGTGTGACACCTAGGATTTTGAGCTTTTTCTGCTCTTGTTGCCATAAACTTAGTTTAGAACGCAGTCCTTCAAATAACACAATTTCTATTCCTGATAAAAATGATTCAATTTTAAGAGTGAAAAAATACTCATAACTTTCGCAAAGATTACCTTAAGTGATTCAAAATAACATCTTTCCTATTTTCAACATCTTTTGTATCTTAAAACTACTTTTTTAGACTATGACTTCAGTGGAGACTTCCATGACATCAACGCATTTTGATGGCTTAATGCCTATCGTTATCTTTATGGGACTAGCGGTTGCACTCTTTGTGGGTGGGCATTTTGCTTCTGTATTACTCGCACCAAAAAAACCAAGTGATCTTAAATCCACTGCCTATGAGTGTGGAGAAGAGCCAGTTGGAACTGCTTGGTCGATGTTCAACGTACGCTTCTACGTCGTTGGACTTATCTTCATTATTTTTGATGTTGAATCGGTACTTATGTTTCCGGTCGCAACTATCTTTCGCGAATTAAATGATATGGGCCAAGGCGGATACGCATTGATCATCTTTTTAAGCTTTATTTCAGTTCTTATTGAAGGAATTGCATACTGTTGGAAAAAAGGTGACCTTGATTGGGTTAAGTCTTACCAAGTATCAATGAAGAATAATAAATAAGGTTATTATATGAATCAAACAGTTGTTACTTATCTTGCGCAGTATGAGTTCTTTGATTTTCTTTTAAAAATCTTCGGACAGAATACAAGTCTTTTAGCTTTTTTAATTTTCTTTTTGATTGCTGCAGTTATTGTGGGAATCATGGCCACTGTTGGTGGACTTGGTACATATGCGGAAAGAAAAATTTCAGCAGATATTCAAATGCGTATGGGACCCAATCGTGTTGGGCCTTACGGAATTCTTCAGTTTTTAGCTGATGGTGTGAAAATGATGACTAAAGAAGACATCATGCCAAAAGATGCTGATAAGTTTTTATTCTACCTAGCTCCTATGCTTTGTCTTGTTGGTGTATTTGCCACTCTTGCAGTTGTTCCTTTCTCTGCTGGTTTCACAATGACTGACCTTAACGTTGGTGTGTTCTACTTGATCGCCATTTCATCACTTGTTGGTGTGGGTGTTTTCTTAGGTGGATATGCATCGAATTCAAAATGGTCAATGTTAGGTGGGATGCGTGGAGCTTCTCAGATTATTTCATATGAAATTCCTGTCACACTTTCAATCCTTGCTATCACTTTACTTGCTGGTGGTATGGGATTTGGAACAATTATTGGACGCCAAGAAGGTCTTCCCACTAATTGGTATATTTTCCACAACCCTTTTGCTTTCATAGGTTTCTTTGTTTATTTCATTGGTGCCATGGCCGAAACAAACCGTGCTCCTTTTGACTTACCAGAGGCAGAGTCTGAACTAGTTTCTGGTTACCATACTGAGTATACAGGGATGCGTTTTGGATTTTTTGCCCTTGCTGAGTACATTGAAGTTTTTGTTGTTTGTGGTGTAGCTGTTGCGCTTTTCTTAGGTGGGTTCAATCTTCCTTTTCATTTAGAAATTGATATTCTCCCTATCCAAGCTGTTCAGTTTGGAATCTTTTTCTCTAAAACTCTTGCTCTATATTATGTCATTATTTGGGCCCGTTGGACGTTTCCACGTCTTCGCGTAGATCAACTAATGTCTGTTTGTTGGAAATACCTTACTCCGATTGCCATTTTTAATCTTATTGGTTGTGCAGTTTGGTTAGTTGTATTTAATGGGCATTCAATTGCCGATCTTATTTTTGGTAGTCATTAATTAAGGATTAAAAATATGTTTCATCAAATCCTCTTTCTTATGTCGGCCGCACTTACTCTTATTTGTGCTGTCGCTGTTTTAGTTACAAAAAACATGATGCATTCATGTATTTTCCTACTTGGATCTCTTTTGGGAATCGCAGGTCTTTATGCCACTTTAGGCGCTGACTTTGTCGCTGTTTCTCAGATCATGGTTTATGTAGGTGGTGTTGTTATCTTGATGCTTTTTGCAGTGATGCTTACAGGTGGAAAAGATTTCGTTTCAAAAGCTCAGAACCTTTTAGGTCTTGCTCCTTCAATGGGTAACAAGTGGACTTTTTCAATCGCGGGCCTTGTGGCAGTGGTTTTTGGTCTTACAAGTTTTCTTCTTATTAATAACGTAACGAAAGTTGTGACGATAAAAACTCAAAATGATGAATTTGTTTCTACTGTAAATCAGTTGGGACATCTTCTTGTAAAGAATCATGTTCTTGCCTTTGAGATTTCATCAGTCCTTCTTTTAGGTGCACTTGTAGGGGCCGCAATCATTGCTCGCCCGAAACGCCAATAAGAGGTTTTGATTATGATTACACTTACTTCATATCTATTTATTTCTCTTGTGCTTTTTCTTGTAGGTGTCATGGTGATGCTTGCTAGAAAAAATATCGTAGCGATCCTTCTTGGAATCGAATTGATTCTCAATGCAGCGGCTCTTAACTTTGTCGCTTACTCTCGTTTTGTTACAAATAATTTAGACGGTCATATTTTTGCTTTATTCATTATCTTGGTAGCGGCTGCTGAAGCGGCTGTTGGTCTGGCGATTGTTATTCGCTTCTTCCAGATCAAAGAAACTATCCATATTGATGAAGCGACTCAGTTAAGAAACTAAGGGTAAAACCATGGAATATACTTTTTCAAACATTGCTCCCATTGTCCTCTCTCCGATTATTGCATTTGTTATTAATGCCTTTTTTGGAAGAAAATTACCAAGACAAGGTGACTGGTTGGCAACACTCAGTATTTTTGTCTCATTTATTTTTTCTCTAAGAATCTTTTTAGATTTCACGGGAACTTTTGCGACAGACTTCTACATCCATAAATTTTTCACATGGTTTGATCTCTCAAGCGGAACTCAAGTGTTTAAAGTTGATATGGGGATTTATCTGGATAACATGGCAGCAATCATGCTCCTTATGGTATCTGGAGTGGCCACTCTGATTCACCTTTTCTCAACTTGGTATATGGACGGTGATGAGAAACAAGGAAGATTTTTTGTTTTCCTCCCTCTCTTTACTTCGGCCATGCTTGCTCTAGTTCTTTCAGATAACCTTCTCTCTCTTTTTATTTTCTGGGAGATTATGGGATTTTGCTCATACTCACTTATTGGTATTTATGTAAAAAAAGAAAAAGCTGGCGATGCTTCTTTAAAAGCTTTCATGACAACACGTGTGGGAGATGTCTTTCTTCTTCTAGGTATTGTGGCGATTTGGATGGTTATTGGTTCAGTATCTTACGTTGATATTTATGCTGCTATTGCGACAGGAAAATTTGATGGCCTCACAGTTCTTGGAATGTCATTTGCGACATTTACTGCTGGCTGTATTTTCTTGGGGGCCATGGGAAAATCTGCTCAGTTCCCACTTCATGTGTGGTTACCTGATGCAATGATGGGCCCAACTCCAGGTTCGGCACTCATCCATGCAGCGACAATGGTAACGGCCGGTGTTTATGTTTCACTTCGTATGTACCCACTCATGGTTCTAGGTGACATCACTTGGTTTATTGCCGTGATTGGTGCCATCACTGCATTTGGTGCAGCGACAGTGGCAATGGTTCAAACAGATATTAAAGCGGTTCTTGCTTACTCAACACTCTCTCAACTTGGTTATATGATGATCGGTGTGGGTGTTGGTTCATATAATGCAGCTTTCATGCACGTTATTACTCACGCATTTTTTAAGGCCTGTCTTTTCTTATCTGCGGGGTCAGTGATCCACTCAGTTCATGAACAAGAGATGCCAAAACTTGGTGGATTACGTAAGTATCTTCCATACACACACTTTGCAATGATGTGTTGTACACTTGCTATCGCAGGTATCCCTTTCTTCTCTGGATTTGTTTCTAAAGATAGAATTTTAGGTGATGCTCTTTATTATGGTTTCATGTCAGGTCAAAACCCACTACTTGCTATTGTTCCAATTCTTGGATTTGCGGGAGCAGGTTTAACGGCGTTTTATATGTTCCGTATGATGTTCTTAACTTTCTACGGTAAATATAATGGAAATGATCACCACGATGATCACGGCCATGGACATGATTCTCACGGACACGATGATCACCATGGTGAGCCACATCATGAGCACCTAGATGCAAGATCAAATGTTCCACTTCTTCTTCTTTCTGTCTTTACTATTGGACTATGGTTTTCAGGAAGTTTAACAGGACAAGGAATTGTAAATGTATTCGGTGGAAAAACTGAATGGTTTAAAATTTTAGTTGAAGCACCTAAAGTTGAAAAATTTGTTGATCATTCGAAAGAGCCATTAGCGTCGACTGATACAAGAATTAAATCTGAGCTTCCTCATGCTCATTACCATCACCAATCTGGTTATTTCGGGCCAAACCCGGATGAACATAAACTACACAAAGCACATACAATTGGTGCCATCGCTTCAATCATCATTGCTTTCCTCGGTGTATTTATTGCATTCCTTATGTATATCAAGCATGCGATCACTCCACTTGCTGCAAGATTTCCAGGACTCACAAGAACACTTCAGAATAAATACTATTTCGATAATCTTTATATTGATGTGTTCATTAAAAAGGGTCTTCTTAATTTAAACAAATTCTTATCTTGGTTTGATTCTGGATTATATGACCGCTACGCCATCGATGGTTGGGCCGCAGTAAACCGCGTATGTTTTAAATCGGCGAAGTGGTTTGATAATGTTGTGGTGGATGCTGTTGGTGTAGATGGAACTGGTGTTGCAGTTAATTTATTCAACTTAGTTTTAAGAATTGTTCAATCTGGAAAGATTCAGTTCTACTTCATGGTACTTATTGTTGTTTTAGCTAGTTATATTTGGACTATTTAATTTTAGTTATTTTATAGAGAGAGGTTCGTTGTGAACGGATTATTGAATTGGATTTTATGGTTACCGATTATCGGTATGGTTGGAGTTCTTCTAACTCCAAAGGCAAAAGAAAACGCAGCACGCTACGTAACTCTTGCGACTACGTTTATTACATTTGTTCTTACACTCATTCTTTGGTGTAAGTTCGACAACACAGCAACAACAATGCAGTTTGCTGTTAAGTTTCCTTGGATTGAGAGCTTCAATATCAATTACTCAATTGGTGTTGATGGTTTAACTCTTCCAATGACTATTCTTAATGGTCTTCTGTTTTTCCTTTGTACACTTTCATCGTGGACAGTTGAAAAATCAGTGAAATCATACTTCGCTCTTATCCTTATGCTTCAAGCATCTGTATTCGGAGTATTCTTCTCATTAGATTTCTTCTTATTCTATGTGTTCTGGGAAGTTATGCTTATTCCAATGTTTTTCCTTATCGGAATTTGGGGTGGAGAAAACAGAGAGTACGCAGCGATTAAATTTTTCCTTTATACATTCTTTGGATCAATTTTCATGCTTGTTGGTATTATCGCTCTTTACTATGCAACAGGAAAAGGCGTTGATTCATTCAATATTCTTGCTCACCAAGGTGGGAAGTTTGTTGCAGAACAAGTTGTTATCTTTGGACACTCATTCTCATTTGAACATTTATTCTTCTGGTTTATGTTCCTAGGGTTTGCCATTAAGGTTCCTATATTTCCTTTCCATACTTGGCTTCCACATGCTCACGTTCAGGCACCTACAGCGGTTTCAGTTATCCTCGCAGGTGTACTACTTAAAATGGGAACATACGGATTTCTAAGAATTCTTTATCCAATCTTTCCACAGGCCGCTAACGATTACTCAACGATCGTAGCCGTCCTTGGATTAATCTCTGTTATTTACGGAGCATTCTGTGCCATGGCCCAGGATGATGTGAAAAAACTTGTCGCTTACTCATCTGTATCGCATATGGGATTTGTAATGCTTGGGATTGCTTCAATGTCGACTCAAGGTATGACAGGTGCAGTTCTTCAGATGTTTAACCACGGTACTTCTACAGCAATGATGTTCCTTCTCATTGGTATTCTTTATGAGCGCTCACATCACCGTTGGATCGTAAGACCAGATGGTTCAAAAGGTTTCGGAGGACTTTCAACTCAGCTTCCTAAGTACACAACTGTATTTATTATCGGTATGTTTGCTTCTATGGGTCTTCCAGGTCTTTCTGGATTTATCTCAGAGGCACTTATTTTCTTAGGAATGTATAACCGCTTCACAACAATTACAGTCATTGCAGTTGTTGGTCTTCTTATCGGTGCAGCTTATCTTCTTTGGATGTTCAAGCGTATGTTCTTCGGAGAAGTTAACCCTGACTGTAAAGAGTACGAAGATATGAATGCTCGCGAAGTATTCTACATGGTTCCACTTTGTATTATTGTAATCGTTTTTGGTATTTTCCCTTCACCACTTTTAAACATGATGAAAGTGTCTGTGGGACAACTAGTAGATCTTCTAGCGAAGTTCGCTTAAGAGAGAGAGGCCGCTTGTGTTAGAACAATTATTAATCTCAGCTAGCTTTTATATTCCAGAGCTGCTCTCAATTCTTCTGATGTGCTTTTTGCTTATGGCAGAAGCATCTCACTCAATGGAGAATGAGCATGGCAGTCGAGATAAAATATATGGTCTAGGTATTATTGGTTTATTGGTTATTCTTGGTGCTTGTATCTTTAATTTTACAAAAGCACCAACAGCAGTGTTTTACAATGCTGTGATCATTGATCCATTCAGTACATTAGTAAAAATCATTATGGTGCTCGGTACACTGGGTTCAGTTTATTTAAGCCGTTCATCAAAAGATATTTACACAAACCTTAAATCAGAATTCATGATTATGAGTGTGGGTGTTCTTATTGGTGGGATGCTTCTCGCATCTGCAAATAATATGCTGACTCTTTATTTAGGAATTGAGACTCTTTCAATCCTTTCATACGTCATGACATCACTTAAACGCGATGATGCAACTTCTGCTGAAGCCGGTATTAAGTATGCACTTTATGGTGGTTTAACTGCCGGTGTAATGCTTTTCGGGATGAGCCATATCTATGGCCAGCTTGGAACAATTCAGTTTGCAGAAATGGTAACAAAACTTTCTGCTCTTGAAGGTCAGTCGTTTGTTGTTCTTATGATTTCATTTTTGATGTTCTTTACTGGAATTGGTTACAAGATTTCTTGTTTTCCATTTCATATGTGGTCACCAGATGTTTATCAAGGTGCTCCAATTCCTGTGACGTCATTCTTTTCAATCGTTCCTAAAATGGCCGGTATCGCAGTTTTAATTCGTGTTTCAATGATCTTCTTTGGAACAGGTAGTGCAATTGCTGTGACTTGGATTGGGCTACTTCATGTGATTGCAGCAATGACAATGACAGTAGGAAACGTGACAGCGATTGGTCAAAGTTCAGTAAAAAGACTTCTCGCTTTCTCATCAATTGGTCACGTTGGTGTGATGATGTTGGGTGTGGTTGTTCTTAATGAAGTGGGTGTTCAGGCAATTCTGTTCTACGGAATTGTTTATATGTTCATGACACTTGCTGCATTCTATATCACATCACACTTGTCGGATATGTACGGAACAGATACTCAAGATGTTTTCAAAGGTCTTATTTATAAGCATCCTTTAATGGCGATCGTTATGGTGGGAGTTCTATTCTCACTTGCGGGTGTTCCACCATTTTCAGGATTTGTAGCAAAATTTAATATCTTCTCAGTTATTATTGAGAAAAAATATTACGGTCTTGCTATCATTGCTGCTCTTAACTCTGTGATTTCACTTTATTATTATATGAGGTTAGCAAAGACTATCATTTTTGGTGAAGCTGATTCAGAAGAGAAAGTTCCAGGATTTACTGGATTAAATCAAACAATCATTTTTGTGATGTTTGTTCCAGTTCTGGTTCTAGGAGTCTTCTGGGAAAGTATTATGAATATCTCAGGCTACGCTAAAATCTTCATTCGTTAATCTAATTCAAAGGGCCCTCTTCGGAGGGCCTTTTTTTTGCACTGCTATTCCAGAAATACTCTATAATAAAACTAATGGCGAAATATAGGCTCAGGCTTAAAAATGGTCGTGTCATTGGCCCTTTTGAAATGCCACAACTTCAAGAATTAAAAAAGAAAGGTCATCTCGAAGGAGATGAAGAGGCACAATTGTTTCCTTCGGGAGACTGGATGCCCATGCAAAATTTTGATTTCTATCAAGAGCTCATGGACGACGATAAAACAGAAGTCTCAAAAGCTGAGCAACCCGCACAAAATGAAGCCACATTTTTTATTTCTCTCGATCAGTTAAAGGCCAAAGAGGAAATTACAAACAGTGTAATTATCCCTGAAGATTTGCCTGAAGATAATTTACCAATTCTTGAAGAGATGACTGAAACCATTGTCTTAGAAAGTGATAAAGAAGCTCCTATTGAACTAGTCTTAGATAAACATGAAGACATCAATATTGGCCTAACCATTGAAGAGATAGAAGAATCTGAAGAGAAGCAAGAAGAGTCTGAGGATGATGGGAAAACAAAAATTAATCCTGCGGCTCAAAGAGAGATAGAAAAAATTCGTTTAAAAGAATTGGCCGAAAGAAAAAGAAAAGAAGTTGAAGATCTTGATAAAGCAAAGGCAGAAGAAGAGCGAAAAAAAGAAATCTTTGCGAGAGACAATATTCATAATGAAGCCACTCAGTTTTTAAAAATTGATAAAATCAGAAAAAATGATTTGATGGAAGAGGCCGAGGCTGAAGAATTAAAAGTTGATGAGGCAATCAAAGAGAAGAAGAAACAAGAAAAACTTAAAAGACAAAAAGAAGAAGCTGAAGACGAAGAAGAAGAGGAAGAAGCCCCGAAATCTAAAAAGAAACTTATTTATATTATAGGTGGGTTGCTTCTCGCTTATGTATTCTTGTTTCCTAGTGAAGATAAAACTCAACAGGTTGTCTTTAAGGCCATCGAACCAGTCATTGAGTTCCCTATTCCTTATGACAAGGCCGACAATAATAAGTCAAAAGTGGCCTATAATAAAGGGCTTGAGAAGTATAATAAGCAGACTTATCCACAGAAAATTTTAGCAGCGAATGATTTCCGTACTTCATTTGAGAATAATATTGAAAATATGGATGCCCTAGGAATGATGGTGAGAAGTTATGCAGAACTTCTTCCCGCCTCAACTGAGCAAATTATTGATACGCAAACTCTTTTCAATTTGATTTCAGCAAAAAGACCTTATTTGCAAGATAATCCAAATGGTATTATCGGGATGTCACTTTTCTATTATTACAACGCTAAAAAGAAAGCAGCAGCCAATCTCATTGATACCTATATTCGTTTAAAACTTGTTCTGAGTAAAACCAATGCCGATATGCTTGGTAAAGATCAATACGCTATTACTCAAGACCTCTTTGCTGTCCAAATGAAAATTTTGGTTGATCTCGGGAAGATGGATAAGGCCAAAGAACTTTACACAAGACTTCTGGCCGACAAGGTAAATAGAAAATCAATTATAGTTTATCTGAGTTTAATGGATTTTGATTTGGCCAATGAGCAGTCAGATGAAGCAGAAAAAAGGATTGATGAAGCACTAGAGTTCTTCCCTAAGTCTGTTCCTCTCCTTCTTGAAAAAGCAAATTTTTATGCAAAGGATGGAAAGTTTAATAAAGTTGATGAACTTCTCGAAGTCGCCAATACTCTTCAATTAGAAAACAATACTCTTTATCGCGCTCGTTATTTTGAACTACGAGGATTAAGCCTTGCTTCAAAAGGCAAGACAGATGAGGCGACTAAATACCTAAAAGAATCATTAAAGCTTAAAGACTCTGATGACCTAAGAGTAAGGTTGGGCGCACTTACAACCTCAGACAAACTTGGTAAAGATGTAAACAATATGATTCTAGAAAGTCAGAGTATCTCTTTACTGAAAAAAGCTAAGAATCAGTACAATAATAAGAATTATGTGCTCGCACTTACTCAAGCCATTAAAGCGGTGGATAATTATCCAGCTTATATACCAGCCCAATTATTTACAGCAAAACTTCAAATGCTTTTAGGACTCACTAATGAGGCCCTTCATTCTCTCGAGGATTTAGTAAAAAAGTTTCCTGAAAGCCGTGATGCCAATCTTGCATTGGTAGAAGCTTATTCGGATACATTTAAGTTTAATGACGCAAGAAATAGAATCACTATTATTTCAGGGACTGATATTAAAGGAACGCCAGAATTCTTTAAGGCGTACGCTAAATTATATATTAAGCAGAATGATAATCTTCAAGCAGTAGGATGGTTACGTCAGGCGATTAATGCGAATCCCCTTGATGACGAAGTAATCTTTATGTTGGCCGAAATTTTACTGAAAACTCATAAGTATGATCAAGCCACCTCACTAGTTAATAAAGCTATTGAACTTGATCCAAGTAATACGACGTACAGAGTGGCCTACGCTAAAATTATCCATGAGTCGCAGGATGCAGCCTCTGCTATTGGATATCTATTAAGCCTTAATGATGAGTTCCCTGATAATTCAGAAATTTTATCTGAAGTGGCCATCCTCTATTATCGAAATGGACAGATTAAAGACTTTCAAGAAATTAAGGCCAAGATGGAAAAATTTCCAGGCAAGGATAAAACACTTTATACCTTCTTGATTAAAGCTGCCCTTCTTGATGAACGCTATAAAGATATCCCACCTCTGGCAGAAAAAGTTTTAGAAATTGAACCAGGAGATCTTGAAGTGATGATGACGGCCGGAACAGTTCTCTTTCAAACCGGTGAGCTTGTGGAGGCCACAAAATGGTTTTTAAGGCTGCAAGATAAATTACCTTCTTATCCGAAACTAAGATTTTATCTAGCGAAAATTCGACTGATTAATAAAGAGTACGATAAGGCGATTGAGATTTTAAAAGAAGATTTAAAAGAGAATGGAGAATCTGATGATGCCCTCGCTCTTCTTGGTCAGATTTATTTCAATAAGGGTGAACTAGTAGAAGCAGAGAATTATTATAAACGTACTCAAAAAATTAACCCTCGCTCATATGATGCCCTCATGGGAATGGCGGAGTTAAGTTTAAGACGTAATAATTTAGATCAAGCACTTGATCTATTTCGTAAGGCACAACAACAAAAAAGTGATGACCCTACGATTCATAAAAAGATTGGTGATGTTTATCGCCAGATGGGCCAAGGTGCTCTTGCCGTTGAGAGCTACAAATTGTATCTTGATGTCAATCCGGATGCACTGGACAAAGCTGAAATCGAAACCTATTTACGTATGATGCAATAAGAGGATCTATGTTAGACATCAAAAAAATTGAAGAACAAACTGAAGCAGTTAAGAAAAATCTTGGATCAAGAAAATTTGATATTTTAATCATTGATGAAATTCTTGAACTGAATAAAAAAAGAAAAACATTAACGACTTCATCTGAAACTCAAAAATCAGAAATTAATAAACTTTCAAAAGAAGTTGGTGAGCTTAAAAAAAATAAGCAAGATGCCACTGAGCTGATGAGTAAAGTGACAACACTTAAATCTCAAATGGAAGGCGATGCTAAAGAGCTTGATGTCATTCAAGATCAACAAAAAAACCTTCTTCTTGGAATTCCTAATCTTCTTGATTCATCAGTTCCTGTTGGAAAAGATGAAGAGGATAATGTTGAGGCTTCACGTTGGGGAACTCCACGTACGTTTGATTTCCCTCCTGCGGATCATGCGGATATTGGTGAAAAATTAGGTCTTCTTGATTTTGAATCTGCCGCCAAAGTGACTGGTGCCCGTTTTGTCTTTTATAAAGGCGCTCTTGCAAGAATGGAGAGAGCTCTCGCTAACTTCATGCTTGATCATCATTTAGATAATGGATTCACAGAAATGATGACTCCTTATATCGCTAACGAGAAAGCACTTATTGGAACAGGAAACCTTCCGAAATTTGCAGATCAACTTTTTAAACTTGAAGAGACAAACTGGTACTTGATTCCAACTTCGGAAGTCACACTCACAAATTTAAAACGTGAAACAGTGATGGAAGAGAATGAACTTCCTTATAAATATACTGCTTATACACCGTGCTTTAGATCAGAGGCTGGCTCACATGGAAAAGACGTTAAAGGTCTTATTCGTATGCACCAGTTCAATAAAGTAGAGATGGTTTGTATTACAACTCCAGCTCAGTCTGATGCTATTCACCAAGAAATGATTAAGTCTGCTTGTTCAATTCTTGAAAAGTTAGGCCTTCCATACCGTGCGTTAACTCTTTGTTCAGGTGATATTGGTTTTGCATCGCAAAAGACAATTGACCTTGAAGTTTGGGTTCCATCTCAAAGTAAATACCGTGAAATCTCATCGATCTCAAACTGTGGTGATTTCCAAGGCAGAAGGGCCAATATTCGCTTCAGAAACAAGGAAGGCAAGCTAGAGTTTGCCCACACACTAAACGGTTCAGGACTCGCTGTGGGGCGCACACTAGTTGCGATCCTTGAAAACTATCAACAAAAAGATGGTTCAGTGCTGATTCCGGAAGTTTTGATCCCTTATATGGGCGGATTGAAAGAGATTCGTAAATAATCTATAGACTTTTTTTTAGGTCTTGAGTAAAGTTGATCTCCTAAACTACGGAGGACTGGTCGAGTGGTTTATGGCAACAGTTTTGAAAACTGTCGACGGTTTACGCCGTCCTGGGGTTCGAATCCCTAGTCCTCCGCCATAATTTATTTTTTTTAAGTTAGTTAAGCCAAAACGGAGACGTGGGTGAGTTGGCTTAAACCACACCCTTGCTAAGGGTACGATCTCGAAAGGGATCCATGAGTTCGAATCTCATCGTCTCCGCCATTTTTTAAACTAACTTTTTTGAAGCCCAGTTAATACTGGGCTTTTTTTTTCGGGATTTAATAAAAACATTCAGAAACTACTGATATTAAGCATGAATTATTTACAAAACTCCCCACTCAAAAGTCCCATAGATCTATAATGGCGACATGAAAAAATTCATCCTTATTGCTCTCACACTGCTCTCATTTTCGAGCTTTGCCCAAGATTACACATGTTATGTGAGTAGTTTTAAATTATCTTTCAAAGCTGATGGACAGATGAGTGATCTCATCATCCGTGATCGTGTGACTGGTGAATTTGTTTATACCGGTTACGTAGATTCTATTCAAAACTTTGGAAATCAAATTCAGTATAATTTTTCAAAATTTAAAATGACTCCTTTAAGAAAGCAAGTGACATTAGAATATTTTTCTCCCTGTCCCCCTT
>DZBG01000141.1 GCA_022729855.1 Bdellovibrio sp.
TTCTGAAATCAGCAACTTAAATGTGGAGTTGCACTAGGAAAAATTTTTCGGGAGTCTTAGCTCTCAGCTTTTTGCCCAAGAAATAAAATATGGTGATGTTTATCGCCCTGATGAAATCGAAAAGCTCCTTCAAACTCGATTTTCTCAGTTACTAAAACCAAGCTGCTTGAATGATTATTTAAAAAGTTCAGACTATCAGTCTCGCATGAATGATAGTGCCAAAATTCGTTCAATTAATATTTGCTCGAAAGGTAGAAATATCAGGTTCAATATTCATTTTAATCAGATGGGTGGAACTCAAGGTTCCATTGGAAGCATGAATACAATTGTTTATTGTGAACTTAAAACCCCGCTTCCTCCTGCTGGGTGTAATGATTATTAATTAAGCTGACTGAATCCTAAAAACTAGCTAGCATTGCCCCACATGAAAAAGCATATTGTTTTTGACTGCGACGGGACTCTCGTTGACACGTCGAGTTTTAAATACGTCCTCTATGATGGAATTAAAGAGCTATTGTTAGATCTTTCAACAGATTGTGTGCTTTATGTCTGGACCGCCAGAGGGCGTCAGTCTTGTCTTAAAATTCTCAAAGATTTAGATATTCTTCAATATTTTGATTCGATCAGCACTCCAGATGATGGTTTTGCCAAACCTCATCCTGAGGGTATTGAAAGACTTGTGGGAGCTTATTCAAAGCAATCAATCTGTATGATTGGAGATACAAATAACGATATTTTAGGGGCCAAAAACTTTGGAGTCATGAGTCTTGGGGCTACTTGGGCCAGTCAGACTGATGCCGAAAGTCTAATCGAGATGGGTGCTGATTTCATAGTGAAAGGTCCAGCAGAATGTAGTAAGCTCATTAGGCTTAATTTGAAGGAGAACTAGAGATGTTTGATACACTAAGTGATAAATTTTCAGAGGCTTTTAAGGCCCTTAAAGGCCAGTCAAAAATTTCTGAAGACAATATTGAAGAGACCCTTAAACAGGTAAAAACGGCTCTCCTTGAAGCCGATGTGAATTTTAAAGTCGTGAAAGATTTTATCGCTCGCGTGAAAGAGTCTGCTCTTGGTGAGAAAGTTATTAAGGGTGTCAATCCTGGCCAGCAGTTTGTTAAAATCATGCATGATGAATTAGCAACGATGATGGGAACTGAGAACGTTGAGCTCAATCTTAAGCGTCCAGCAGTTATGCCTATTTTAATCGTTGGTTTAAACGGTGCAGGTAAGACAACTTTTACAGGAAAGCTTGCTCTTTTTCTCAAAGGCAAAAATAAAAAAGATGTTTATTTAATTCCTGCAGATAATTTCCGTCCAGCTGCTAAAGATCAGCTTATTACTCACGCAAAAAATATTGGTGTTGATTATTTTGACTCTGATCTTTCGATGAGTTCAGCTGAAATCGTGAAGGCCGGAATGGCGGAGGCGAAAAAGCTTCATAAAGATATTGCGATTATTGATACTGCCGGACGTCTTCAAATTGATGACGAACTGATGGGGCAGCTAGTTGATGTTAAAAATTCACTAGATAATCCTGAAGTTCTTATGGTCGCTGATGCGATGACAGGACAGGAAGCTGTGAATGTCGCCAAAGTCTTCAACGATAAAGTTGGACTGACTGGGGTGGTCCTTTCAAAAATGGATTCAGATGCTCGCGGTGGTGCGGCCCTTTCAATTAAATATGTGACAAATGTTCCTATCAAATTTATCTCTGTAGGAGAGAAGATGAAGGATCTTGAGCCGTTCCATCCGGATCGTCTCGCTAAACGTATTCTTGATATGGGGGATGTGGTTTCTCTTGTTGAGAAAGCTCAAGATGCCATCAATATGGATGATGCCGAATCCATGATGAAGAACTTAGAAAAAAATAAGTTCACCATTAATGATTTTGTGAAGCAGATGGAAACGATTAATCGCCTCGGGTCGTTCGGATCTATTTTAAAAATGATCCCAGGAATGGGCGGCATGATGAAGCAGATGGGTGATCTCTCTGGAGCTGAAGATGAGATGGGGAAGATGAAAGTGATCATCAATTCCATGACAAAAAAAGAAAAAGAAGATCATACAATTATCAATCCTTCACGCCGTCAGCGTATCGCTAAAGGTTGTGGGCGCCAAGTTCAGGACGTGAATCAGTTCCTTGAGAAATTTGAGCATATGAAGGGGATGATGGTTGGAATGATGCAGATGATGAAGGGGGGAGGACTTCCTTCAATTCCTGGTATGGGGCCGGTAAAAGGGTTTCGCCAAGCGCCACAAAACGGCCAAAATCCTTTTGGGACAGCGCAGAAGCCAAAATCAGACGGGAAAAAGAGCCCATTTGGTAAAAAGTATTTTTGAAGTTGAATGGGTCTGATTGACTTTGGTTGTCAGATGCAATATCTATAGTTTACTTTTTTTTAGAACCGTTTAAGGAGAATCAGCAATGGTAAAAATCAGACTAGCACGCTTTGGGAGAAAAAACGCTCCTGTATATTCAATCGTAGCAACTAACTCACGTAATCCACGTGACGGTCAATTTCTTGAGAAATTAGGCCAGTATAATCCTAAAAACGCTAACTTACTAAATGATGTTAATGTTGACGGGATTAAGACTTGGATCGGTAAAGGTGCTCAACTTTCAGATACTGTAAAAACATTGCTTAAAAAGAGCAACATCAAGTTATAATAGGCTTGATGGTGACCTCACCATCCTCTGTAAACTACAAGTGGGTGTTATGAGCGAATTGAAAGACCTGATCCTCTATGTTTCGAAGGCACTGGTAGATATGCCAGACCAAGTAGAAGTAAATGAGATTGAGGGCGAACAGACAACTGTTCTAGAACTTAAAGTTGATAAATCTGACCTTGGAAAAGTGATTGGAAAGCAAGGCCGTACGGCACGTGCACTAAGAACAATTCTCAACGCCGCTTCTACTAAACTTAGAAAGCGATCAGTTTTAGAAATTATTGAGTAATTTTAAGTATTACATTTTATAACCCCCAAATCCTTGATGAAAATTTAGGGTTGGGGGTTTTGTTTTTTTACACAACCTTTCATAAGTCTAAAGATGATAAAATTAGGATCAGTTTCTCGTCCCCATGGAATTAAAGGTGAAGCCGAGCTTTTTCTTTTTAATACTGAGGAATCCATTTTGGAAAACAATCTCAAGGTATTTTTAATGCCTGAGAATGAGAAGTCACAAATTCCCAAAGAGGGAGAGTGGCGTGAAATAAAAAGCATTCGCTTTGGAAATAAAACTATCGTGGTGTTTGAAAATATTATTGATCGTACCGATCTTGAAAGACTCATTCCATTTTCTGTTTCTCTTCCTCGTGAAGCCTTTCCTCCTTTAGAGGAAGGTCAGCACTATCTCATCGATCTCATAGGTCTTGAATGTGTGACTGAGGAAGGAAAAAAAATTGGAGTGATCGAAGCTTTCTCTGATAATGGGGCCCAAACTTTGGCCTTGATTAGAACTATTTCTGGCAGCTCATTTGAGCTTCCTTATGTGAAAGTTTTCTTTCCCGCAGTTGATTATAAAACAAGAATCATTACGATTAATCCTCCGGAGTATACAGAGTGAAAAAACACATCTGGATACTTACTCTCTTTCCAGAATTTTTTGAGCCACTTTTAAAATGCGGTATTGCAGGACAGGCCTTGCGTGGAGAACGCACTGATGGGAATTTCTCTTTTGAAGTTCATCTCATCAATATTCGTGATTATTCAAAAACAAAATATAAAAGTGTAGATGATACTCCTTATGGTGGCGGCCCAGGTATGGTGATGAAGGCCGATGTCCTCAAGGATACACTCCTTGAAGGCGTGATGAAGGCCGGGAACTATACAGAACTGTCTCAGCTTCATGTGATCTTTCCTTCTCCTCGTGGAGCGGTTTTAACTAATGAGCTGGCCCGAAAATTAGCGACAACCACTTTGAGCAGTCCGGATAAAGACATCGTTTTTATTTGTGGGCGCTATGAAGGTGTGGATGAGCGATTTTTAGAAAAATATGTTCAAGAGTATATCTCACTTGGAGACTTTGTCTTAACCGGTGGTGAGCTTGCTGTGATGACGATTCTGGATGCTTCTGTGCGCTTTGTTCCAGGTATCCTCGGTAACAAGCTCTCAAGCGAAGCAGACTCATTTGAAGATGGTCTGATTGAGTTTCCTCAATACACTAAACCTCGTGAGTTTGAAGGATTGAATGTTCCGGATGTTTTACTTGAGGGGCATCACAAAAAAATCGTCGAGTGGCAGCTTGAAGAGAAGATCCGGATGACAAAAAAATATCGTCCGGACCTTCATGAGAAATATCAAAAAAAAAAAATTATTTTCTAGCTGGTTTTTGAAGCTTACAACCAACTTTTGCAAGATTGATTTCAAACTTCTTATCTAAACATGAATAAACTTCATAAGTTTGTTGTCCATATGAGAAACCTTTTCTCACAGTAATTGTACCGTCAGCTCCTACTTCACATGGATTGTTCATTGTACATTTTGCACCGTCATCGTTTCCTGTGTTATTGATCGCAATCACACTACGTGTGTTTCTTTCAATAATAGGAGACCCTGAAGTTCCGTGAATAGTATCGCAGTGCTCGTTATAACGAACAGAATCTTGCCATACATAAACATCTTCTTTGATCTGAGGAATGAATTCTTCAAGAGTACAGTCATAGCCTCTGTCCCAGTAACCAGAAATGATTTGAACTTCTGTAGGAACAACAGGACGAGTTTTAGCAAGCGAAAGCGGCTCAATTCCGAATTGATCTTTAATTTCTTTGTAAGACAGAGAGAGCTCATAGATGGCCATGTCTGTTTTAGTCATTGTTGCGTAGACAAATTTTGTCGTTTGAACACGGTGAAGTTTTGCGCTCTTATCAAAAATGGCCACAGTTCTTTTCACTGGCTTGTTCGTTAGAACTTCACCTGGATTCAAGAAACGTCCACCTAGAAGATCACTACAGTGACCGTTCGTCATCATAAGTGCTTTGTTTGTTTCAGGGGCACCATCAAGCTTAATAAGTGATCCAGAACAGTTTGAAAGCTTTACGATACCTTCAAAATCATACTGAGTAGAAATCATCGGGCGTGATTTATTCATTGAAGCTTTAAGAGCATCAAATTTACCAAGGGGAAGAGCAAAAGCCGTTGTAGTGGCAAAGGCGAGAACTAGTGCAGTTAGTTTCATCATAGGTTTATCCTCCAAAAATTAGAGGGTTTTTGTATCAAATCAAGGTCGATTAACAAACTTCTTCGAGGGGAATGTAAGAAGTTGTCATTTTAAGCGCATGTTTTTTAAATAGTGATTACAAAGAATAGATGGGTTTGAGTATTATTAATGGGTTAGATGAGCAGGCGCACCGAGTAAAAAGTACAGAATGGCCCCACAAAATCTTAAGGCAGATTAAAATTCTTATTAAACAGACAATAAAATTTTAGAGGCCAATAGTATGAGACAACTCATTCTTCAGACAGATGAACAAAGAAATCAGTATAACGAAATTTACTTTCGCTTCACAGGACGTAAGGTCAGTGAAGAGCTGCTAAGCCATAGTTTTATACGAGTCTTTATCGATGAGCATGGAGATTGGATTAGTGGATACTGTGTGAATTCAAAATGGCCGCTTCAGTACCTCGCTTGTATTGAGCCTTCGGTCTTAAAAGAAAGACTGGGGGTTTTAGGCGTTAATGAAGATGATTTTGTTGAAACAGCTGCGATGTGGAGAGTAAAAAGTAAAATTACACTTTTAAGAAGAGTGAGTATTTATTGGCGATGTTTTACTGAGTAAGCGATCCATGAACCACATCTTCTAATTCTGTTTTCTTCCGTTAGTATCCTTTTAACTACGGAGGATCAGTGGATCGAGAAAATGAAACAAAAATTTGGAAAAAAAGACAGTGTAAGAAAGCAGCATCGCCTCAGAGCATAGTCCACATGGGCCT
>DZBG01000142.1 GCA_022729855.1 Bdellovibrio sp.
AAGGCCCATGTGGACTATGCTCTGAGGCGATGCTGCTTTCTTACACTGTCTTTAACTAGTGGGCGATCATAATTATGAGGGCCGTCATAGTACTTAATAATAAGGCCTGAAGTGAGGTGATACTTATCTTCAAGCTCTTTCATGACTTTTTCTTGATTCTGACAGCGCTCAATAAAAATTTGAAAGTCGTCCTTAAGTCCCTGCTGATGTTCGTAAACGGTATTAAAATTTGAGACGAGATTTTCTTCAGTGGCACCAAGCGGATCCATTCCTGCCGCGAGAGGTAGGAAAAATGAAAACTGCTCTGTTAACCATTGAGCAGATCTTGTGATTCCCATTCCACCCATTGAATGCCCAGCAAGGCCAAAATTATTGGGATCAACTTTTAGATCTTTTCTCACAAGCTTAGCAAGGTCACGAATAAATCCTCTCGTATGTCCTCCCCAGTTCAGTCCATTGGAAGAGGGAAGAACTAAAATAAATTTAAGTTCTTCAGCAAGTGAGATTAAATCAGGAGCATATCGCTGAACTGTTTTAATGGCCCCTTCACGCGTGAGAGTTGAGTCACCTCCACCATGCATAAAAATGAGAGCGGGAGCATTTTGAGTCTTCTCTAGACTGGCAGGGATATAATAAAAAATATCATAACTAAAATCAGGATTTTGATATCTTGGGAGTGATAATTGAAAGCTCGCCAGTTCTGCTGTTTTTGTAAAAAACTCAGCTGAGAAAGCAAAATTTGAAATCAGTAACAGAAAGAGAATAAGACTACGCATATTCATTCCTTTGTCTGGATGCGCATCAGACCACAGAACCAAGGCATCGTGACTGAATCATGAAAAAATTACTTAAGTATTCCTGATAATATATGATTTAGGCCATGTTTTTTTGATCTCAACTAGGCTTATAATACCGATATGGGACTAGATAATAAAACCTTAGAAAATTTACGCGTGGCCTATAAAATGGAAAAGCTTGATACAGGTGATATCAAGAACGACCCTTTTGAGCAGTTTCAAGTCTGGTTTGATGAAGCGCTAAAATCTGAGTGTGATGAACCTAATGCGTTCACTCTTTCAACCATTGGAAATAATCGACCTCATTCACGAGTTGTTTTATTAAAAGGTTTTCACCAGAAGTCTCCTATTTTTTATACGAACTATCTTAGCCAAAAAGGTCATGAACTAGAGTCCAATCCATTTGGTGCGATTAATTTTTTATGGCTTCCCCTTCAGCGACAAGTGCGGATTGAAGGAAAAATTTATAAATTAGATGCAAGACTCTCTGATGCCTATTTTAATAAACGTCCAAGAGGAAGCCAGTTGGGTGCGATTGCTTCTCCACAAAGTGAGAAAGTAGAAAATAGAAAAACTCTTGAAGATCTCTTTGACGCCACTGAAGAAAAATTTAAAACAATAGATCCAATTCCGAGACCTGAAAACTGGGGAGGATATTATCTCGTTCCAGATTATTATGAGTTTTGGCAAGGAAGAGATAATAGAATGCACGACCGGTTATCTTATCGATTGGATGGGGCATCGTGGATAATTGAAAGACTAGCTCCGTAAGCGGTTTTGTTGATAGAGGCTTGAAAAAAGAAATCCCCAGAAAATTCCGACCAATGTTCCACCTAGTAAATCCGCAGGATAATGAACGCCGAGATAAAGTCGGCTATACACTACGAGACATGGGAAAATCCAAATCCATTGATAAGATTTCTTTTTTACTTTTAGTGTTCGCCACCAAAAAGTGAGAATGGCAAAAGAGTTAGCCGCGTGAGAAGAAACAAAACCAAATCTGCCACCACAACGTTGTTCAAACCAGTGAATGAGAGGTCTAATCATTTCGTCGCGACAGGGACGAAGTCTCTGGGTCAAATTTTTTAAAATAGAAGATGAAGTGATATCGCTGGCAACAAAAGCGAAAACAAGGAACAAAAGAGCGAGTATAAACTGCTCACGTGAGAGTTCTTTATAAAGTGTATAGACCACAAAACATAGAACTGGAATCCAGATAGCCGATGATGAAATGATCACCATAGGGGAATTTAAGAATTCCGAGTGAAGCTGATTTAAGAAAAGAAATAATTGCTGATCTAAACCAATGAAAAAATTCATTTAGTTTAATGTTCCCATAACTTTTTTAATTCTAAATCTAAAAACATTAATCACAGCTTCAAAAATAATTTTTCGACTCATCTTTGATTTTCCATCTGTTCTTTCAAAAAAAGTAATAGGTATTTCTTTTGAAGGAAGACCCAGTGACCAAACTTTATATTTAAGTTCAATTTGAAACGCGTAACCAATAGAGAAGACATTATCTAGTTTAAGCGTGCTGAGGGCCTTATTTGTGTAGCCGTTGAATCCACCTGTTGAATCAAAGAATGGAATCCCTGTGATGATACGAGCATAGATAGATGCAAAATATGACAAAAGAAGTCTTTGCATCGGCCAGTTCATAATACGGATACCACCAGTATAGCGAGATCCAATGACCAGATCATTTTGGCCAAGATTTTCTAAAAATGAGGTGATGGCCTCTGGCTCATGTGAAAAATCACAGTCCATAGTGATCACAGCTTCGTAATTATTTTCGAGGGCCCATTTGAAACCTTTGATATAGGCAGTTCCAAGACCAAGCTTGCCCTGGCGCTCTAGAAGATGAAGATTTTTTTTATTCGTTTGAAATTTCTTTACCACATTGGCCGTTCCATCAGGGGAGCCATCATCAATAATCAGGACATGAAGATTTGGATGAATTGAATCAAGAGTATTGAGCATTCGCTCAATATTTAAAATTTCATTGTAAGTGGGAATAATGACAACGGCTTTGTCAGCGGCAATCACGGTGAATCCTTTGAAGTCAGATAATAATTTTGATGCTACAATTTCATAAATGACTATAATTGACAAGACGCAACCAAATAGGTGTTCATGACCCGCTCTGCTTTAACAACTCTTCTCGTTATCACTCTGATTAACCTTCTTATTATTGCAGGTTTTGAACTGGCCCATGATGAAGCTTATTATTGGATTTTTTCTAATAATCTTGCGTTTGGTTATTTTGATCACCCTCCGATGATAGCCGTGATCATCAGATTATTTTCTTGGCTTCCGCACTCTGAATGGGCGGTGAGAGTTGGCTGTGTTCTTTTGCAATCAGTAGGGATTGGCGTCCTTGTTACTCAGATGCCTAAGTCAAATCAAGTTTGGGGACAATTAGCGATTTGGAGTATGCCTCTCATTTCATTCATTGGCCTTTTTGCCCTTCCGGATCTACCTTTGTTCTTTTTTAGTGTCATGTACTTTTGGAGTTTGAAGAAATATCTAGAAAATGATTCTGTAAAATATCAGTTATTACTGGCCGTTGTTATTGCAGGGCTGCTTAACTCTAAATATCATGGTATCCTACTCGTCTTTTTCACTCTTGTGGCGATGCCGAACTTACTTAAGAAAAAGTCTTTTTACGTTGTCACACTCTTATCCATCTTATTTTTTGCACCTCATGTGTGGTGGCAATATGAACATGATTTTAAGACACTTAAATATCATTTTCTAGAGCGACCAGGATCAAGCTTTTCTTTAAAACGAATTTTTGAATACTTTGGAATTCAAATTGTTTTTGCAGGATTGTGGATAGGTTTCTGGCCATGGTGGAAAACGATCAAATATAAAACGACAAATGATTTTGACCGTATCTTAAAGTTTTGTGCTTTGGGTGTGATTGTTTTCTTTTTTATTTCTAGTTTCTCAAAACGTATCGAAGCGAACTGGACTCTTCCGGCTTTTGTGGCCCTGAGTTGGTTAGTGTTCACTAAGTTTGAAATGAGTAAAAAAGTCCGCTATGGTTTCATCAGTGCTGCGGCCTTAACATTACTTGTAAGAGTTTTATTGGTTCTGCCTCCCGAGGTACTTCCAGTGAAGCGTTTAAAAGAATTTCACGGGTGGAGTAGCTGGTCTCAAGAAGTTAAAATAATGTGTGGCACTCATAAGGTCATGGCCAATACTTACCAGATGGCCTCAAAATTATCTTTTTATCTCAAAGAAGATGTTTCTGCTCTGAATTATCATTCGCGAAAAAATCAGTTTGATTTTTGGGACTGGGAAAAATCAATGCCAGAAGCTGTTTGTTACCTGACAGATGCAGACAATTTATCGGGTATTGAAATCATGACACCAGAAGGAAAAACACTGAAGATTATTAAGGATATTCCGTTAAGTGTATTAAGAGAAAAAAAGCAAAATGAATTGGATTAAACTGAATCTTCAAAATTCTTTCGACAAGGTACGCCTATTAGTGATTTTACAAATCATTTCGGTGCTCTTTGCTTTTATTTTAGAAGGTGTTTTTACTCAAACAATTTTAAATATCACATTTTTTGTTCAGTTTGTTTTACTCGTTATTACTTTAAATTTTTACTACCAAGCTCTTTTAAATCTCTACTATTCATTTTGGAACCTCTCGGCCATTTTAGTTATTTTTGAATTGGTTTCAGCCTTCAGGAATGTTTTGGTTCTTGGAAACCCATTTGTTGGTTTTAGTTACCTTCTTAGCGTGGCGTTGCTACTCACTTCTTGTTATATCATCTCCTCACCGCTTTATTATCCGCTTGTGAATTGGTGGGAATACGATTTTAGATTCCGTGCTGATATTCGAGTTTGGATTGAAAGTGATGGAAATAGATTCCGCGGAAGATTATCAGATCTACGTCGTGGAGCTGGGTGCTTAGAAGTTTTTGAAAGTATTCCCCAAGGCAATATGGTCTGGATTAATCTAGAAATTCTTGGCCAGAACTTTACTCTACAAGGGCAAGTCAGATCAAAACGTGAACCTATTATCGGGCGTACGTTTATTTATGGTATTAAATTTACTGATATTGATTTAGAACATCGTCAGCGAATGAAGCTTCTGATTAATTATTGGAATGAAAGTAAGAAAGTAAAAATCCGCAACAAGTTTGCCTCTAACAAATGAAAACACTTTTCACTGATCACCACTGGTATATGACAATGGCCCTTGATGAAGCCTTTGCTGCTTATAAGTCCCTTGAAGTTCCCATTGGAGCAGTCCTTGTCTCTCCAACTGGAGAAGTCATTGCGAAGGCCCACAACCTGAAAGAAAAAACTTTTGATACTACAGCTCATGCTGAGATTTTGTGCATAAAAGAAGGATCAGTTAAGCTTCAAAATTGGAGACTAAGTGATTGTACACTTTACGTGACTCTTGAACCTTGTCCAATGTGTTTGAGTGCTCTCTTACAAGCAAGAGTGAAGGCCGTGATCTTTGGCGCTTATGATCCCAAAGGGGGAGCTCTGAGTTTAGGGTATCATTTTAATACTGATAAACGACTCAATCACAGTTTTTCTATTATGGGCGGAGTGAAACATTACGAATGTTCAAAGATACTCTCTCAGTTTTTTAAAGAACGGAGAGAGCGGTATAAAAAATAAGATTTAATTATCTACTTCAACATAATTGTCAGATTCAATAAACTTTCCAGCAAAATCCATCACAAAATTTTCATAGATAAGAACTTCTGAACAATCGCCTTCCCATTCATAAGTCTCTTCATTCATTTCACAACCATCAGAGTCAGTAAAAATTCCTGGAGATGAAACTGTTCCAGTGTAGGCGTATACCAGACCTTTAAAAAGATAGACTCCAGTAAGTTCTGTTTCATCATCACCTGTTTCAGCATAGGGGCCTTCTAAAACTGTATCGCCCCAAACATTTGAAAGATCATTTCCAATTTTGAGTAATTGTTTTTCTAGTGCAGGGTTTGCTTTTTTATAATTTTCTAATTGGTTTTGATTATCAATCCCGAAAAATTTTTCCTAGTGCAACTCCACATTTAAGTTGCTGATTTCAGA
>DZBG01000143.1 GCA_022729855.1 Bdellovibrio sp.
ACACCTTATGAAGTTATGATGAAGAAAAGTTGCACTAGGAAATGGTAGTTGGGAGCTAATAAGATGATTGAGTTTATGACAAATTCCCGCATACATTGAAAACTCAGCATCATTAAGGGATTCAGTATTATTTAAAGGAAATTTTTCATCTGGATGAACTGAAACTATAAGATCAAGTGTCAGGCCATTCATTTCATGGGCCGGGCGCATGTCTTCCTCGTCCATGGGAAATCCGGCAAGCGCCAAATTATCTGAAGTCATGGGATGATCCACACCCATGGCCCAAAGACATAAGTGCTGCTCAAAAACTCTTTCTAAAATTTCAAGTTTTGTTAAATTAGGGAAATATAAATTCACTTCATCTTTTAATATCTGGCGATCCTCTTCTTTTAAAAAGACAGGCTCAATCTGAGCAATTCGGTGAGAGAGAGCATCTCGTACAACTAAACTTGAATGAAGCTTTTCATCGGGTACAGCAAGAATGGCTTGAACATTCACTGAGCCAAAGGGAAGTGAGGTCTTTAGCAATTGCCCATTATAATAACCACGTATCGCTTCCCCAGTTTGAACAAAACCATTCATATTAGGATAGGAAAGCTGATGAGTACTGGCCGTTCTTCCAACACCTTTAATCTGAATATCCTTAAGGAGTATGTGTCTTGAAGAGGCCACATGTCCGCAAACATAACGCGAAATTAGTTTTTCAGTGACCGTTAAATAATTTCCATCCATTAATTGATAGTATTCAAGCTCGGTCATTTTTTCAGGTAACGATATACTTTGTAAGCAAAACTTCTCAAGAACTTCTTTGACTTCAAATGTTTCCTCTCGATCGAGAGGTCTTTTAAGTTCATCAAAATAAAAACAATTAAGATAAGGTGTTTTTAAAGGTTTAAGTTTTAGTTTTCGAAGAAAGACTTCATTTCTCTGCCACTGCTTAATAAAAATAGGATTAAAAAGAAGAACCCTTCCTTTAATTGGCTTAATAAAAACTGGCAAATAATGATCTTGACCTAATCTATTCATATATTTTATTACTCCAAAGTCTGATGCTTCTTTTTGTTTTAGTGAACCCAAGTGCTTCATGAATAAATTTAGCGGAGACATTTTCATCATCCACTCTCACCACCGCCCTAGCTAACCCTTTTGTTTTAGCTTCTAAAAGACCAAGGGAGTAAAGTTGCAAAAATTCTCGAATTGAAAACTTCTCATTAAAAAGATAAGTCCCATGATAGGAATCACCAACAAGACCAAAGGCACAGAGGGCTTCTTTTTTATTCTCTTTCAAGTGATAGATATTCGAATCAGACAATGTCGAAAGAATCTTTTTCTCTTTCCCTTTAAGAAGATGATCAAATTGAGTACTGACGTTTTCCATTCTTTGATAAGAATGAGTTGATTGACCGGCCGCTGGCCTCCATGTTTTTAAATCAAGCTCCCAAACATAATAAAGACCTAAGTTAGAAAAAGATCCTTCATCAAAATAAATATTCTCAGGTAATCTTATTATGATTTCATCTGACAATTTTTTGAGAGCACTTTCTGCTTTAGCTAATTCTCTAAATGAATACTGAAGACTTAAGCGACAAGGATTTATTTTATAAAAAAGAAAACCTTCATCTAACTGATAAAAGTTAAACTCTGCTCCATCATTCCAGGTATATTCTTCTAGATATGTATATTCGTAATTGGCCTTCGAGACTTGAGAGTACAAATCCACCAATTCATTTCTACTTATTTTTTGCCATCCTGAGTGATCTTGTTTGCCTCGTGCCGTGATCACAGGCCCCTCAAGAAAATTCCAGTTTAAAATTGACCAAGAGTTATCCCTCGCCAATTTTCGTAGATCAGCTACTTTAGATGAAACAGATTGAGGAAGATTCATAGAAAAATAAAGAAGATTGTCTAATTCATAAACAGGCGTCGCTTGTGCCCACTCTAGATTGAACTCTGCTTTAAGTAAATCTTCCCATTCATGAGGAAATATTTTTAACCCTCGATACTTTAAAAAGGAGCGATCTATTAACCTGAAGTGATTCGTTTCTTTACAATCAACTTTATCACCGGTTCTCCAGTGTCCTTCTTTTCTAGCAGTAAACTTTTCTCCATCCCAGTGATGAGAAAAGAGATAAGGACCATTCACATATAATTCATTCTCTCTAATCTCAATAGAAACGTTTTCATCAGTAAGTTTATGCCAATTGATACCCTCACCAGGTATTGTACTTATGCTCCATGTTTCAGTTGTTCCAAAGACTGAGTTTAGTTGGATATGTCCAAATTCATCTTTTAGAATTTTCTGAAGATTTATCGGAATACTTTCCCCACCCAAAGTTAATTCTTCAAGATTGTTTTTTATCCACTGTCTCACTTCTGGATAACTTATAAAACGCAAAAGACTTGATGGAGTCGTACTGATGGATTTTGGATTGTGAAATTTAAGATGAGATAAAACTTCAATTACAGATAATGACGGAGAAAAAACTCCGCAATCAACATCATTTAAATAATGGGAAAAGAATCCCTCGACTGCTGCCGCATGATCAAGAGAGAGAAAAATCATACAACGATGTTTTGGTATTTTTTTAGATTTAATTCTATTAATAAGATTTTCCCATGGGTGAAGAACCCATGCTCTTTTGCCTTCTGTTCCTGAAGATGAGAGCAACATCCCTGATAAAACCAGATTTATTCTGACTTTCGCTTGTTCTTCACTTTTCATTTCTCCAAGAATAACTAGTCCTCGATTTTCAAAATTCTTAACCAAGGTTAAGATCTTCTCTTCCTTTGTATAATGTTTGTCGAAGCTAAAAGTAATTTCTTTTTGATTTAATAGAATTTTCAAAAAACTTCTCACCTTTATTATTATTTTCACTGGCCTTAACTAACTCTTTTGATAATCTTAGACAATTATGGATTATAAAAATACTTATTTTGAAATCGACCCAATGGTCGTTTTTAAACAGACAGCGCTAGATCAAATTAAGGTCATCAGACTTGATGAGGATTTCTCTCTTAATTTTGAAGATCATCTTTCTGTTGCATGGAAGCTAATCTCAGAGAATAAAAGTCTAGAGGAGATTATAGTGTATTTTACTAATACATGTGGTCTTACTCGTAGCGATGCTAATAGTGCTCTGACTGAATTTGTTTCAACACTAGAAGAACAAAACCTTGGAAAAACCCAAATAAAGTAAAGGCTAACTATGAAGACAGAAAAAGTTCTTCTAAATCTTATTAAAAACAATATTAAGCTTGGACGTATCGTTAAAAAAGAATTTGATGAAATGCCACAAGTTCATAGTAAGTCTATTGAAGCTGGACCATCTCCAGTTACCCCCAAAGGCATCGAAAAGCTTGAACCAAAAATCGACCCTAAACTTGAGCCAGCACCGAAAGGAATTGAAAAGCTTGAGCCTAAGCTAGAGCCTAAATTTGAACCCAAACTTGAACCTAAAGCTGAGTCCAAAATTGAACCAAGTAAATAATTATAGAAGTGAGTTAAGAGATTATTTTGACTCACTTACTTTAAAATCCGAAACCACGATAACAAACTGGTTTGAAGAATTTCCTGATTTCGCTTTAAAAGCTCTTCAAGAAATGAATACCGCTCCCTTAAAAGATCCACAAATTGTCTCTCAAATTATTGCAAGCCATGATTGGCCAGAACAACATTTCAAATCCGCAACATTTGCAGATCTCTCTTTTACTTTATTTAGAAATGAGCATTTTTTCTTAGATCTCTATATTTGGAACCATCAGGATACAAATATTCACGATCATCATTTCTCTGGAGCTTTTCAAGTTATTCAAGGTGAGAGTTTTCATATTTCATACAATTTTATTCCTGAAGAACAACTGACTCCATGGCTTGAAAAAGGTCGACTAAAGGTTGTTGAAAAAACAAATTTAACAGCCGGAGAAACTCGTAAAATTGATTTTAACGATAAGTTTATTCATCAAAACTTGCACTCCACAAATCCTTGTCTTACTCTCTGCTTAAGGACTAAGGATCATCCACATATCCTTTTAAATAGTTATTGCAATGGCGGTCTAAAGATTGGCCTTTACCGAAGTCATATCAATGATATTAAAGCTCTCGAGGCCATTAGTTATCTAACCCAATTCAAGAATTCATCTGATACTGAGATTACAGAAATTATCACAATGGTTTCTGATCATGCTTTATATTCTATCATGAACGGTCAGCAGCATATTCTCACAAGAAATGATCCAAAAATAAGAACCGTCATTCATAATGAACTATTTAGAAGAAATCCAAAGCAATATATGTGGTTTAAAGAAGTAGTAGATAAACAACAAAAATTAGCGATTCAGCTTCAATCAATGTTTAAAATCCAAGCATGAGTTCTTGCATTTTTTTAAGTTCAATTAGCTTTAGCTGTTTAAATCCTTCAAATCGATTGATAGATATATCAGAAAAAATAATTTTTTGATTATAATTCACATTTTCTCTCACTGAATTGAGCGCTATATTTCCTTTCGAAATAATTTCTTGAGTATTCAGAGATATACTTCCATCTCTATAGACAAAGTTAAAAAGAAAACTTCCCTTATCGTTTAGGTCAGATTGGCCACCCCAGTTACTAGCAAGGACAGGGCATCCTGTTGCTCTAGCTTCTCTTAAAAATAGTCCGTAGTCTTCCTCTAAAAAAGTACTAGCACTGATCGCAAGATCGGCACCCTGAAGATAGGACTCAACCTCGTTTGGAGATAATTCATTAAAAGCAAAAATGAGATTAGGGTGAAGCTCTTTTAAGCTCTTGAGTCCCGATTTAAATGGCGATGGAAATTTTCCGTTAAGCTTATCGAGCAAGGCCTGATACTCACAAACAGATCCTGCTATAACTAGTTTTACTTGGTTAGTTGAATTTTGCTTAAGGGTATCCCAGATTTTAAGTAACCATGGAATATTCTTTGAAGTATTTTGTCTTCCTGCAAAAAATAATAATTTATCCTTCTCTTCTAGCTCAAATTTGGCCCTTATTACTTTCCTATTATCAGAGTTATTACTAGCTTTAAACGGGTGGCCATGAATAATGAGGTTAGCTTCCGGAATATAATGACTAAGTAGCTTCTTCCATCTCAAAGAAGCCGCCACCCATGTTATATTTTTCCCTACAAGCACGCTTTGCACAGAATTAAAAAAATCAAGATTCCAAAGGAAGTCTCCATAGCACCAAAAAATTATACTATTATATTTTTTAATCTCTTCGATTAATCGCTTTTTTTGAGTAAAATCTAAGGAAGGAATGGATGCTGTTATGACTAATGTTGAATCAACCGGATTTTGATAATAAGAATCCTTGAGAAGAAACTGGATACTTTTTAGTCCCGTAAATGGAAGATGTGATGGATGATCAAATAACATAGTTTCCTTTTTAAATATTTTAAATGATAAAACGACGAAGCACAAATGAGTACAGATGAATAGAACTGATTTTTCAAAACTTGGTCTTCAATATGGTTTAGATGAAAACTGGACTCTTGCGGCGCTTGATAGTCTCTCCTATGCCGAATGTTTAAATGATCTTCTTAAAAATTTAAATTTAAAAAATCAGATTCAGCTCAATGACATCATGATGTTTGGTGGGAGTTCCGTTTGGGAAACGCAAGACGCTCTTTATAATTCCCAACTACCATTTCCTAGTGCAACTTTTCTTCATCATAACTTCATAAGG
>DZBG01000144.1 GCA_022729855.1 Bdellovibrio sp.
CTGAAATCAGCAACTTAAATGTGGAGTTGCACTAGGAAAAATTTTTCGGGAAATGAAAAAAAGGACAAAATATGAAAGAAAAATTTGATGTTGTAATTATAGGTGGAGGCCCCGCGGGGCTTACTGCTGCACTAACTCTCGGAAGGGCCGGACGCACGGTTCTAGTTTATGATGATAATCAAGGAAGAAATTTCGCGACTCTTCATATGCAAAACTTCCCGTCTAGAGATGGAACTCCTCCCCTGGAATTTCGAAATCAGATTAAAGAAGATCTTGGTAAATATAAGACAGTTTCATTTAAAAAAGAAAGAGTTATCGAAATAGAAAAAATTGAAAAATCATTTCTTATCAATAACGAGACTGAGGCCACAAAGATACTTTTTGCCCACGGAGTAAAAGATATTCTCCCTGATATTTCAGGATTAAAAGAAGCTTGGGGAAAAAATGTTTTTCATTGTCCTTATTGTCATGGCCATGAATTTAAGAATCAAAGAATCGGTGTTATTGCAGAATCTTCTCAATATGCAGATCATATGATTCCCTTACTACTTGGACTATCAGATAAAGTGACTCTCTTTACGAATGGCTCAGATATAACTTTATCTGGTCAACTTTCAAAACATATTACCATTCACTCAGAAAAAATCATCTCGTACAAAAATAATATTATACAGCTTGAAAATAAAAAAGAAATTCTAAGCGACTGTCTTGTACTCCGCCCTCCACAAGAACTCTCTTTTAATCTTGGGGTCAAGCTTGGCTGCGAGCTTAATGAAACTGGCCTCTACAAAGTAGATGCTGAATATATGACGACGGTCGAAGGCATCTATGCTGCTGGTGACATCGTTGATCCCAGACAATCAGTTCTTAATGCCTGTGCCTACGGTCAGCTTGCTGGAGCTCTTATTAATTTTTCAATTTTAAAGGAAAAGTTTTTTAACTAAGTAGTAATCATTCGTTTTTTTCAAGCACTAATGATTACTGGATGGTATGGTCAAAAGATATGAGTATTTCCTTCTTAAAACAAATCTTAGACTCCAACAGTCTCAACTACACTGAACCTCAAGCAGAAGATGAGAGTTCAGAATATAAGGCACACTTCTTTAAAATAGAAAATAAATCTGTGCGCTACCGCATGGCCAAGATAACTCCAACTAAGATTGGTCAATTTGTGACAATTTGGAAAAGAAACTCAAACAAGATTACTTGTCCCTATGACAGTTCTGATAAAATTGATTTTCTTATGGTGGCCGTAGAATTCAAAAAGAAATCAGGATTATTTATTTTTCCTAAGAAGGCACTTATAAGAGAAGGTATTCTTTCTGTTGATGCTACTGGTGGAAAGCGTGCCTTCAGAGTTTATCCATCATGGGATAAACCTGAAAGCAAACAAGCAACGAAGTCACAAACTTGGCAGTTGGAGTTTTTTGTTGAAACTCCAACTGATAAGGCCATTGATACGAAGAGAATTAAGAGTCTTTATAATTTTTCAATATAACTTTCAAGCTTATCAAACGATCCTGTCCATCCCACAGTCATCCCAGCTCTTTCATTCATAAAAGCTTCAAGTTCTTCTTGAGTCACTTTACCAAATGGAATTGAACTCACTGTCACTCGCGTCTGATCATCACCCTCATCAAAAAGACTTACTGTAGTCAGCCATGTTTCAGGCCATATTGGGGCCATTGGATGACGGATGATATTCTGATCTTTGTCGCAGAATTGTTGAGTGAATGAAAGGAAGTTTGGTCTTTTGATTTCTTTATAACCAGATTTTCCGTACATCTCTGCACCTTCACCATTACTCATATAATAAACAGCCGTTGAGTTTTCTTTAATCTCTGATTTCAAGAACTCCATTTTAAATCCTGTTGGTGGCATCCATTGGGCCAAATGTTTGGGGTTAGTCCACATCTCAAACATTAAATTAAGAGGAGCATCAAAAGTTCTATTAATCACAAACTTTCCACGGCACTCAGCCTCATCATCAAGAAATTCTGCAAGTCTGTCCCAAGTAGAGTATCCACTGGCCTGTTTAATAAATTTCCCGATTTCAATGGCGGCTTCAATACTTTCAAAGGCCATAGTCATGTCCATTTTAGTTTTTCCTTTCTCTTCAGTGAATAAAACAGTCACCTTAAAGAGAGGTTTTCTTTCATCGTAGCCACCATGATCATAAACAAGCTTAGAATATTTTTCGACTTCGTGATAAATAGTTTTATTAGGATAATCAACTCCATCTGGGCCATGCATTGTATAGTGCCAGATACCACCAACTCTTAAATCTTTACTATGAGTAGTAATTGTAAAACCACGTGGCCCCCACCATTTTGCCACTTGTTTTGGATCTGTCCACGCATCCCACACAGCTTTTAAAGGAGCTTCATAATGGCGTGTGAATCTTATTTCATTAGTTTTATTTTTTGTTCCCATGACTTTTCCTTTTTTTCTTTTTATTAGTCACTGTTTTTAAATATTCATCAAGGCGATCAAAACTCTCTTCCCAGAATGCTTTATAAGGCTCCATCCAATCAGAAACATCTTTTAACCCTTCAGCATTGAGCTTACAAGGCCTCCACTGTGCCTCTTTTGTTTTCGTGATAAGTCCCGCTTTCTCCAAAACCTTTAGGTGCTTAGTCACTGCAGGCAGGCTCATCTCTTTTAAAAATGGTTTAGCAAGGTCAGACACATTCGCCTCTCCTAGAGAGAGCTTACTTAAAATCGCCCTTCTCGTGGGATCAGCAAGGGCTGCAAAAGTTTGGCTTAATTGGTCACTCATATATTACCTATCGGTTAATTAACTAATAAGTTTAATATAAACCATTTTAAATTTTTGTCAATTTGATTTCATTTCCTTAGAATAGCTGTATGAGAAATAAAATCAGCACCATAACTCTCCCTGTCTCAAGCCTTGAACGTTCTTTGGCCTTTTATCGTGATGGAATGGGACTTCAAATTGATGAAGAGTCTATTTCTTCAGATCATTTGGCCTTTCAATTAGAAAATGGTCCGCACTTAGTTCTTTTATCAAGACAGGAATTTAATGAGTTCTCAAAACTCTTGGGGCACACGCTTGCTTCTAAAGGAAGCTCAGAGTGTATTCTGACTTACTTCTCGGGGACACGTGATGAGGTAGATTCGATTCTTGCAAAAGCCAAATCTGCAGGGGCCAATCCTGTTTCTGCTCAAGATAAGCCATGGGGATATGCAGGTTACTTCAGTGACCTCGATGGACATATCTGGGAAGTCGTTCACAATCCAAATATGTATACAACAGAAGAAAAGACCACTTGGAATTAGATTTCAGTCATTTGCTCACTATGTAATCATTACAAGTTCTAAAGACACCCTCCCTAGCGGGGCCTATGATCCGCCCACTAACCTTAGGGGGTCACGATGAAGCCTTTAATACTTTTGAGTATTCTAGTTCTCGCCATTAGCTGTGGAAAAGACAATAAGTCTGGCGCTAATCCCAATATCACTAATTTGAGTCCTATTGTTACGAATGAAAATTCTCTGAAAGACAGTTTTATTATTAATAGTCGCAATACTATTAGAGACTACGGTGCTGATATGAATCTCTATTTTAATGAGAATATCACATCAAGAGTGAGTTCAAGACTTCGTGCCGAGAATATTTATCTCACCGAAACGACAATTTATTCTTCTAAGACAAGAACTCCTACAGCTTCTGTCTCAGACCACTCACTGATAACATTGTATGTAGGTCAGCAGTATCCTGAACTTAACTGGTATAATTATTTAACTCAAAATCACCCTCAGCTTCAGCGTTTAATTATGCATGTTCTGATTGAGTTTAGCGGAATCCAGGATACAAATTATCGTCACACAGACCGAATTCTCTCACAACGAATTCGCTAAAATATTTAACTGAGGTTTCAATTGAAAACGTTATTTTTTATGACTCTTGCACTTATTACAACTGCCTCGTGGGCCCAGAAGCTCCAAGACTTTAATGGTGACTACACTCTTAACTTCTCTGTGAGTGCCTGTAACCCCAATGCAAGAGTAGAGATCAGTAGCTCATCAATCTCAATAATTAATCAAGATCTTCGTGATAATAGAGGCTGGTCGACAGCAAAACTTAAAATTGGTGAGAGTACTTATACGCTCGCTAATAAAAATAAAATTGTTACGACTGTGAAGCTTGAAAAAACTCAAGTCATCGTTTCAAAAAGCATTCAAAATACTCGTGGCAAAGAAGTTGCCTTTGAAAAAGACCTTTATACTTTCGCAGACAAAAATGGAAAGAAATCTCTTACTATCTCTCTTGCAACAGAAGTTCGTGGTAATCTTGCAGGTTGGGGAACGACTTGTGGATATGAAAAAAAATAACTAAAGAAGTTGCTTCTTTTCAATCTCAATCACTTTCTCAAGTGACTGATGGTGAAACTTAATGGCACCAGAATCCAATTCTAACTCTAGCTCAGGGTTAAGCTCTTTAGAAAGGGCATTGGTTTCAAGCTTCAAATGAGAATATTTTTTGATTAGATTTGAAAAATCATCTTCTACAACCATTTCAATATGCTCAAATCCCCTCTTTGTCAGTTTGCCCTTCTTTGGGGCCGGAATCTCAATCAGAGGAATACTTAGATCTTTGTACTGGAATGCTTCATGAAACTTATAAGTAGAAATAAGTCTTCCACCGACAGGAGCTTCAATTAAAAGCTCACCGAACTGAGAAAAATCCTCACAAACTTTTTTATAATCCTCATCTGACTCAGTTCTAAAACATAAATGATCAATTTCAATAAAATTGAGATCAATTTGTTTTGATGAGACTTCATCAAAAAGAAGATTTAAGAATTGGATGGCCAGACCTGAGTAGTATTCGTTCATCCCACTAAACTACCCTTTTTTCTCAAAAGGTGCCAGCTACCTTTTGGTAGCTGGCGCACTAAAAAAAACTAAATATTTTCATCTAAAAAATCGGCCAAGGCCTGAGTATTAAATTCTGCCACATCCTTAGGAATGGCCTTACGCACAGTCTTACTTATATTTTTATCCAGCGCTTCCCGCATATCCCCTAACACTTTCGGAGCGGCCACTAGATAAAGAGAATCAAGTAGTCCCTCCGCTCGATACTTTTGTAGCACATGACGAACATCCTCATAAAAAGCATGATGGAGATGCCTATAGTTTCGATTCGTATCTTTCATTAATTCGCGATTGTCTGAAGTTTCTTCGGATTGCCTGTTAAGACAAAAAAACTCACTCAATTGTTTGTTCTGATTTCTTAGAATGAATATGGCCTTGTCACCATTCATGACAAGCACCCAAGCCTTAGAACGCATAATGCCCCCTTTGGAATTGGTTTCATTCATTATACATCACTCCCTTTAACCTACTGAAAAGACATAGATGAATAGAGTTTAATTTGTAAATATTTTTCTCAGGTGCTACCTGAGAGCTGACTGCTGATGTATATAGTCTTTATGAAAAATATTCTTCTCATCGCACTTATGTGCTGTCCGGGCTCAATCGACACACTTTAGGTCATAATTTAAGTCAAAAGAC
>DZBG01000145.1 GCA_022729855.1 Bdellovibrio sp.
TGGATTTACTACCGGTCAAGATCTAGATCTATGGTTTGATGGATCGCTTACTTTGGACACCATTCTATTGCGCGCCCAATGGCATGAATCCAAACGATTTCACCATTAGGTCTAACAATACGGTGAATGGAATCTGAATTTTTCGTTCTATTTTTGTATTGATCGTTGAGGGCGTATGACATCGCTAGTTTGTCTTCAGGATGTATAAGATCAAGATAAGCTTCGACTTTGATTTCAAGATTTTGAGGCTTTTCAAGACCTAATACTTTAAAATAATGATCATTTCCAGTCACAGTGTTTGTGACTATATTCCAGTCCCAAAGTCCATGGCCTGTGATATCTAGAATTAGTGATAGGTTCTTCTCATCCATATCACTAATTCTAATCTAAATTTATCTAAAGTTTCATATTATCTTTATAGATTTTGAGATCTTTTTTAACTACTCCTACAAGGAAATAGGTCGCTATGAGGTTTGGAATAGCAAGCATCCCATAAACGGCATCCGAGATATTAATAACTAAGTTTAATTGAGCGATGGCACCCAAGAAAATAAAAATGATAAAAATATAACGATAGGCCGGGATATACTTTTCACCAAAAACAAATGTCACACCTTGCTCACCATAATACGACCAAGAGATAATTGTTGAGAAAGCAAAAAGCGTGACTGTCAGAGTGACAATTCCTCGTCCAAAAACTCCGTAAACATTTTCAAAGGCCCAGGCCGTCATCTCCGATCCGGCCACACCTGCTTGGTGCCAAGCTCCTGTTGCTAAGAGTGCAAGGGCCGTGATTGAGCAGATAACCACTGTATCAATGAATGGTTCTAAAAGGGCAACCACACCTTCTTGAATAGGAGTTGATTTCGCCGCAGAGTGGGCCATGGCCGATGAACCCATTCCTGCTTCATTTGAAAATGTAGCACGACGAATTCCCATGACGACAACTTCTTTGAAGGCCACTCCAGCAAACCCACCAACGGCAGCCGTTCCAGAAAAAGCATCAGTTAAAATTTGAACAAAGATGCCAGGAATTAATTCGTATCTCATAATGAGAATACCAAGGGCCCCGGCCACATAAACAAACACCATCGTTGGAACTAATTTTTCAGCGAATTTTCCAATACGCTTAATTCCGCCAATCAAAATAAGAAAAGCAAAAACACAAAAGACGAGACCCGAGGCCCATTTTGGAATATCAATTGAAGCATTGAGGATAGAGGCCATCTGATTTGATTGGAACATATTTCCCGCTCCAAAAGAGGAGAGGATAACAAAAAAAGCATAAGCAAAGGCAAGTGGAGCAAACTTTTTTGAAAGTGCATTTTTAATCGTAAACATTGGCCCACCATGAGTGGTTCCTTTGTCTGTGACAGTTCTATATTTTAGTGCGAGAGAGACTTCAGTAAATTTTGTGGCCATACCAATGAAGCCCGCAACCCAAAGCCAAAAAACAGCACCAGGGCCTCCCAGAGAGATGGCCACAGCAACACCCGCAATATTTCCAAGTCCTACTGTGGCCGAGAGAGCGGCACAGAGAGCTTGGAAGTGAGAGATCTCACCCTTATCCTCAGGTTTATCAAATTTCCCTGAGACAATTTGAATGGCGTGTTTGAAAAGTCTGATTTGTGGAAAACCAAAATAGACTGTAAAAAAAATTCCTGAAAAACAAAGTCCAAATACAAGAGGAAGTCCCCAAACGATTCCGACAAATTCACCAGTAAGGTACTCAAGAGTTTCGAGCATAAAAAAACCTCCCCAATAATATGTGCAATAAATGCGATATCAAGGGGGAGGTCTCATGTCATTAAAAAACGCTCATTTTTACTTATAAGGGCGAATTTCTCCAGAAGCACGCTTCGCTTCATAATCTTTTAGCGCTGCTTTCACTTTTGGTAAAAGTAAATAACAGGCCATGATATTTGGAAGAGCAAGGAGTCCGTAAACAGCATCAGAGAGATTCAACACAATACTTAATTGTGAAACAGCACCGATAAAAATGAATGCGATGAATACCCAACGATAAATTGGAATCCATTTTTCTCCGAAAACAAAAGTTATCCCTTGTTCACCATAATATGACCACGAGATCATTGTAGAGAAGGCAAAGAGTGTTACTGTTAAAGTTACAATCCAGCGTCCCGCAGGACCCATCACAGATTCAAAAGCAACAGCAGTCATTTCTGATCCAGCAATTCCTTCAGCTGACCATGTATTTGTCAAAAGGAGTGCTAAAGCAGTAATCGTACAAACAATAATTGTATCAATGAATGGTTCAAGAAGAGCTACGATTCCTTCTTGAATCGGAGTTGATTTCGCCGCAGAGTGGGCCATGGCCGCCGAACCCATACCAGCTTCGTTTGAAAACGTTGCACGACGAATCCCCATAACGATAACATCTTTAACTGCAGCTCCTGCAAAACCACCAACAGCGGCTGTTCCAGCAAAGGCTCCAGTGAAGATACTTGCAAAGACAGAACCAATATCACCGAAATGAGTGAAGATAATGGCCAAAGCTCCTAAGAAATAAACTCCTACCATTACTGGTACAAGTTTTTCAGTTACTTTACCGATACGCTTAATCCCACCAACTAAAATAAGTGCAGCTCCAGCACAAAAGATGAGACCAGAAAGCCACTCAGGAACTCCTGCCGAAGTTTTCATGACTGAAGCCATCTGATTTGCTTGAAACATATTTCCTGCACCAAAAGATGAAAGAACAACAAAGGCTGCGTAGATCCATGCGATTGGATAAAAGTTTTTTGAAAGTGCATTTTTGATCACAAACATCGGTCCACCGTGAACATGACCTTCTGGAGTTACATCACGATACATCATCGAAAGTGTCACTTCAGTGAACTTAGTACACATTCCAATAAATCCTGCGACCCATAACCAAAAGACGGCACCAGGACCACCTAGAGAAATAGCAATGGCCACACCAGCAATATTTCCGAGACCTACAGTCGCAGAAAGAGCAGCACAAAGAGCTTGAAAGTGAGAGATCTCACCTTTGTCTTCTGGCTTATCAAATTTTCCTGACACAATTTCAATAGCGTGCTTGAAAAGGCGGAGTTGAGGGAATCCAAAATAAATGGTGAAGAAAATTCCTGAGACAACGAGAAGAACAACTAAGGGAACACCCCAAACAAGTCCTACGAATTCGCCAGTCATCTGCTCGATAGATTGCAGCATCAAAGCTCCTTTGCTTTTTATAAAATTAAAATCATCTTATTTGATCAAAACTATTAGTTACCGTAAATCAAGATTTCCTGTCTTTGCGATTTAAATTTATCCTGATTTGGTGTCATGATGGCCCTATAGTCCGATTCACTTCCATTTTTTTCAACCCAATGACGTAACTTATCTGTTCCATTCACAAGATCAACTGGAGATTTGTGGAATTCGTACTCATAAGGAGGCTCTTTCCATTTAAACTCTGAACCAAGCTCATGATAAAATTCTTTACATAGATACTGACAAAGTCGCCATGGCTCAAAAGTTTTGCGATCAGTGACGTGGATTTGATATCCACCACAAGGAGTGCCTTTATGTTTTTGGAAAGTTGGTAAAAATAGTGTAGGACGAAGAACAAATCCAGTGAGATCCACTTCTTTAAAAACTTTTTTCAAATGATCATGAAAACTAAATGGCTCTATTTTAGGATGTCCGATAATTTCTAACGAGCGAGTTGTCCCACGGCCTTCAGAAATATTTGTTCCTTCAAATAAAACAGTTCCTACAAAGGTATAAGCCGCTTCAATTGTTGAAAGATTCGGTGAAGGCATGACCCATGGAAGTTTTGTGTCTTCAAAACTCATTGAGCGCTTATAATTTTTCATTTCAATAATAGAAGTATCTGAGTCTTTGGCATTCCAAAATTTTTTATTCATCAGAGCGACTTCGGCCATTGTCAGTGCGTGACGAACTGGAAGCTCATGACGTCCAACAAAGGAAGCATAATCAAGCTCTAAAATATTTCCTTCCATGGTATTGGCATCAATTGGATTTGGGCGATCCAAAATAACAATTTGAATCCCTTTTTTCTGGCAAGCTTCCTGAAGCAAAGTCATCGTATAAATATAAGTATAAATACGAGTTCCTACGTCTTGAAGATCCACAAAAATATGATTCAACCCTTCCAGCATTTCATCTGTGGGAATACGAGTCTCAGAATAAAGAGAGTAAATAGGAAGTTTGAAATAGGGATGAGTATAGTGATCAGATTCCACCATATTGTCTTGAACATCAGTCACAAATCCGTGCTGAGGCCCAAAAATTTTCACTAAACGATCACCAAAAACACGTTTCATGGCAATGAGCCCGTGCTCAAGTTGGGCCGTGACAGAGGCGCTATGGCAAAGGTAACCAATTTTTCCAGGGTACTTTTTTTGAAGATCTGGCTCATTTAGAAGGCGATCAAGTCCGGTCTGTACTTGAGACATAGAAAATACTCACTTTTTTACATAGTTAATCACTAAATTCTATTCTTAGGAGAATGAGGTGCGCAAGTCTCTAGACAGATTTATTCACCTCGTAGCATGATTACGTAAGAGGTTTTTATGAAGAGTTTATCTGTCACTTTTTTGGCGCTTTTAGGATTATCTGTTCTTGCTGTATCTTGCGGCGAGGATACCGCCAAAAAATTATCAAGTTCTAATTCAAAAACAACTCAATTTCTTGAATCGACTAAAACGGCCGTGACTAATATTGCTCAGAGTTTGGATAATCTCTCATTTGCCGCAAGTTGTACTGCTGCCGGAACTCCTACTGCTGGGAGTTTGAGTGATGCCTATAATAAAGACGCCTTTCCTTGTGCTCTTGGAACAGACACTAAAGACTTCAATACTCCGAAAGAAATCATGTCAGTTTTCTCAGGGCTCATGTGTGCTATCGAGAATCAGGTTCCTTTTAATTACAATACCTCAGTGACGACTCATACTTTAGTTCTTGATCGCCTTGATTCTTGCTTAAGTGGTCTAAGTTTTACCAATGCTAATAGTTTTACAGTGGTTGTTAAAGAGCAGGCCCTGATTAATAATTCAACTTGGACTTATAAGATCACAGTTGATTTTTCTAATGAAGTGGGAATGAGTCTTGTCTATGCTAGTAAGCAGGTGGTGATTTATTTAAGAGAGAATGGAAATGAGACGGCGACAAAGGTTTCTATTGGAACTGCAGGGAACCCAAATTTTCTTGGGATGGCGATTCAAGAGGATTCATCAACTAATACTCTTCGCTTTGATATGATGGCAGAGAATAAGCATTTTAGAGCTGTTGTTGAAGGTTCATCTGCTAGTTATAATGGGATCAATAGCATGCGTGGGGCCCATTCTATTAGTAACGGCTGTCCTGTCCGAGCACCTATGACACAAAATCGGTCTTAATTTAAGTCAATAAA
>DZBG01000043.1 GCA_022729855.1 Bdellovibrio sp.
TGTCTTGACTGGAAGACACCTTATGAAGTTATGATGAAGAAAAGTTGCACTAGGGAATGGTAGTTGGGTGTGTTTTAAATCTCTATTTAAATAAACTATTTTCCACTGATCAAGATTACTTTTAAGTGTCTCGGCATGAAGTTTATTAATATCTACGACTCCATCTTTGGCGTCTGAGAGAACGAGTGTGGGGATCTTTTCTAGCTCTTTAATATCGTGCTTTTGAAAGATACGAGTTTGTTCAAAAAGTAAGCGGTAATAGCCTAAATTAAGCTTATCAAAACAACGAAATTCTTTAGGAGTACGTGAAGTCACTTGGGCCGTTGCAGGCAGAACTCTCGCCAATGAAAATATAATACTTTGTTTTTTTAAATAAAAGGCCGGAGCGAGAAGAACTTGGGATTTTATTGTGTGCTGACAGAGCTTCATCATTTGATAAAGTTGAAAGATCAGGGCCCCTTGAGAGAAACCAATAAAGTAGACTTCATTTTCTTTTGGAACTTTGAGCATTTGATAGTGCAGGTGGTGCAAACTTTCTTTTAACGTCAGAGTTTTTAGAGGGGCATCTTTTTTATGCCCATAAAGATTAAACTGATGAATATTAAAACCTTTGTCCTTAAAATGCTCAGCAAATGGCTGCATAATATCAGGCGCATTGTTCAGGCCATGAAGGAGTACGAGAGATTTATTCATTAGTGATTACTTTTGATTGGTGGTCAGCTTAATGAGAGCATCGTCCAATTCCTCTATGTCTTTTTGATTTACATAGATAGTTTCTTTGAGAGGAGTGATGCTTGTCAATGTACTTTCGTCGTTCCACCAATTTGTATTCTTAAACATTGGTTCATCACGTAGGACCGTGAGTGGAAATTGGTCCCAATAAGAGAACTGATACATCAGCCAGCACTGAGACAAATCAAAGCTCTTACAAGAGAGATCTGCATATTTCATGGTCTCTAAATTTCTTTTTTGTTTTAAATGAGTATAGGAATAGAGTTGAGTCACAGTCAGGTTTTCACCTTCTGTCGAATAGGTCGTTATATAGTCGAGTCTCTTTTCGGCCTCTGAATACTTTTCACGTTGAATAAAGAAAGCCGAAGTGAGGGCCATCTTTGACATTGCCCCATCCGGTGAAGTGATAATTTGCTCAGCTAGCTTAGTTCCATCTTCCCACTGCTGAATTTCCCAGGCGAGAGGCAAGGCCCGCTCAATGGCATTAAGTGAGTTTTGCTTTTGGCTAAGAGCTAGCTTGAATTGGGCAAAGGCCAGCTCATACTTATTTTGCATAAGATAGAGGTTACCTTTTATATTGTTCACATTGGGAGTATTGAGGTCTTCAATAAATTTATAGGCCAATGAAAACTTCTTGGCCCTAAAAAGAATAAGACCTGCTAGTTCTCGAACTTCTTTATCAACAATGGCATCAAAAGTGAGTTGATTGATCTCATTTAAAACCAGCTTCTCTTGATTAAGATAGATGGCAAGTTTTAAAGTAATTTTTATGTCTTCATTTGGAAGTGAAAAAATCTTTTTATATTTAAATGGGCCTTGAATCGTATTCTCATTCGGCGCAATTTTTAAACGAACAAGAGTTTCAAGCCAGACGAGACGATTGGATTGCATCTCTTTGATGTTTTCCAGTAAACACCGATCCCACTGCTTTTCTAAATCTTCAGTGTCATTGAGAATGATTTGATTTAAAATTCTTAAAACACAAACCTTATCGTAATTCTGAAATTGGGTAAGTTCAGGCCTTTTAAGTTCTTTAAGACTGTCCTCGTAATTCCCCATAATAAATTCGATCATCGCCATATAACGATAGGCCAGGGGCTTGAGCTTGGGCTCTGTTAGCATGAGTTGGCGCAAATACATTTTTGCCAGACGAACTTCACCATTAATAAGATAGTATTTTACTTTACGAAGCTCTGCTTTCTGGAGTGTGAATTCATTCATCATCGCCTTAAAGACCTCATCCTCACTGCCTGCACCCATAAGGGGAAGGAGCTCACCACGACGTCTATAAAGGTTATCCTCGTTGTTCTCAGTCAATGAACCATACTCGCCTGCAAACAGGGCCGAACTGAAGAAAAGATGAATAAGGAGTAACAAAAAGATTTTCATTTATAAACCTATCGTTCTTTTCTCCGATAAGCTTAAAAAAGGTTATTATATAAAATGAAAAAAGTCGGGTATCTACTCCTCATTCTTCTTCCCACGCTGGCCCATGCTTTGGTGCCTCTGGAAGGAATCGTCCTAGGAGGCGTGAAAAAGGATCTACAATTTGATCCCCTGACACTTATTATGCAGCCACCTAAGGCCCTCGATAATTCTGAGGCAACTCAGCAGCTGGCCCTTTATCTGGCCCAATATCAAGAAGGGCGAAATTTAGAAGAGACATGTCAGTTTATTACGCCCTCAAAATATGAGCGTTCTTGGAAAGAAGATCAGGCCAGAAGATCGGTTGTGGCCA
This sequence comes from Bdellovibrio sp., assembly GCA_022729855.1. GTDB lineage: Bacteria > Bdellovibrionota > Bacteriovoracia > Bacteriovoracales > Bacteriovoracaceae > DZBG01. The sequence goes on from DZBG01000043.1 coordinate 2,471, forward strand.
CTCTTCAATATATCGGTCTTGATACAACGATTCGGGCCATTGGTGCCTACGCTCGCAAGCTTGAGATGGAGCAGGAGCAATACACTAAGCTTGTGGATCATCTGGTGGGAAATAATTGTTCTCAAAATTTGACAGTCTATAGCGTAAAACTTCTTAAAAATAATTTCCAAAGTTTATATGTCGAGCCAGATATGGGAAGCATTCCATCGGTGCTTGGTTCTTCTTATATCTCTGAGGAGATGAAAACTTTGTCTGAGGCCAAAACCAGCAGAGAAAAAGAATTTTTTTACTTATTAAAAAGTTTCAGGTCATTTTGTTCTTGGGGTGGGGAAGTTAAGAACTATCGAATGCTCCCTCCTTTTCTTAAAAATCCCTTTGTCATGGATAAAATTATCAAAGCGATGACAGGGCAAAAAATTATTTGGGATCCAATTATTAAAAAGGCTTTTGTTCAAGAGGGATTTAAACCTGTTCGCGTCGCTTGTCAGGATTTAGTCTGTCGACTGAGTCAGAATAATGCTGAATTCAATAGTCGCTTTCCCTCAATGGTTGGGACCACTTCACTTGAGTCAGATCTCAAGCATATGTATTGTCATCATTTCCGTTATGTTGATTACCAAATGCAAAATCAGATCTCACCGGTTAAAGAATGGATAAAAGAAACAGATCTTGAAGATCCTATTTATGAAGTGGCGGTTTATAATTCAATCATTTCAAAAGTCCCTGACTTTATGTTTTCAGGCTCTACTTATAAAGAACTCCCCTTAGTTCTTAAGGCCACCATTGATCAGCGCTGGAGAACTTGGGCGCAAACTTCTCTGAATAGTTTTTCAAATGATCTTCTATTTGAAGAGTCGCTGGAGTTCAAGATTCGTCGCCAAACCAAGTCAAGCCTCATTCGTCGTGATGGGTTTAAACTTGCTATGGATGTGACCTTAGGTGAAATGGACCGAATCTTAGATGTGACTGATAAAATTTCATTTCGTTTTGATTTAAGACTTAGCAAAAGTTATCTTCGTTATTTAAAACAAAAGCAAATTGATTATAGAAAAGAGATTGATCTTGAAGGGATGAAAAAATTTGAAGAAGAGGTAAGTGAGTACCTCAAAATTCAAGTGAATCAAAAAGAGAAAAAACTTCTGAGTGCCTTGTGGTCGCCAGAATTATCACAAATCTTGGCCTATGAATTAATGAGTCAAGTCAGTTTATACAATGGGCCAATGTTTGATGACCTTAAAGATGAAATGCTGACTGTCCCGGTCGATTTTTATTTAGGAACATTCGCCTTAAATTATATTCGTTTTAAGGCCGATATCAAAGCTGGCCGAGTTCAACTTGACTTATAGTTAATTCAGATTCATTGTTGGCCTATGGCGAAGAAAGTAAAATCTACTCCAGCTATCGAAGTCGTAGTTGACCCCAAATCGGGCCCTAAAAAATCTGTGCCCGCGGTTAAAAATAAAACAATTATCGATGTGGACGGGCCTTCTGAAAAAGAGGACTCTGAAGATTTTGATTTGGACGAAGTCATCACCGAATCCGAGTGGAAAGATGTCCTGCCACCGGCGCTAACAAATTTCAATCTTACAAAAAAAGTCGAAAAGGGAGTCACTCCCCAAGATCCACTAACACTCTATCTGAAAGAAATTTCTCGCTACGAGCTCCTCTCTATTGAAGAGGAGCGAGAGTTAACCGCCGAGCTGACTCGTACAGGTGATATTGATGTGGCCAAGAAACTTGTTCTCGCCAATCTTCGTCTCGTGGTCAAAATTGCTATGGAATATCGTAGTGCTTATAAAAATGTCATGGACTTGATTCAGGAAGGGAATATTGGTCTGATGAAGGCCGTTTCAAAATACGACCAAACTAAAGGGGCCAAACTCTCTTATTACGCTAGTTGGTGGATCCGTTCTTATATTTTAAAATTCATCTTAGATAATTTTAGGCTGATTAAAATTGGAACCACTGGGGACCAGAAAAAACTTTTTTATAATTTGATGCGTGAAAAACAGCGTTTAATGAATTTAGGTTTTACGCCTGATGCCAAACAGATCGCGGCTAACCTTGGTGTGTCAGAAAAATCAGTGATCGAAATGGATCAACGCCTTAGCTCATACGGGCAGGAGCTCTCGATTGATAAGCCTCTGGATGACGAGGGTGGTAAACATTCTTTGTTGGATTTATTGAGCTCAGATGAGGCCAACCCAGAAGAGCAGCTAGAGCAGGTCCAAAGCCTTGAAATTCTTAAAGAAAATCTTCAAAACTTTATTCATGATCTCAAGCCCCGAGATCGTGAAATATTTCAAAAACGCCTCATGGGTGAGATTCCTGAAAGCCTTCAATCTATCGCTGATCAATACGGCGTTTCTCGAGAGAGAATTCGTCAAATTGAGGAGCGTTTGATCGAGCAATTAAAGGTTTACATGTCTGAGTTTCTGCGTTAAAAAGTCAATGCTCATAAAGCAGCAGATTTAGGAATGGTTCCTACATCTCGGTTTCAAAGTACATTTGTTACTTGGAGTAAGGAGAATTTATGTTGGCAGTAGAAAAAAAAGCGGCTGTAGTTGCAAAACTAGGTAAAACAGCTAAAGACACAGGCTCATCTGAAGTTCAGGTTGGTATCCTCACTGAGAGAATTAAAGAACTTACTTCTCACTTTGAAGCTAACAAGAAAGATCATTCAGGAATGCGTGGTCTTATGAAGATGATTGGACGTCGTAAATCACTTCTTAAGTACCTAGCTAGAACAAACCCAGCTTCGTACACGAAGTTGATTGCTGAGCTTGGATTACGTAAGTAAGAAAAGAACAAAAAAAAGGGCCGACAAGGCCCTTTTTTTATTTCATAATATTTAAAAGGTTTTTTAGATACGAGGGAACCCAGAGTAAGTTAAGAGATACAAAATCGATGAGGCCAAAAAGCCATTTTGATTCTATATCTCTCAAACTCATGACCACTCAAAAATAATCTACCCTTTTATACATTTAATAATTTTGATTAAACCCGTTGGGGTTTATCTGATCTCATTTAAGGAGAAAGTATGTTGAACAACAAAAAAGCCTTTACACTAAATTACGGTGGCAAAGAAGTGACAATCGAAACTGGTCGATTTGCAAAACAAGCTGATGCTGCTGTTATGGTTTCATCTGGCGGAACTCAAGTTCTAGTAACAGTAACATGTGCAAGAGAAGTAAATGATGGGCAAGATTTCTTCCCACTTTTAGTTGATTATAAAGAAAAATTTTACGCTGTAGGAAAATTCCTTGGTGGATTCATGAAACGTGAATCACGTCCATCAAATGCAGAAATTCTTATTATGCGTTTAATTGACCGTCCACTTCGTCCATTATTCCCTGAAGGTTTCATGAACGAGACAATCGTGATGGCCCAAGTTCTTTCGGCAACTCCTGCTGGAGATCCTGAAGTTCTTGCTGGTCTTGGAGCTGCAGCCGCTCTTGCGATCTCAGATGTTCCATTCAATGGGCCAATGGGATACTGTAAAGTTGCACGCATTGACGGGAAACTAGTTCTTAACCCAACAAAAGCTGAATTCCAAACTGCGGATATCGAGCTTCTTGTTGCTGGATCAAACGATGCCGTTCTTATGGTTGAAGGTGAATCAAACCAAGTTTCTGAAAAAGATATGCTTGAAGCGATTATGTTTGGTCATAAAAATATTCAAGAATTCTGTAAAACTGTAAGTGCAATGGTTAAGGAAGTTGGAAAGAAGAAACGTGAGTTTACTCCTGCAACACCTAATACCACTCTTATGGCCAAAGCTTTTGAAGATTTCACAGCTGATGCTCATAAAGTATTAACTGTTACTGATAAGCAAGAGCGCACACGTGCCACTGCTGATTTCAAAAAGAAAATCAAAGAAGCTCTTAAAACAAATCCTGAAAAATATGCTCTTACAGCAACTTCAGATTTTGGAAAAGAAGCGGCTAAAGTAACTGATGAAGTTCTTTATAAAATTATGCGCGCAGATATCATTAATGAAGAAAAGCGTATCGCTGGACGTGGAATCGCTCAAGTTCGTGCTATCGAAACTGAGACATCAGTTCTTAATAGCGTTCACGGATCTGCTTTATTCACACGTGGGGAAACTCAGGTTCTTGCCGCAGTGACTATCGGTGGTAAAGAGGGTGAGCAGATGTCTGACTCAATCCACGGTGTCGCTTTTGATAAATTCTACCTTCACTATACGATGGCACCGTTCTCAGTAGGTGAGGCGAGAGGTTATAGAGGTGTTGGTCGTCGTGAAATTGGTCACGGAAATCTTGCAGAACGCGCTCTTAAAAAAGTTATGCCAACTCAAGCAGACTTCCCTTATACAGTTCGTATTGCCTGTGAAGTTCTTGAATCTAACGGATCATCTTCAATGGGATCAGTTTGTTCAGGATCAATGGCCCTTATGGATGCAGGTGTTCCTTTAATCGCGCCAGTAGCTGGTGTGGCGATGGGACTTATTAAAGAAGGCGAGAAATACAAAGTTCTTACAGATATTCTAGGAGATGAAGATCACCTAGGGGATATGGACTTTAAAATTGCTGGAACAGTTGAAGGGATTACATCTATTCAAATGGATATGAAAATTGCAGGAATCTCTGAAGAGATTTTCTGTCTTGCTCTTGCTCAAGCAAAAGAAGGACGTATTCATATTCTTGGAGAAATGGCGAAAACTCTTTCTTCTCACCGTAAAACTTTTAAAGAGGGTGTTCCTCAAATCAAGATGACAAAAATTGCTCCAGATAAAATTGGTGCTCTTATTGGACCTGGTGGAAAAAACATCAAAGCAACTCAAGAAGAATTCAAAGTTACTCTTGAAGTTCTTGAAGACGGAACAGTTAAAGTTCTTGGTGTTGATGTGGCAAATATTGATAAGGCCATCACTCATATCGATCTTCAATTAAATGGTCCTAAGCCAGGAACTGTTTACAAAGGAACAGTAGTCACAATTAAAGAATACGGAGCATTTGTTGATATCGCTCCTGGTATCTCTGGACTTGTTCACGTTTCAGAACTTTCAAATGACCGTGTAGAAGATGTTAATGAATATCTTTCTGAGGGTGATCTGATTGATGTAAAAGTTCTTGAAGTGGATCGTTTTGGAAAAATTAAGCTTTCTGTGAAGGCCATTGCTCCCATCGAGAAAAAGAAGAAATAATGAAAGCGATCGAAGTTAAAGTACAAACACTTTCTCACTTTGATGCAAGCTTTGAGCTCCCGTTTTACGCTACAGAAGGCGCAGCGGGAGCTGATATTCGCGCTAGTATGCCAGAGAAAGCATCAATCACTGTAAAACCAGGGCAAAGGCTCTTGGTTCCAACAGGACTCTCTATGGAAATTCCACTAGGGTATGAGGTTCAAGTGAGACCACGTTCTGGTCTCTCACTTAAATCTCCACTTCTCATTGTGAATGCCCCTGGGACAATTGATTGTGACTATCGTGGTGAAGTGAATATCATTATCGCCAATTTTGGAACTGAGGATTATGTTATTGAACATGGTCTCCGTATCGCTCAATTGGTACTTGCTCCTGTGACTCAAGCTAAATTCACTCTTACTGATAGTCTAAGCTCAACTGAGCGTGGAGCAGGTGGGTTTGGATCAACAGGAACTAAATAATAGGAAAAATATTATGGATTTAAAAATTCCTTACGGATCAAATAATCAAGCGTCTGCTTATGAGAGTGCTAAGAAAATCATTCCTTCAGCGATTGAAAAATTTGGCGTGAAAGCGGATGTGAAATTATCTGATTCTGATCATACTATTCAGGCCAAAGGAACTGGCTTTGATGCAAAGATTGAATTTAAAGACACAGAAGTTGTGGTGAAGCTTGATCTTTCATTTTTATTAAAGCCACTCAAGGGAAAAATCGTTGAGGCCCTTGAAAAGCAAATCAAAAAAGTTGTTTAAAATATGAGCATGCATAAAGTGACACTATGGCCTTCAGGAGAAACTCTTGAAGTGAGTAGTGAAGAAAATCTTCTGGTTCAATTTAAGAAATCAGGAAAAAAAATCAAATCAAGTTGTGGCGGTTGCGCTTCATGTGGTGACTGTGTGGTTATCGTGAAGTCAGGAGAGTCAAATCTCACGCCTCAAACTTTTGAGGAACTTCGCCTTTTAGGGAATGTATTCCACATCACTAAAGAGCGCCTTTCGTGCCAAACGAAGATTACTGGGGACGTAACTATTGATGTTTCGGCCCACGAAAAAAATAAATCTGCGGAATCGGTGCCAAAAAGTACCCAAACCTTGCTTAAAAAGAAGATTGATGTCGAAAATGCGGTCAATCAAAGTAAGGAAAAAAGTGAAGAAAAACCGTCGGACACTTGGTATCGTCACTGGGAAAACAAAGAAGAGGATGCTCCGAACAAGGCCAAGAAATTGGGTGGAAACAGACGTCCGAAACCTTTTAAATACTCAGATGATTCTGGAAATAATGACGAGAACTAACAGACGGGAGATGAATTAATGTCAACAGCAACAACGACAACCGCCATTGGTGAAGTAGATAATACTTTTCCACCACAAATTAAGTATATCGTAGGAAATGAAGCTTGTGAGCGTTATAGCTACTACGGAATGAAGTCAATTCTTGTAGTCTTCATGATTCAAGTTCTACTTTTTCAAGAGTCAAATGCAACAGCGACTTATCACTTATTCTCAGCTGCTTGTTATTTATTCCCAGTTCTTGGGGCCTTCATCTCAGATAGAATCTGGGGTAAGTATAAAACGATTCTTTATCTTTCTCTTGTTTACTGTGCAGGCCATGCAGTTCTTTCAATTTGGGAGAACAGAACAGGTCTTTACGTTGGTCTAGGACTAATTGCTCTTGGATCTGGTGGGATTAAGCCATGTGTATCTGCTCACGTAGGTGATCAGTTCAAAGCGAATCAACAACATCTTCTTAAGAAAGTTTATGAGTTATTCTATTTCATGATTAACTTCGGTTCTTTCTTCTCAACAATCGTGACTCCATGGACACTTAAGCATTACGGACCTTCAATTGCTTTTGGTATTCCAGGGGTATTAATGCTTATTGCAACATTTATGTTCTGGATGGGACGTAATGAATATGTTCATGTTCCGCCAACTAAAGGTGATGGGCATGGATTTATGAATATCATTGCTTCAGCTTTTAGAAATAAATCTAAAAGAAAAGAAGGGCAGACGTTTCTTGATGTTGCTACAGCTGAACATTCTCAAGAGCAAGTAGATGCTGCTAAAGCGGTTATTGATATTGCAAAATTATTTGCAGCGATCTCTGTTTTCTGGGCACTTTTTGATCAACATGGTTCATCTTGGGTTATCCAAGCAATGAATATGGATCTTCACTTCATGGGAATGGATTTTGAAGCTTCTCAGATCGCAGCTTGGAATCCAATCATGGTTATGGGTCTTATTCCACTTTTCTCTATGATCATTTATCCTGGTCTTGAAAAACTTGGTCTAAAAATGACTTCAATCCGCCGTATGTCGATCGGGATGTTTGTAGCTGCAGGAGCATTCTTATTTGTTGCTGTTCTTCAAATGGGTCTTGATGCTGGAACAAAACTAAATGTTATGTGGCAGTTCTTCCCATACCTTATTATCACTATGGCCGAAGTCATGATCTCAATTACTGGTCTTGAGTTTGCTTATACTCAAGCTCCACGTTCAATGAAATCAACAATCATGTCTATTTGGTTATTAACTGTATTCTTCGGAAACTTAATTACGGCCTACGTCGCAAAAATTAATTTCTTCCCAGTTGGATCAGTAGGGTATTTCTTGTTCTTTACTATTCTTATGGCGGTATTCGCTGTGATCTTTACTTATATGGGTAAGGGCTACAAGATGAAAAATTACATGGAAAAATAATTAGAAAATTATTTCAAAATAAGAAAGGGCCCGAAATCGGGCCCTTTTTTTTATAATCCACTTCCTGGGAAGGACTCTGTCGTAAAGGATTCAAGACTATGGGGATGTGGGACTTCACAGGCCGGAATATCTGTGGCCGGAACTCCTGTGTTGATGGGAGTATCGTAGAGAAGAAAATCATCCCAATCTTTTTTATCATTAAATGAGTCGTAGAAATCTAAGTTTCCTAATTCATCGTAGGCATTATCCATCAATGCATCAGTGACATTGTATACATCTGACATGACTTCCATAATTGGATCAACTTCAAAAGCTCTATCCCATTCACGGACAATCACACGTATTCTGGCCTTAACGTCTTGGGCCTTATTTAGACAGTAGAAATTATAAAAGGGAGATGTTTGTTTGCTTCCTGACGAGGGAGCAACAGCATTGGCCAAAACTTTTTCATTTTGAGCAAGAAATCGAGCAGGGTTTACAACAGCACCATCTGTGTAGTCAAAAATGTTAACTCCAGCTGAAGAGTGATCGTAAGCACGTTTAATATTTTTAGAGAAACGATCCATCACATCAGGATTAAAAGTTGTTTGACTTGGGTTAAACCCTAAATTTGGTGAAAGACCAAGAGTGTAGGCAGCATTATCATAGTTCACACCAGTACATTGTCTTGAAAAGTTTGCCACATACATATTCGTCAAATAGTTCTTTGATCTCGGAGCCGCAATTGAGTATTTTTTTGAGTAGTCTTGGTCTTTAGTTGTTTTAATAAGTTCAGTGAGAACTGTCCCACTCTCACTTGCAAGAGTATCAACATCTTTAACTGGTCCATTAATACAATTTGAGGCACTTCCTCCACAAGAAACAAAACTTGTAGTGGGAGTTCCGGGAACAATTGTTCCAGGAGCTGGAGTATCAGATATTGTGTATGGAGTTGTACGAAGAGTGATAGTTCCTTCGTCACAATTTGGACCACCAGCTTTCGAATAATCAAATCGGCAAAGATCGGCTGACGTAGAAATAGTTAAGGGATCAATAGCTAGATCTGGTGAAGCTCCAGTAAAGAGTGGATCATTTTGGTAATAAGCACCACATTGAGGCTTCTCACCACCAACACTTCCAATACCGTCAGCACAACTAATAAAATCGACTGTACGAGTAGAGTTACCTGGTTGGTACTGATAAAAAGTATAAGGAGTATAGGCCACATAATCACATGTATTGGCCGAGGCTTCGATATTCCAATCTAATCCATTAAAAATAAGTGCAAGCTCTTCAGCTTCCAGCATACAAGTGACATCATAAGTTGCAGGCACACCTGCGTAGAGAGCTGTACTAAAAGCAGTGGCACTGATTTCACATTTTGTATCGTAATTAGAAGCACCAGTTTTATGAAGATGATAATTGAGTGCTTCGTCTGATGTGTTAACCAGTTTGAAGTATTTATCTACTGTGGCAGTAGGTATTGGTGTGGTTGTTGTATTTGAATTTTGTAAACTTGGATTTACTTTTTCATTACAACTGGCCAGTAACAATAATGCTACGAATACAGAGTAGGTTTTTGTTTTGCTTCCATTCATCATACAACAGTCCTTGAAGGTTCTTCAGTCTGGTTCTCTAGTGTCTCATCGGCACTAATTTCAATTAATTAACCCTGCTAGTTATTTCCTGCTCCTCTTTTTTCAAACCTCAGCGTAGAATGATAGTAAGTGATCAATATTCCATTATTATAGAGTGAAATACTCGGATTTAAGAATGAGGAAGGGATGCTCTTGAGGATACAAAGACTTACTGAAAGGCTCTTGTTTTTAACTCTTCTTCACAGAAGAAAACTTGCCACTAATCTGTGTCACGTACTTGCATTATTCACTCTACTAACGCCTACGATTGTCTGGGCCCATCAGTTTGGTATTGTCACAGCTGAAGAGGCAAAGATTTACGCGGATGTGGAGCGTACGAGTCCCATTGGATATGTTCGTCGTGGAAAAAAAATAAAACTAAGCAATATTGCAAAAAATAAGGGCTCAGTTTACGCCACTGTGGTCTCTGGAAAACTTGCCTATATCAGTGTGACAGATGTGAATACTGAGATAGAAGATTTGGATAGCACCCGTCTTGTGGCCGAACGTTTTCAGAAAGCCGCGAATAAAAAAAGTGATTCGATTTATTCTCTAGGTCTTTTTCAGTACAGCTCAATTATTAGTCAAACGGCTTCAAGTGGCCCGACTAAAGATAAAGACACAGTGAACTGGATAGGAGCGGGAATTAAGGGTGAGATGAAACTTGCTCCGAGAGTGGATTTACAAATTCTCGTTCAAGGCATGCAGGCCAAAAATCAAGAATTAGAAACTTGGAAGATGGTGGGAGCCGGTGCAGGATTTGGATATCGCCTTGTGGATTTTGATAAATTTCAAGTCAGGCTACTGAGTGAAATTCTTTTTATTCCTTTTGCTAGTTATGAGCTCATGGGTGCTTACAGAATTAGAGGATATGGGGCCTCAGTCGGAGGAGGACTCGATACCACTTTAAAATTAGGAGAGCATTGGGGTGTGCAGGTTATGGCCATCTACCAATATATGAAGCTTGGTGGTTATAAACCGCCGGTGGGGCAACTCTATGATGCTCCAAGTTTTTTTGGTGTAAAATTAGGTGGAAATCTTAATTATTCATTTTAAGAAGTAAGAGTAATTTTTCTAAGTCTGATTTTCTTGAATGGCGATCAAGAATAATTCTTTTCCCATCAGCAGTTTTGAGCCACAGGATAAAATAACCTTTATTCTGAAAACCAACAGCTTCTTCTCCACCTTTCATTCTGGCCACATTAGGTGAATCCATAAAGTGCTCAACTGAGAGATCAGAGTCATCTTTGAGTGGAAATTTTTCCGTAAAAACAGGAATTCCATAAATGCGGTAGATTAGTGAGATTTGATTTTTTTCTTTGATAATTCTTTTCTCGTAAAAGAAAAAAGCAAAGGTTGTCAGTGGGATTAGGGCAAGAAAACCAAACAACGAATAGCCCAGCATCACATCAACTTCATCTCCAAGCTCAATGAGTTTTTGAATGGGTGCATTCACGGCAAGAAACATAAAGAATACCATGAGCATCGCAGCTGCAGCATAGGCCCAGAAAATATAAGGAAGGCCATAACTTTTAAGAGTTATTTTTTCTGGAGTTTTTTCAATTTTTACAAAATCAGTTTCATCAACTGAAACTGGAAATACATACATTAGTCCCATAGGTGATTTTTATAGCATTATTGATACGGATAAAAAACATCTAAGAGATCAAAACGTGGGGTAATGAGGTTTTTCCAAGTGATAATCCAGAGCTCGGAAGCATCTTTTTCTTTAGTCCACAGTTTCTGGTGGCCTGGATGTTTGAGATCAAGGGGATTGCTGGTTATGACCAGTTTTAAGCGCCTTTCAAAGCGCAGGCGCATAAGAAGGGCGTGATCGTGAAAATGCAAAGGAAGGGCCTTTTCAAGCCCTAAGAGTCGCTGGTAGATGAAACCCAGCTCTTCCTTACTTTGAGCAAACTTGTACTCAAGAATAATTAAATAAAATTCTATAATTGAATGCCAGACACCTTTGGGGCAGAGGGCCTGGGCCATCTGAAAATGGTGGTAAGCATAGTCATCCTGTTTTTGATCAAGATAACCCTGGCCAAGAGAGAGATGATGCCATGACTTCTGCATTGGATCACTTGGCATTGTGAATTTTCGCTCACTCCATTCTGTTTTTTTCCAAATGGTGGGCATAGTGGAATCAAGGGTATCGATTTTTCCCGTTTTAATCTCATAGCTAAAGCTGATTTGAGTGCTAACGGTTTTGGCCGGAAGGACCCAAAGATTATTGGCCGTATGAGGTTGGAAGAGCTGATGAAGATCATTGATTGAAATTTGTTTTTTCTTTTTTAGTATCTGGGCGGCACCCATGGCACGGGCCGTAGAAACATCCACAAATTGATCCTCATTAACGTCTTCTCCGGTCGAGTATTTTAGCGGAGTATTCGTAAAGATGAGGGGAGACTTTTCAGTGAGCTCAAGTTTTTCAAACCAATGCTGAGGCCCCTCAATATCAAAGGCCAAAACTTCATTGGTTTTTGATAAAACGTATCCACCCCATTTATTATGAGAACTTTTAATCCGTAAATCTTTTCGAAGATCTCCCAATGTTTCATTTCTAAACATCAAATCAAACAGAACTGAATAGATGAGCTCACCTTGTGAGTAAAAGTTTAAACTCGGTTTTTGATGGAGTGCTAAGGAGAGTCCATGGCCTGAAAAAAGATGAAGGGGAGCTAGACTCATTCCGGCCATGCCAATCCATGAGACTGGAGTTGTTCCGTTAAAATGACTTGTATAAAGACGAGCTTTCCCTTGGAAAAAATTGAGAAGAGGAAAATCAATGAGACGGTGATGAAAACTTCCCTGTGCATTGGTTTCAAAAACACTAGTGCATCCTGGGATGAGGGCCTTGAGCTCTGGTCTAATTTGTCCGTAGTGAGCCGCAACTTCAATAAATTCGATCACCCGTCTGACTTCAGCCGCAGGACGTTCAAGGCCTTCGGCATATGAGGCCAGAGCAATTTCAAAAAAGGTTTGTGGCTTCTTTTTAAAAAGACTCATTGAGCGAGAAAGAAGTTCCTGCCAAATTTTAAGAAGATGATATGAGCTGAGTAGCTTACCTAAATAAAGTTCAAGCTCTTTGAAGTCTTCAGCTTCTTTGCGTCCGAGCTGATAGAAGTTTTCTTGGAGGTCCCCATAAAGGCGCTCAACTTGCAGTGACATATTTATCCTACGTAATAGGTAACAAGGTGTTTGAGCTGATTGGCAAAATCGAGCTTAAAAACTCTGTTTTCTAGTTTTTCTAATTGATCCGCTCGGCAGCGAATATAAATTTTAAGTCGACCACGATTAGTCGATGTGGTCATATTTTTGAGCTGATAAAATTTACTTAAAAATCTAAAGTGCTGCTTGTTAGTTAAGCGAAATGATTCTTCTTTTTTAATGGCATTCCATAATGCCCAAGGATCATGTCGTCCGACTAAAATAGCGGCCACACAAAGATAGATCAAAGTATCAGATTCAAATCCGTCTCCCACTAGAACCAAATCTTCGGGAACACCCGTCATAAGAAGAATATTCACAATATGATTAAGTTTATAGAAGCCTTGAGATTTTAAATCTTTGGGAGTTAAGTCCCCATCAAAAAGAGCGAAGATCTTTCGGTAATCTTTTAAGAAAATATTGGCGGTGAAAATTTGATTTTGATAAAGCCAATCTCTGATCGCATTTTCATAAAAATGCGGAGAAGCAGAAACCACGAAGGGCTGAAATTCTTCCACGATGAGTCTTTTAATTAATTCAATTGAACTCTCAACGGGTGGAAAAAAATTAAGGGGATTTTTGAGGGATTGATAAAGCTCTCTGGCAGTAGAGTACTTGGTATCAACCAAAGTTTTATCAAAATCCGTGATCATGATTTTTTTAGGAGTAAAAATCTTAGTGGGAATAAAACTTCCGATTAAGAGCTCAAGACCCTGTTTCGTATTTGTTTCAAAAATTTTTAATCTTCGAACTCTCTCTCCTGTTTCTGGTTGAGTAATTTTAAAATTAAAACCACCAAAACTATCAGACTCAAAACTTCTGACTAAGATCTCTTGTCCCGTTTCACTGAGTCCAATCACTTTAAGTCTGAACACATCAGAACTTAAAAGACCTAAACTTTGAATGGGAGAGGTTGGAACCAGCTCTTTAAAATTTTGATTGAGCTCTTCGAGCATTTGAAATTTTGCTTCTGTGGAAAAGGACATAGAAGCACGAACGAAAATATATTCGTCAGATTCAATACCAGTAAAGTGGACAAGATGTGGTCTTTTCATGGATGATATTATTATAGCTAAAATTTGGTCAGACTCCTAGGGTAAGGACATGAAATGCTTGAGATGATTTTAAAAATTAAAGGAAAAGTTCAACGCGTAGGCTTCCGTTATAGCGTGGTAGAGTTCGTGCAAAACGCTCAACTACCGGTTCACGGCCATGTTCGCAATCTTCCCGATGGTTCAGTTGAGATTATTGCTCAAGGCAATATTGAAGATTTGAAGTCGATCCACCGTTTTGCCACAAAAGGTCCACCAGGGGCCGAGGTACGTGAAGTTGATCAGGATTTGCATCCCATTAAAAAACAAACTCTTCAAAATTTTACGATTATTGATTAGGCCTTATTGATAGTGAATGTGAGCACACCTGAATCGTAATTAGATTTTTGCGATTTAGGGTTGAGTACATTATCCACTGGTAGGCGAGTCACTAGAGTTTCAACTTTATTGATCTTAGTGCTGTTTCCATTTTCATCTTTTCTATTGTCCACATAACGGCGATTCATCGTGAGAACAACTTCTTTAGTATTTGTTGTCATGATCACATCTTGTTTAGCATACTCAGGAACAGTGACACGAATTTCATAACCATCTGGGGTTTTTGAGAGCTGAGGTTTCATTTCAATAAACTCATAAAACGGATCGCCTTGGCGAGATTCTGAGAGTTTAATTTCTTTATGCATGGCCGCTTTTATATTATTAACTGATTTTTTATTCAGATCTTCTAGACGTTTTAAATCTTCACCATTCTTCTTAATACTATCTGCATATTTCTTTTCGAAAACGAGATCTTGATCCTTCAGACCCTTTTGATAGTTTTCTGTGTGCTTTTTAATATCTTTGCGACCTTGATTATTGATTTTATCTAGTTCGCCATTATGTCGAGAGTAGGTATCAAGTCTCTCTCTTTTAAATTGCGTATCTTGCTCTTTTTTTATCTTCGTATAGTTTTTGTCATCAGTTTCAAAGCGAGTTTGAAATTCATTCTTCTGATTATTGATTTTATTTTGATTAAATCTTTCTGTTTCAGAAAGTTCTGAGAGTTTTGACTCTTTGGTCACTTGGATTCTATTGTCCATATTGCTATTTAAGTCTTGAAGATTTTTACTATAACGATAATTTGTATCCTCAAGATTAAGTTCATGCTCTTGTCTGATGACATCACGCTGGCCTGCTAGGCGAGAGTGGTAATCAGTTCTCGTTTTTTCTGTTTGTGCCTTGAGATTGTGAATCTCTTTATCAGTCATGGCCTTGGTCGTTGAGAGTTGCTTTTGCATCTCCATCAGAATCTTTTCTTTCTTATCATTTTCGGCAGCGATATCGAGAGAGTGTTGATCACGCACTTCAACTATTTCTTGTTGATTGGCCTTCTCTAGCTGATTCACATGTTGGCGGTGAGCTTCATCGATTGTTCTGAGTTCGCGATTTTTGGCGCGTTTAGTGACTTCAACCTGACGGCCTTGATAAGGAGAACCTTTACCTTCAACCTTGCTGTCACTCATTGACTGGCCAATCCTTTATCGTAGGGATGATCACAGGTCTTCGTACGACTACCTGTATAACCGGGGCACATCCATGTTCTCAGTATCTCGATCGAGACTGAGTTGCCTCCATGATATGATTTAAACATTTGTGGGTTCAAAGTGGAAACAATATATTGGGCCGGTGCCTTTGTGGCGACGGCGTAGGGGTCATTTGATTTAACAATATATTGAAAGGCCCTGTATTCGGCCAAAGCTGAGAATGAAAATAGAATAGTAATGAAGATAAAAATCTTAACCATTAATGTAATTCTCTCAATCGGTCTAAAGTTCTGTACTCAACTAATTTCATAAATGATCGCACAAATATTTCGCGCTCATTTGTATTAAGGGCCTGAAGAGCAGTCTTTTTACGTTCAATCGACTGATGCTTTTCCATCTTTTTAAAACCCGCTTCAACCACTTCAGCAGCGTGAGTGAAAGATAGCTTTTTTACTTCCTCAAGATTAGCATAAGACTCATGAATCCAATCTTGGTAGAATAGTGGGAGATACCCTGTACTTCCGGCTTCAATAAGATGGTCAAATTCAGATGGTGGCAAACGTCGCATGTTGGTAACTCCTTTACTCTCTACCATGCTAACGAAAAATGTTATACTGGTGGAGGTCGGTAGCTTTTGCCACGAGGAAAAAAATGGATGATGAAAAGCTAAATAGTGATTTAGTAGAGTGGCTCTCTCAGAAAAAGTCAGAATGGTTAGCGGAAATTATTGCTCATCAGCCGCAAGATGATCTTAATTTCGATCAGTTGCACCATTACGATAGTGAACTTAATAGAATTGATCAGGAATTCGATGAGTCTTTTGATTGGGTCGATGAAAAAATAAAATTAAAAACTTTTTTGAAGTTTTTGAAAAAAGAGAAGCTGACTATTTTAGTGGTGATAGCGATCGAATCAAATGAAGGTGTTTTGCCGGTTTTTTTCTTTGCCACTCATTATCGTTCAGTGGCCGAGCCATTTTGCAGAGGGAGCTATTTCACTCCCACTAAGCACTAGTTCTTAAGGCGAATATCCATATAACTATTTTGGCTCTTAAATTGGTTACAAAGATTAGTCATATAGTTACGTGCAGTTTGGTCACAAGTGGGAGATGTTTTTGCTCCGTAAGGGCAATAAACTGGATCCACGAAATTCACATAGGCATCCATACAAGTAAAGTAAGCATTAATAGCAGTTCTCTTCATAATCATGGCCCCATTAAGAGGATAACTAGAGAATCCTGAACGTGTTTTTGGAAGACTTCCATAAATAACTTGGTTGGCATTATGCAAAGTACATTGTGCCTGACCTAAGTACATTGAGTTCCCAGCACTATCTTTATAAGTAGGAATTAAACAAGTTCCAGAGTCTTGATCTGTCGTTGTAAACATCACTCTAATTGAAGTATCTGTAGCTGTTGACTGACAAAGTGAAGTGTATCCAATACCCGCTGAATAGAAAGGTGTTCCAGTGTTACACGCAGAAAAATCAGAGGGAAGAGTGGTTGATCCGTTTCCGTTAGTTGTTCCAGAAGTTGATGATCCACTTGTCGATGTTCCCGACGTCGTCCCACCTAAATTACCAGAAGTTGTTGATCCCTCAGTTCCGTTATAGCTTAATCCACTTCCATAAGTCGTCCCAAGTGAGCGTGTTCTCTGAGGAGCATCACAGCTGGTAAGTATGGTAAGAAAGAGAAGCGAGGTAACTAAAGTTTTCATAAAGGACCCTTAGTGGTTCATTATTATCCACTTAACCTATCGGAGCCCTATTAAATTTCATGAGTTTTTAATTTCTGACGATAGGTAAGTGGATGTAAATGTAGATATTTTTAGGGGTTTATGCGAATTTTGTTAATTGTAGTGGTACTCATTTTAGGAGGTCTTGGTGTCGGATGGCTGAATCTGAAGAGCTATCCTTATCGTTTATACCGAGATTATATGACTGGATTTAAGAAAGATAAATACTACGATCTTACACCTTTCCGTCCCAATCTTCTTATACCTACGGCGATAAAACCATTGAATGAGTATAAAGAAGATTACCCTCAGCTTTGGAAAAATTTTCAAGTGATGAATGCCTCAGTTCCACTACCAACAAGACATCCGCTTTTTAGACTCGTTCCATTGATACAGGCCACACCGAGTAAAGTCCCTCAACTCGGGTTGAGTTTTCAAAACCAACTGGGAAAAGAAATAACAAGGCTCTATTTATTACCTCCAACTATTTTTCGGGACTATCTTCAAGAAGAGGCCTTGTTTAAGCTGCCAATTGCAAGAAGCCATCTCTTAAAAATTTCGGATAATGATCTTTGGAAAAAAATATTTACTAAAAATATCGTCGTTGAAAGTAAATCCATTGATGACATGATTGAAGATTTATTTATTCATTATATTCGTCATCAGTTTCTCCCAAAGGGAACGATTCATTATGGGCTTATTAAGCCTGATGCCAATCTGGCCATTATCGAGCTCTCTCCCAAAGATAAGGATTTTCAGGCCGAACTTATCCTTCAGTATCAGAATGGAGAGATATTTAGCTATATGATTATGACAGAAAAAAATAGTCTTGATTCAATTCGCCTGAGATCAAAGTTTATTGAGTCAATCTCACAAAGATCGAGTGATGAATCAATGGGGCGGATTCTCTATACTGAGTTTAAGCAGCTCAATTTTGCTCGTCAGATCGATCAAGAGGGGATGCTTTATCTTTTTGCCGCTTGGTCACAAAGACCAGATAATGCTGATCTTTTTAAAGAGATGATCTTCTTTCTTGAAAGAGGAAAAGACAATAAAGACATTCTTAAAAATCTTTATCAGTATGGCTTTAAAAGGTTTGGAAAAACATTCTCTACTAAGAGTGGTGAGTTTTTAGATGATGAGGATTTAAATCTTCAACGAAAAATAGAATTAGAAGAAGCCACTCAAAAAGAGCAGGCCTTAAAGCAAGGCATCGACTCAACGGCACCAGAGATGAGTCCAGAAGAGAAAATGAATTTGTATCTGAAGAAAGCAAAATCAAGTGATGAACCAGTAAACAACAGAGAACGGATTAAAGTGGAGTAAACAATATGAAAAAAACATTCTTATTGCTATTTTTTATCTCTCCCGAAAAATTTTTCCTAGTGCAACTCCACATTTAAGTTGCTGATTTCAGAA
>DZBG01000044.1 GCA_022729855.1 Bdellovibrio sp.
CGTGGATTTATATTATTTCAGTTGATTATGATTAAATGAGGACACGCCCTAATAGACCCATTAAATTTCTTCTTGTTGTTTTCGCGTTCATACTTTGCTCCTTGCAATAGTTTTAAGTTTCACGAGCTCTCTATCGCATGATGTGTGCCAAATTATTCTTCACGTAATACTGATAACTTAACGCAGTAGCAAAATAAAACACAGGAACAAAAGCCCCGTTGCTATGAGTATTTTTGCCCCGAGAGACTTCCAACCCACCAATATAAGAAGGACTCGTTTTGGCATCAGACTTGGAAGGTAATTCATAACAACTATTGAATTGCATTTATCGTGATTCAAAATATCCTGGAGGATTTTATGGGACTTACAACACATTTAAATGGAAACGCAGAAACAAACAAAATTAAAAACCAAGCAGCAGGCTTAATAGAAGATGGACTAGATGAAATTAATCCATACCTAAAAAAAGCAAAAGAGATTGCCGGAGATGCCGCACATAAGTCGTCTGACTTTGTGAAGACATATCCTGGTTATACGGTTTTAGGAGCAGCGGCCATTGGTTTTCTTACAGCTGCTTATATGTTCCGTCGTCACAATAACTAATTATTGAAGATTAAAAATTCGGGCCCATTTAATTTGGGCCCAAATGCATTTGGAGGATTTATGAAATGGCTAATGATTCTATTCACTCTCTTTAACAAACACTTTTTCTCTAGTAGTGGTGAATCAACTATCAACCCCGTTGAGGAAATAAAGAGTTTTCTTCAAGAGAATGCAGTGAAAGTTTTATTGGTTTTTATCCTCTCAACTATCATGAGTAGTTTATTTGTTGCAGGAGTTGTTATAACAGTCGTGGGAGCAAGTAGTCTTTATGACCAAAATCTTCCGATTGTCTTCAATGCAATGATCACAAGTGGTCTTGTCATTTCTGTTTTAAGTTTATCAACAATCACTATTATTTATAAATCTTTTACAAAAGATAAAAAGACAGTGAAGACTCAAGCGACTCATGTTGCACATCCAACAGCATTACAAGAATCACTTCTTCTTCTCGTTAATGATTTTGTGAAAGAAAGAGAATTTAACAGAACGACAAATCATCAAAGAAAAGCGAAACAAGAAGCAACTCAACAATTCGATCCAATTAATGATGCCGATGAACTGGCCTCATTAGATAAACACTAAGCAAGGAGCTTTTTATGTTAAACCAAAATGAAATTAGAGAAAATTGGTCACAAATTAAACCACAAATCCTTGGACATTGGGATAAAGTAACTGAGGCCGAACTAGAAAAAACAAGTGGAAGTGTTGCTGAATTAGATAAGCTTATTGCTTCTAAATATGGAGAGAGTTCTCAGAAATATTTTGAGCAAGACTTAGAAAAGATCTGTAACACATTTACAGCAAGACCTGTGGCCCAAAGAGGGCAAAACGATGCAAAGTTTAACGGAACAGGAATTCAGACAACTTCAACTCCTCGATCAATTCCTGATGAATATCAGAGTCCACAAAATCCAAAACGTGAAACTCAAATTCCAAAAGCAAAAAAATAATCTGTTTTAATGAATCGCCCTACTTCACTGTAGGGCGATTTTCCTCGTTAACGGGGTAATCTGACCTCACACATCAAATGGCATTCAAGATTTCCACAACTTAAAACACATTCACTCTGGCCTAATATTTGCTCTTATTAAGAGTAAGAACATCTGCAAATGGAGGTCTGTATGTTTGAGTCTAATTTATTTAATATTCTTGATTTGTTAGTGATGGATCACAATTATCAGAAGAAATGCTGTCTAGTACTCAAAGATGCTCACGTTGATAAGAAACTAAAAGCGAGCTATGCCAGAAGCTTAGTCGATACTCTCCTCCATCATACGAAGGCAGAAGAACAAGCGGTTTATAATATTCTTAAAATGTCTGGAATATTTAGCCCCATTATCACTGAAAGTGAAGTCGATCATAAAATCATTAATTCGAGATTCAATCTTTTGATGCCAAAGATAAATTCAGAAGAAGAGTTAGATGATGAAACAGAAACTGAGCTCAAGGTGCTTTCTAAATTTATTGAGAACCATCTAAAGACTGAAGAGAAGGATCTTTTTCGCCTGATGAAAAAAAATCTAAACCAAAAAATTCTTAATGAAATGGGCCATGAATTTTTCAGGCTAAGAAATTATACCCCAAAAGATTTAGAAGATCATCCAGAGCTTCAAGCGCAGCTTGCAAAGGATAAGAGGATAGAAGCCCATCAACTCAATATATAAAAAAATAGAGGATTTATGCTGAAAAGATATTTCAATTACAAAACAAGAATAATCATCCCCGCGGTTATCGTAGTGATTGCTCTAATCGTGCGAATGCTACTGCCTGATTACCTTCTTCGTAAGACAAATATTTTTTTAGCCGACTTCTCCCCTAACTACTCTCTTCACTTAGAAGATTTTGATCTTAACTTATGGCGTGGCGCTTATCGGTTTGAAGGTGTTACCGGCAAACTAAAGGCCAATCAGAATCAGTTCTTAAAAATACAATCAGTAGAAGTCTCTATCGCATGGAGAGAACTTTTAAATGGCAGAATCCTGACAGATATCAATATCGATAATCTTGATTTTTTAATCATTAAAGACATAGAGAAAATGAATGCGACAAAAGATGAAGGAAAAGAGGTTAAGAAAACACTTTTCCCGGTTGAAGTGGCAAGTGTGCAAGTTTTAAATTCAAATCTCACTTTTGAAGAGATTCCGTCTCTCAATAATGAAAAAAGACTACGCCTATCAGAACTTAATGGGACAATCACAAACCTCACTCCAACAGATCAGCATTCAAAATCACATTTTACCCTTGCTGCGAACCTCCTAGGTTCATCAAATTTTTATGCTGAGGGGGCCATGAATCTTTTAAAAAATCCTGTGACATGGGATATTGATTTTAAAATGGAAAAATTTGATCTCACTAAGCTGAATCCATTCCTTAAAAGAAATATACCTCTTACTTTTACCACAGGTGAGCTGGATCTTTATGCTGAGGCCATGTCTAATGGAGGAGTAACGAGAGGATATGTCAAACCGTTCTTTAAAAAATTACAGGTCATTGGAAAGCAAGAAGAATTTATTGGAGTGAAACATTTTGGGGCAGAAGTTATCACGGCTCTCTCTAATACCATCCTTAGAGATTCAAAAACAAGAACTGTCGCTACTGTTTTAAGCTTTGACTATGATGGTGAGCTTCATCTCAATAAAGGGCAAAGCTTATCGCGGGCCTTGGAGCATGGCTTTACCAGAAGACTAAATCCAGGAATTGATCAGAAATATCATTTGGATTGAGTATGAGTTTTCACAGCTTGAAGAAGTCTCGCTAGATCAATTGGTTTCACTAAAATTTCACGATATAAATCACTTGGAATACTCTTGGCCACTTCATCCGGAGCAGCTGAAATCATCAGAACAGGACATTTTCTGATACTTTCATTATCGCTTTTAACTTTTAGATTTAAAAAATCATTCCCATTCATTTTGCCCATATTAAAATCAAGAATGATCAGCCCTGGTAGATAATTTGTGTGTAAAAAATCATCTAAGGCCACTTGTGGATTATTGTAAGGAAAAACACGGTAACCGTCTTTCTCCAAGGCCCATGAGATAACTTCACGAAGATCTTCATCATCATCAATAATATAAACAATTTTTGAGTTTTCGTTTAGCTCACTTGATGTAGAACTCTCTTTTCTAGCTAAATTAGGGATACAAAAAGTGAAGAATGCTCCCCCTTTAGGATTATTACCCGCATGGATAGTTCCTCCGTGGGACTCCACAATAGACTTACAAATATACAGCCCTAGTCCGTGTCCTGAGCCACCAGTCCAATACTTATCAAAAATGAGGGTGAGCTCATTTTCCGCAATTCCCTCGCCGTTATCAGAAACTGTAAAGGTATATTCACCATTGAGGTCTTCATCAAAAAGAAGCGAGATCTCTCCACCAATAGGAGTAAATTTCAGGGCGTTCCCTAGTAAATTAGAGACCACTTGAAAGATTCGCTCTTTATCAAAAAGAGTTTCCATCTTCCTTTGAACGACAGATTTCTTTATTAAAATATTTTTTTCTTGAATCAAGGGTCTATATGAGTCTAAAACTTCATTTAATAAATTAGCCGGATTATGAAGGCCTCTTTCAATTGAGAAAAAATGATCGTTAGAAATATCTTTTTTAGAATTATTTTTTTCTAAAAGATCAGTCACGAGACACTTTAGTCTATCTACTGTTCTTAATATCCTCTCAGACTGAAGACGAAGCTCATCCATAGCTTCCTGTGATGGTTCCTTATGAGAGAGGAGCTCAAGCATCTGGGCATCAAGTTGAATGGCCGAAAGAGGGTTTTTGATATCATGGTAAACAATGGCGAGCATCTGCTCTTTGGCCTCAAGGGCCTGCTTAGCAAGAGCACGAGACTTGGCTTCTTGTTCAGTGACCTCAAGCTCACGTAATGCACGCTTTACTACGGCAGCCACTCGCTCCAGGCGCGACTTAATAACAAAGTCCTCCACACCGGCCTTCATCATATCGGCCACACTCTCCTCGCCGACTAAACCAGAGACCACAATAAAAGGTAATTCCTTAGCAGTTTCTCTGACGATTTCGAGGGCCCGCATAGGATCAAACCCAGGGACATTATAATCAGAGATAACCAGAGTCCATTTAGAGTCACTTAATGCAAGACGAAGCTCTTCTTCAGTTTGAACACGTTGAGAAAAGATCTCAGTCAATCCACCCTTTCTTAAATGTCTAAGAATGAGTTCATGGTCTGCTTCAGAGTCTTCGATATTAAGTATATTAATCATATTACAGAGGAACCTGTTCATTCAGAATCAACCAATAAGTCCCAAGACTTTTCACAGCTTCAGTAAATTCAAAAAAATCTACAGGCTTTCTCACATAGCTATTGGCACCCAATTCATAACCAGAAAGAAGATCACTATCCTCTTTTGAAGTTGTCAGAATAACCACTGGTACGAGTTTTGTTTTAAGCTCGCTTCTAATTTTTCTTAAGACATCAAGGCCATCAATTTTTGGAAGTTTCAAATCAAGAAGAATCAATTGAGGAAGATCTGATTGATAAAGACTAGACTCAGCATTAAAGAGTAGATCAAGGGCTTCTTCCCCGTCTCTTGCGACTTTGATTTCATTGCGCACATTATTTTTTTGTAGTGCTTTAATAGTCAGAAATTCATCTTGCTCGTTATCTTCAATCAGTAAAATATATGGCATGGGTTTCATATGTCCTCCGGACTATACTAAAGTATTAATTGTAAAATAAAAAACGGCACCTTCACCGACAACAGACTCCGCCTCAATTGTTCCTTGATGGCGCCCTATGATTCGGGCCACAGTCGCTAGACCAATCCCCGTTCCGTCAAACTTATCCTTAGGATGCAGACGTTGGAAAGGCTGAAAGAGTTTATTATAAAATCTCATATCAAATCCCACTCCATTATCTTTAATAAAATAAGTTTCCTTATCATTCCGTTGCGTTTTACCGAGTTCTATTCGAGTAAACTCATTCTTACTTGTATACTTCCAAGCATTTGAAAGGAGATTTTGAAGCGCCGCCCTTAAAAGTCCTGCATCACCAATAACCATTTCAGATGGCATGTTAACAAATTCGAACTTACGTGTAGGGTCATCCCTGTGAAGTTCGTTCATTATCTCATTGGCCATGACGGAAAGATTAATTTCTTCTTTATTAAATTCAATACGACTTAATCTTGATAAATTAATTAAATCATCAATTAAAATACCCATTTTTTGAACACCCTGACGAATGAAACTGAGATATCTCAATCCTTCCTCGTCAAGCTTAGCTGAATAATCTTCGATGAGAATTTGGCTAAAGCCATCAATTCCTCTCAGGGGCGCCCTTAAATCATGAGAGACAGAGTAACTAAAGGCTTCAAGTTCTTTGTTAGCTTGTTTTAACTCATTAGTTCTTTCGGCCACAACATCTTCAAGATGATCAGAGGCCCGGACAAGGGAGCTGATTGCGTTAGTGTAGTTTGCAGTTAATCGTTGAAGATGGAGCCAAAAGAAATAGGCCAGCACCATTCCCAGAACAGTCCCTGTAAAAATGATGACAAAAAGAGTTCTTCTAGAACCTGTATCAGACTCTACCCAACGCTTACGCCTTAGTGATTGTTCACGTTTATAAAATCGATCAAATTTGTCTCGAATTTGATCCATTAATTCTTTTCTAAGATCATAAATTTCAACTCGTGAAAAGTTTTTGTGAGTTCTTCTCAGAGCAATATTTTGCTCCACTATTTTCACCCAAGTACTATAGAGAAAGAAAATTTCAGTTAATTCCTTTCTCTTGTTAGGTGAATTTTTCATCATATTAAGTAGTTTACTGAAAGTAATATCAAAACTTGCTGTAGAAACAATCCAAGGCTCAAGATAGGACTCATCCCCCGTAATAATAAATCCACGAAGTCCAGTTTCTGTATCAACAATCATCCTGAAGGCCTGAGAAGATAAATTGAGAACAAGATCTGATCTTCTTACGTCTTCATTTTCATCAAGAATACTATAAACCTGCTGAACGAAAAAAATTGAAATGAGGATAGAGAGCGTGATTGGAATAATCATCGCCTGATAAAGAATACGTTTGAAGTGTTTAGGATCGACTCTCTCCCCTTCAATACTTTTTAATCTTCCTAACATGAAACCTCTTCAATAATATGCATTTTATTTTGTGAGAATTGAGCTTAATTGTTTATTGATTTCTGTTTGTAGATTGCTGATCTCATCTAGAATGCCGTTTTGGTCTTTGGCAAGACCGGCACTCTCAAGATGCAGGCCAATTTCACTAATTTCAGGGAATCCAAAAGTTTTTCCATTTCCCTTCAAGCGGTGGCCAATATCAATGGCCATGAGGAATAAATCCTCTCCTGCGGCACTATGAAGCTGATTGAGCTCAGCTTTTCTTCGCGTAAGATATTTTATTTTTTGTTCTTCTAGAATTTCCATTCCTCTCCATTCTACTACGAAACTGCATCAAAACAAGAACCCACCCTTTATGACAGGGCGGGTTCTATTAAAGAAAATTTACAGATCATGGATTCTAGCTAAGCTTCTTTTTTACTGTTTCAGCTGCCGAGGCAACCGCTTTATCGACTTTTGTTTTGGTGTTTGCCACCGAGTCTTCAAAGTTAGCAAATAGCGTATTCAATTTGTCATGGACTGATTCTTTCGTTTCACCATAACGCTGCTGAATAATACCAGAGATTGATGTAAAATCTCCTTTGGCCTGCTCTAATTCATCATCTGTAATTTTTCCCCAAAGTTTTC
Source organism: Bdellovibrio sp. (assembly GCA_022729855.1). GTDB lineage: Bacteria > Bdellovibrionota > Bacteriovoracia > Bacteriovoracales > Bacteriovoracaceae > DZBG01. Next base: position 7,344 of record DZBG01000044.1, read on the forward strand.
TCATTTCACCTTTAACGTCTTTCCACTTACCTTTCACAATGTCTTCATTAATAGTAAAATCTTTTTTCGTCGCTTTATTTTGCTCTAACATAAGTCCTCCTTGTCAGTGCTTATATGAGTTAATAGAGCACAACTGATGCCAAGAGAGAGGAATGTCTTTTTGGTTAGTTAGAGAGACAAAACCAGAGAGACGGGGCATATGGTCCCAACTCTCTGGGGGAAAAAGTCACTTTAATCCTGAGGCTCTATATCTTTTAATTTCCGGTAGAGAGTTTTGCGATCGATACCCAATTCTTTTGCTGTTTGCTCTTTAGCAAAATTATTACGCTTATAAATAAACTCGATATATTTCATATTGAGCTCTTCTAGACTCATTAATTCTTTAATTGAAAAAGCAGCTCCTGAAGATTGATTCTCCCCTTGCATTTGCTCATGGGCACTCGCGGCCTGAACTGAGGGCAAATCTTCTGCTTGAATAAATTCAGTAGTCGCAAGGACCACGGCTCGCTCCACAGCATTTTCTAGCTCTCGAACATTTCCTTTCCAAGAGAGTGACTCTAACCTTTCTACCGCCTCTTTACTAAAACCTTTAAGAGTGGTGTTACCATTCATAAGGCTAAATTTTTTCAAGAAAAATTCACTTAAAGGAAGAATATCTTCTTTCCTCTCACGAAGTGGAGGCATATGAATGGGAATCACATTTAAACGGAAAAATAAATCCTCGCGAAATCTCCCTTCGGCTACTTCTTTTTTTAAATCCTTATGAGTGGCACAAATGATACGAGCACTAATATCTCGCATTTGATTCTCACCCAATCTTTTTATTTTTCTCTCCTGGAGAACACGAAGAAGTTTTGCTTGAAGTGGGAGTGCAAGGTCACCAATCTCATCTAAAAAGAGAGTCCCATTTCCTGCTTCTTCAAAAAGACCTAATTTCTGTCCCATGGCCCCTGTAAAAGCACCTTTGGCATAACCAAATAACTCTGACTCAAGAAGGTTCTCTGGAATCGCAGTACAATTAATAGCAATAAATGGAGCAGACTTTCTCTCACCAAGTTCATGAACTGCTTTGGCCACAACCTCTTTACCTGAACCACTTTCTCCACTGATAATGACGTTGGCCAGAGAGCTAGAAACTCTTTGAGCTAATTCCATGGCTGCTTTAAATCCTGGGCTTCGCCCAATCACACCTTTAAGTCCTAAGAACTCTTGGTTTTGAAAAATGTTTTTTAAATTCGTATTTTCACTTTGCATCTGATTTAAAAACAAAGCGCGCTGAACTGAAATAAGAAGCTGAGGAACTTGCAAAGGCTTTAAAACAAAATCGTAGGCCCCAGATTCAATGGCCTCCACAGCAACCTCAACACTTCCCTCTGCTGTCATGAGAATAATAGGAAGAACGCTATTAAACTTTCTAATACGCTTAATAAATTCCATCCCATCCATCACAGGCAATCTCAGATCCGAGATCACAACATCTGCAATCACCTCTTTTGTTTCAATAGCATTAAGGGCCATCCGCGCATCTTCATAGGTGCAAACGTTGTAGCCCTTCTGTCTAAAAAAGGCAGAAAGAAGATCCAAGAGATCTAAGTCATCATCAATAATCATGAGGGTCGCGAGGTTTTTATTTCTCATGGGGCATTTCATCCTTGATTGGGGTCATTTTCCACTGGTCTTGAAGGGATCGTGACATATTACCCCGTTGCTGGTCAATAAAATTTTCTAACTTGTTGATATTTTGTCCTGGCACATTAGGCACGGATCCTGCTTTGAGTATTAGTAAGTGTGACTAACCAAGGAGTCTTTTATGTTACGTACAGCAGTGAGTTTTTTTGTTCTAGGTCTTGTAGCAATGCTTTTCGGGGCCTACGGGATCGCAGGAATCTCAATTGAATTAGGGAAAATGTTATTAATGGTTTTTGTTATCTTGGCCGTTATTAGTTTTGTAGCGGGCATTGTAACTGGTAAATCAAAAAGACTTCCTTAAAAGGAGGAAATCATGAAAACGGAAAAAAAATTATCAGGAACAATTTTCTTTCTACTCTTTATCACGATTGTTTTTGGTGTCTATACAACTCAAATTGCACAGGCCGAGAACATTCCTAACGATCTCACCACTATCCCAACATCTGGATCAGTTGGTGGCGGAGAAAGAGAAATGAAACTTCCTGAAACAATTGGTGAAGAAATCCCAGCACCCAATAATAAAGTGCCGGCCGCACGTGGAACAAGCAGTCTTCCAGGGGGAGATAAAACCTGTGCCACCGTTGATGGGGAATTAAGATGTGCACCAAAAGTTATTGAAGAACCAAAATAGACTATGGAAGAGTCACTTCTTTCTTACGATCTTTATAGGCCTTAGTGTTGGAAAGCTGCCCTGAACTCAGACCGTAGCTTTCCATCACTCCTATCTCCTTCACGACTTCATCCGATGTTAACTCACCCAAAATTAGTTTTTGATAAGTTTTAATTTTATGAATGAGCATGGTAGCTGTTTCATCAAGAGCTTCAAGACGATACTCAGTCACGCCAATTCTTTTAAGCTCATCCACTAAAAACGAAGCTGATTGAGGAGTGGCACGGTAAAAAGTATTTCGACACTCTTGATCTGGTTTTAAGTGATGCCAATTTCCATAAGAGTCTTTGAGCTTCACTTCATGTTTTTCACAAGGCTTGCCACAGTCTTTAAAACTCGACCCATTACTCATGAAAGCCGCAAATACACAATGCTCCATATGGAACTCAGGCATATACTGATGAAGGGTCACCTCAAGCTTTGAGGCGTCCATATGTGAGGCGAGAGACATCAATTGATTTTGATTCAAATCATAAGAAGCATTCACTGACTCCACTCCTTTTGAGAGGAGATATTCAGCTGACCAAGAATTGGTGATGTTTAAACTAAAGTCTGCCTTCACAGGAAGATCAGTTTCAGTTGTAAAATAGTGAATGGCCCCGAGATTTCGAGCAAGAATAAAATCGGGCTTGGCCACCATGATAATTTTAAAATTATAGTATTCTTTGGGCTTTAAAATTCTTGTCGTGGCAATCCCTACTCTTACTCCGGCTTCTTTTAAGAGCTTCACTGAAGGAGAGAAATCTTTCCCAAACTCAAAGTCCAAAACCACAGGTCCCAGACCACGACACTCTAATGCACCATTGGTGATGGCCTCAGCATAGGCCTCAACTTGTTTTTTATTACGAAGAATAATATTTAACTGAGCTGAAGTGGCCGGATTTAAAATGGCCGTTTTACTCATAGTAACAGAATTCACTTTTCTCTCATCACGCTTAAGTCTTAAGGCACTCATTTTCTCAACCATGAGTCGTCTTAGTTCTTTCAGCTCTTTTTGGTGAATAAAGATATCACCTAAAATTTCTGCATTAAAGGCCCTCAGAATAAAGGGAGATGTTCCAAGAGCACCAAGCTCCTCTTTCATCAACTCAGCCGTTGTGGGCCTAGATGTTGCCGCTTGCAGTTCAAAGCTTGATAAGACAGAAAGTTCTCTGCCTTCATCATCAATTATTTTGAGCTCTAACTTATGTCCCGCTTCTGCTTTGGCCAGGATCGTTAAAGGAATACGTTTTAATTTTTCACGGTCAGTGAAAGACTTTTGAATCTCTCTATCTAACTTTTCATCCGAGTTAATAAAAACACGAATACCTGTTTTGAGTTTTTGAATATTTTCTGAATGAAGGAGCTTCACTTCAAAAAGATTACTCCCAATTTTTTTGGCCTCAAAGACTTTATCTCCGATCTCAGTGGCCCCTGCAAAAAGAAGTCCCTGTCCCGCTTTAATCTCGTGACTTGATTCAATGATAATATTTTTACCCGCTTTGAACTCACGGATTTTTCCAACTTCAATTCCACGGTGAGCAGAATATGATCCTTCAACTAATTTCTGGTGATCAACACCATGAAGCCAGCCACTAAAAAATCCACGAGAATAAGTCATGGCAAGTTCAGTGGATCTCTTAGCATAATTGACTGCTTGTCCGTCTAAAACTTCACGGTAATTTTTTGCCGTTGTGGCCACATACTCAGGAGTTTTAAGACGTCCCTCAATTTTAAAAGAATGAACCCCAATTTTTTGCAGCTCTGGAACTTCTGCAATTCCACAAAGGTCTTGAGGTGACACAAGATATTTTTTATTTCCTAGATCCGTTTTAACATCATCCACATACATTTCATATTCAAGGCGACAGCTCTGAGCACATTGCCCACGATTGGCAGAACGCCCACCGATAGATTCTGAAGTAAAACATTGTCCAGAATAGGCCACACAAAGGGCCCCATGAACAAACACTTCTAATTCTTTTTCTGTATTCTCACGAATGATCTTGATCTCAGGGAGTGAGTTTTCTCTTCCTAAAACAAATCGATCAATTTCTAAATCATCTAAAAACTTCATCGCCTCATGATTAGTCACCGTCATCTGTGTTGAACCATGAAGCCTTTGAGTTGGACTCATTTGACGAATGAGTTTTGCCAGACCTAAATCTTGCACAATAAAAGCATCTGGATGAAGAGGAAGAATTTGTTCAAGCAGTTCACGAGCAGGCTCTAATTCGTTTTCAAAAATCACAACATTGAATGCGAGATTAACTTTCACTCCGTAGAGATGACAAAGCTCAATCATTTCTTTTAATTCTTCGAGAGTAAAATCAGTGGTTCTTCCCCGAGCATTGAAGTGCGGTACTCCCACATAAATGGCATCCGCTCCATTATGGATCGCGGCAAGGCACATTTTCATATTTCCTACAGGTAGCAAAAGTTCTGATTTCATTAGGTTCTTGTACCTTGTGGAGAGATTTTCCGTCTAGATCTCAGTCTCATTAATTGTAAAAATTACGTTAAGCGGATCTCTCACAGAATCCTCACAAGTTCTTGATTTGGCTTGTTTCACCTCTAACCTAAGAATATAAATATGATCCATGGATTGGTTATCATTATTTTAGCTCTTATGCCCTCGCTGACGTTTGCTCGCAGAGTACAGATCTTGCACACCAATGATCTGCACTCATTTTTTAGCGGCACTCGTACTGGTAAAGGTGGCTATGCTAAGCTAAAAACAAAAATTGATGAATTAAGAGCAAAAGCAAAGTCTGAAGGAGCAAAAACTCTCCATCTTGATGCAGGGGATTTCGGAGAAGGTTCATCTTATTTTCTCTCCGATGAAGGCGTGAACTCTCTTCATGCTCTTGATATGTTAGGGATTGATGTCTCGGTTATTGGAAATCATGACTACATGCTTGGCGGACGGGCGCTTGCGGAACAAATGAAACGGGCCGAGCTCAAGGCCAAGATTCTTTCGGCGAACTTACATTATAAAAACAAACTTGGACTTGATGGCCTTGTTGAAAACACCACAGATTTTAATATAGATGGTATAAAAGTTAGAGTTATCGGACTCTCGACTAGTGAGATCCATTTCCAATATCCCCTTCGGCCAGTGGCCTATATAAGTTCATCCCATAATGCTGGAGTCAGAGAGGCGAAAAGAGCTAAAAAAGCAAAGATGGATTATGTCATCGCTCTTACTCATATTGGACTTGATAAAGACGTCACTCTCGTTAAAAAAACCAAATCTATTAATCTCGTGGTTGGTGGCCATTCACATACAACTCTCAAAGATCTTCGCCTTGAAAAAAATCGTGCAGGAAAAATGGTTCCCGTTCTTCAGGCCGGAGCTCATGGATTGAATATTGGAGAATTAACCATTGATCTTCTTCCTAATGGAGAATCAAAAGTTATTAGCTATCAGCTTCATCCGATCACTCCTGAAATTGAGGAAGAGCCAGAAGTTAAAGATATGGTTGACCACGCTTATCTTCGACGTGAGGATTATTTTAATCGCCGCTGGGATGAACCTGTGGGAGTGAGTGAAATTGCGATGAGTGGTTATATTGATGGAGTCTCAAACGAGAAAGCCTCATGCTGGGGTGAACATATGGCCAAGATGGTAAAAGAAAATACCAATGTGGATCTGGGACTTCATCTTTCTCAGTTTGAGGGAGAATCAGTGAAGCCTGGTGTGATTACCTTCGGGGATATTATTGATAACTTCCCTCACTTTAGATTGTATGGAGATCAAGGTTGGCAGGTCGCTACTTCAAAAATAAATGGATTTCTTTTAAAGAAGATTCTGAAATTTCTTGTCAAAAAACCAGGAATGTTAGGAGTGAATTTTTATGGAATTCAAATGCCAAGTGCCAAAGATTTAATCGGGCCCTATCTTATTGATGAATTCATGGTGAAGAATGCAAAAATCGCCGGAAAGAAAATTAGCAATATCCATCGTTATACAATGGCCTACCCTTCTGAAGTCCCTTTTGCCATTCAGAAATTAATTCCATTCATGACGCCGATTCTTTTTCCGAAATCAGATCTCACGACCACTTATTATTGGCCTATGATTGAGGGTTATGTGAAAAGGCACTCTCCTATCAGATGCTTAAACTCAGTTAGAACTGCCCAGTTCTAAGCATCACTAAACTACAGGCTTCAAGGCATTCAACACCTGCGGCCTCAAGTTTTTTCTGAAGATGATGATTTTCTGATCCCGGATTAAAAATCACTCTCTTTGGATGAAGGGCCATAATTTCAGATTCCATCGCACTTGAAATATCAGGGTTTACATAAAGAGTTAAAGTATTAACAGCTGGATGCTCTTTTATAAGCTCATCCATTGTATGATAGCAGTAATGCCCCATGACGAGAGTCTCTTTAGGATTCATAGGAATGGCCATATGCCCCTTTTCCAAGAGCATGGTCATGCACATATAAGAATAACGCTCAGGACGATTTGACGCCCCTAGTACCACTACTTCTGACATGGACCCTCCTTGAAAAAGAAGCTATAATATCCCCATTAAAACATTGAGGAAACTATATGCCATTTCATTATAAAACATTTCATAACAAAGAAGATTTAATTTCGCATTTAAAGGCACATACGCCTAGTTTCTATTACTCATCTAAAACTTCTACTGTAATACCGTACGATAAATTGACTGAAATGCTACCTATTCCAGAGGGCGTCAGCGATTTTTATCTCTGTGATCTCACAAAAATACCTGGTCATATGGAACTTAAGGAAAATGGAAATCTCGTTTTAACTGGTGCTGTTTCATGGCAAGAAGCTCAGCAGTTCTTAACTTCAAAAGGGAGAAATCTTAAAACTTCTCCGACTGAACATTTGGCCTTAATCACTGCTGGAGTGGCGACTTCTTGCACCGGTGAGAGATGTTTTGCTTTTGGAAACTTACGCCATCAAATCGTTTCACTAAAATATTTAAATTATAACGGTGAAGAAAAAACTCTTCACAGAAATGATGATTTTAAGTCTGACTCTCGTTCTTTAAAAAAATATCAAGATGATTTCTCTGCTTATCAAAATTTCAAAAATGCTCCTTACCCGCGTTTCGAGAAGGCCACAGACCTGATGATCGGAACTGAAGGTCAGTTAGGCTTAGTCACAGAAGTTGAAATTGAAACCACCGATGATTTTGATGTGAATCATGTCTTTATGCTCCTTCCTCGTTGGGAGGAAAATTATGAATCACATATGGAAGTCTTTAATGCCGTTCAGTTTCACCGCGATAGTATTATTTCTTGCGAGCTTCTTGATAGCAATTGCATGAACTATTTAAAGCCAGATGAAAAGCTTGGTGAGAATCAAGATGTAATCTTCTTGGAAATTAAAGCCGTAGACTTTGAAAAGATTTATGAAGAAGTTCTTCTTAATTTTAAAACTATTAGTTCAGAGCAAGTTTTTGAAATTGGAAAGAATAAATTTCATCATGTTCGTGCTGGTGTTCCTCGTGCCATTTTTGAAGTGAATTCTCAGATGGGTGTGGTCAAAATGGGAACAGATGTTCAAGTGTCAGCAGATCATTTCACAGATTTACTAAATTTTTATCGTGAAGCTTCAAAAGTGGGCGTTCGTTATTGTCTGTTCGGGCATTTTGGAGATTCACATCTCCATTATAATTATATGCCAACTAAAGATCAGTCAGCTCCTTGCCAAGAAGCTTTCTTAAAACTATATGCCAATGTTTTAAAATGGCATGGATCTCCATTTGCGGAGCACGGGATTGGACTACTGAAGCAGAAATTTATTAAGAAATTTCACTCTGAAGATCAAACAGCTTTATTTAAAGACCTTAAGAAAGAATATGATCCTTATAATCAATTCTTTCCTCAGGGTTTTATGTTAATGAAATAATTTAGAATTATTATTTTTTATCTGAATCTAAAAATTCTTCTAAGATAACTGGTACGGCCCCCATAGTGAGTGATGCGAGAAGGGGGCCAATAAATAATCCGGCGAGCCCAAACATAATCACTCCTCCAATCACGGCCATAAAACCCAAGAAAGGATGAACTTCAACCTCACCTCGACTTGAGAGATAAGGACGAAGAATATTATCTGAAATTCCCGCCACTGCGGCAATCACAAGCATCCCTGTTCCTGCTCCAAAGCGGTCATCAAAAAAGCACATGATTGCCAAAATAATGGCCACAGGACCTGCGCCAATGACAGGTATAAACGAGAAGACAAAGGTCACAAAAAAGACGACGAAGAACTCTCCTACCCCAAAAGCGAAGGCACCGATTGAAACAACAAAGGCCTGAATAATTCCAGTCACAATATTTGAAACAAAGACCACTTGGCAGCAGGCCTTAAGCATATTGATAAAATGGTTTCCATTTTTCTTAGTAAAATAAAAATACTTATCAAAGAACTGACGAATGCTTTTTGCCTCTTTTAAGAAAAAATACATTGATAAGAGGGTAATAAAGCCCACCATAAGAACAGTCGGTAATTCACTCATCAAATTCCCAAACTGCTTTGTGACAAAACTAATTGTTCCCTTAAAAATACCTGTGAGCTTTTCGTGGGCCATGGTGGTATCAATACCATAAAGATCACACAGCCTATCTACCACTTTATAAATTGAAGCAATGGCATGATTAGTGAGTGAATTTAAATCTGAATTTTTTAAGGCCCCTGTAATCACTTTTGAGCTGTGAACTAAAAATAGCGCCACAGGAACAAGAGCGACAAGACTCATCGTCAGACACATTAAAACGAGGGCCAGTTGTCTTTTCAATCCTCGCTTCAATTCTAAATAATCAAGTATAGGAATAAGCGCCATGGCCAAGATTCCACCCAGAGTAATAGAAATCATAAACGGGGCCATGAGATATAAGAAAAGACCAATCACAAGAAGAACAGTGACAATTTTAAGGAAATTTTTGACTATGGCATTTTGAAACTCGGCACTCATCACTAACCCCTTTGTGCCATTAGCATGACTTCTTGTTTATGAGACGGAAAATAACGAATATTAGTTTTTGGAAAACCTAACTTCTTTAACTGCAATTCAAAATTTTCCAAGCGTCCTACATAATCACTCTTAGTCATCTTCAATGTAATAATGAATCCAACTTCGGGTGGATGTTTTTCAAAAACTTGTCTAATTTCGCGAATAACCACAGATGGTGGAAGATTAATATCACTCAGAACCCAATCTACTTTTTCAGGAAAATCCCCACGAGTACATTTCTCAATGGGACGCTTGATATGCTTATAATTTTTATTTTTAAAAATATCCGCATCCATCTCACCGGGGTCTACTCCAATCACATTGGCCCCATCATTTAATAAATAATGAACCGCTCCCCCAGGGGCAGAGCCAAATTCAACCACTGTTTTATCTTTAAAACTCAATTCAAAAAGGGCACTGGCCTCAGCGATTTTTAAATAAGCACGGGAAGGAGAACTCTCTGGAAGTTCGGCCTTTGCGCCATAGAGGTGTCCTGTTTCATTATTTGAGGACTTAAACTTTCCAAGCCAAAACTGATCAGGATCAGTCATCATCACGATAAAATAAGTTTTATTTTTAACAATTTTCTTTAGTTCATATTCAGCTGGCCACGGAGCAATAAAATCTTCTTCACGACGCCAGAAAATATTCTCTGAAGTCATAAAATCCTTGAGTTCTTCAAGGGTTAGTTTTCGAACAACCTCTCCCGTTCTAAAACTCATCCACAGGTGAGAAATGGTGTCCCCGTCTCCCCCTTTAAAAGTTAAAAAACCTGGTCTAGAATACGCAAATTTCCAATTTGGGAAATAGGACTCAACTTCAGTTTTAAGATGTTTCTCTAGGCCTTGATTAACAATTGTGAAAAGGAATTTGTTCATCGTTTATGAATATCAAACAACTCGTACAAGATCTTCAGTTATTTTATGATGAAATGGGTAAAGCTTTTAGTGATTATCAACAATCAACGGGCCTCACCTGCCTGAGCGGATGTGCCAAATGCTGTGACAACCCCAATATCACTGCCACCACACTTGAGATGCTCCCTATGGCCTGGGATCTCTATCAGCGTGGTCTGGCAGATGAATGGTACGAAAAATTAATTTCTACAAGCTCTGAAATCTGTCCACTCATCGAATTTGCAAGTTTAGATCGTATGCAAGGCAAATGTACTGAATACAAAACAAGGCCTATTATCTGTAGAGGATTCGGTGTTTACGGACATGTAAAAAAAGATAAAAGCAAGGCACTCTCAGTCTGCAAATATATAAAGAACGATAAAGATAATCAGCTAATTCAAATTGCGGAATCTGAACAAGGAAAAATCCCCCTTATGTCAGAGTGGACTACACGCCTATTAACTATCCATCCAGATTTAACCAGTGGTTACAGGCCAGTGGCCGAATCCCTCAAGTTAGCGTTAGAAAAAGTACTTCTCTACCATCAGTATTCTCTGTAACATTTCTTAATGAATAAATTTTTACTCACTTTATTGGGAATACTATTCCTCACACAAAACCTTTGGGCCCATTTTGATCTTAGTGCTGGTGCTCAAGGAAGAACACTTCCATCACTGGGTGCAGAAGTTTATGCAGACGCGGGATACAGTCAAAAAATTTGGGGAAAAAGAGAAGTTGGTGATAAAAATGTTTTATTCGGTCTCATTCGTCCATCAATCACTGCAAGTAGTTCAGCAGTGGTTAATAGTTTCAAAGCAGAATTAGAATTTTTTCCTATTTCATTTTTAGGTTTTGCCGCTGGCAGACAGTATATGAATTCAAATTATGAATTCCCTTTCCTCAATTGTGATCAAGTCATCTGTCGAGGAGAATACATTCGTAATTACGTCGAAAGTAAAATGGCACTGGGAGCTGGAGGATGGATCACACTTCTCTCTTATCGCTACGACACAATCCGCGCGCCTCATAATGGAAGTGGAAGACAGATAGCAGACTGGAGACATGTTATCGCAGGAGCTGTTGGCCATGATGTTCAAATTGAAAATAAATTTTTATTCGCCAAAATAATTGGCAATCAAATGTATGGATTTCTTGCTGAGCACGCTCGCTTTGAGGGCAGTGGTGAATACAAAGAAAGTTATGCTGCTGTTTATCAATATAAACCAAAAGATGTGGCCTATATGTTTGGAGCAGGAACTTTTCATAGCTCGAGACAGCCAACTGGTCTTATATTCTATTTCAGAATTAACGCGAGTCTCATTCCATCTTTAAAACTCTTCTGACGCAACAAGCATTAACTTCTTTTTATGTGACATTTAAGTTCGGCTAATTTATATTTTCCCCGTCTTCATCTTAGCTAAAGGAAAAAAAAATGAAATTTTCTCTCGCGCTCTTTTGTACACTTTTCTCTTTTGCAATTTTTGCACAAACAGAAATCAAACTCTCAAATGGTGATCTTGCCTACTACGGAGAGGACTTTTACAAAAAAATTCTTCCTGCTTCTAAGATCAATCAAGAAGATCTTTTCCAGATTCTTAATTCAAAACACACTCAAGTAAAAAATTCATACGATAAAATCAGCTCTCAGTGTGGAAGCAATTGCTACTCACACAGCTCAGTTGGGTACACTCAAGCTCGCCTTATCATGTTCGGTGAGAGAGATAAGAAAGTTGATGCTGATGGAAACTATGTCCTAGATGTTTATTGTGGGAAAAAATTCCATTTCAAAGATGCTCGCCAAGCTTCAAACATGCACACAGAAGTAAATATCGAGCACACTTGGCCTCAATCTAAATTCACAGGAAAATTTGATAAGAATATGCAGAAATCTGATATGCACCATCTTTATCTGACAGACTCTGATGCTAACAATCGTCGTGCAAACCACGAATTCGGTGACACAACAGGTGTTTTTGATGAATTAAATGTTGATGACTGTGCTAGCTCACAACTTGCTCACATTAAAGGTGATCTTAAGTTTACTCCTCCAAAAAATCACCAAGGGAACGTTGCCCGTTCACTTTTCTATTTCTCTGTTCGCTACCAACTTCAACTTAATAAAGATCAAGAAGCAGCAATGAGAAAGTGGAATAAAGAAGATCCAATTGATGATGCTGAGCGCGCTCATCACGAGATTGTTGCCAAACACCAAAAAGTGAGAAATCCTTTTATCGACTATCCGGAATTAGCCGATAAAATCCAGGACTTCTAATGACAGAATACATTAATCCACACGCCCCTAGCTGCCCATGGTATGACATCACGGAAAAAGTTGGGGCCCCGAACATCAAATGGTGTGAGGAGACTTTGTGTCAGTGGGTTAGTGAACCAGCAAATACATGGTCCAATCTTGGATATCTGATTGTTGGCTGTATTATTCTTTTTCTCTCGCTTAAACATAAGCACAATAAAGAACTTACTCAATTTGGTCCCATAATATTTTTTATGGGACTAATGTCTCTGTTCTATCACCAATCAAATTTTTACGGCACTCAGGTTCTCGATTTTGTCGGGATGTTCTTTTTTGTTGGTTGGGTTATTGCCACAAATTTCGTTCGTCTGGGTTATCTAAAAAGAAAAAATCACTGGCTTTTCAATCTTGCCCTTGGCGTATTTTTCACGATCCTTATGCATATCATGTATATTTATCACGTGAAGTTTCAAGGGATCGTTCTGATTTGTGGATTCATTATTCTTGGAACAGAAATCAAAGCAAGGAAACTTGCTAAACTTCACTATAGGTATTTCATCTCGGCCATCCTTACTCTTATTGTGGCCTTTGGGTTTTCAATCTCAGATGGACAACGCATTTGGTGTGATCCAACTGGGCACGGCTGGTTCTCTCAAGGTCATGCAGTTTGGCATTGGGTAGCTTCAATTGGAATGATGTTTATTTATCTTCATTATTCTCAAGATGGATTAGATCCAAAAAAGAACGGCTGATTATTTATTATTCTTGAGACCAATTTTTTTTCGATTGTTGGGAAGCTTTGGAGTTAATTGCTCTTCCAAGTTTAAAAGCTTCTCATCAATCTCATCCATCCTCTCAAATACAACTTTAAAAATTTGATTAGTATTTTGCTCTAACTGATTAATTCTTCCATTAGAAGTTTTTTCTAATCCCAACTACCATTTCCTAGTGCAACTTTTCTTCATCATAACTTCATAAGGT
>DZBG01000045.1 GCA_022729855.1 Bdellovibrio sp.
CTTCTGAAATCAGCAACTTAAATGTGGAGTTGCACTAGGAAAAATTTTTCGGGCACATCAAACATATGGGTAAACATCATATTATGTTTAATCCAAAGTATTTTACGGATGAGGATTGGAAAACAATGCTCTCAGAAATGGAAATTCAATTTAACGCTGCACCTTAGTGCAGCGATTTAAATTCTTTTCCGTCGTAGTGAAAGATAACTTCTTTTTCATCAAATTTAGTACGTAGATTTACCGGACGTCTCCAAATCGCAAATAGATTACGAAGAGTTTCTTGAGCATAATTCATATCAAGATCAATTCCGTAATGCGTATGAGAGAGAAGCAATTCTTTACGATTAAGATAATTTCCATCCTCAACTTCAATAATGGGTGTTCCAAAGTTTGTAAGTTGAGCGAGAAGTTTTGATTTAATCGCCTCAAAGTCTTTTGAATCGATTTCAAAGCGTCCAGTGCGAGCATTATACTTATAAGTAAAAATTTGCTGACGATGACAGAATTCAGGAGTTAAAAACTCATCAATAAATGAAATATCATTATGTGATTTGCGGACTTCAAAAATTTTCTCGCGGCCGAGACCAAGTTTTTTATCCCAATTCATTTTTTGATTCATATCTGTACAGTCATTATACTCTTTACCAAATCTTCCTGTATCCCAGCGGTACTCAATATCACGGAAGAGCTCAATCCCAATTTTATAAGGATTGATCTGCTGACGACTCATGGCCATTACACCTGCGTGCTTATCAGCAAATTCAATAATCTCATTTCCATTAGCGACTTTCTCAGTCATCATGCGTGAGTGCCAGTAACTTGCCCAGCCTTCATTCATGATCTTAGTCATGCGCTGTGGAAGAAAGTAGTAAGCCTCTTCACGTAGAATACCAATCACATCAGCTTGCCACTCTTCAATCGGAGCGTGCTGGATCAGGTAACCTAAAATATCACGAGTTTTAGTATGAGGAGCTTCAACAGCTGCTTGAAATTCATCCTCTTCTTTTTTCACTTCATCTTTTTTCTCATTACGTGTTTTAGAACGCATAAAAGATTTTAAAGCAGATGAACGATCATCAATGGCATAACCATCATCAGAGAATTCTGTTTTCGCTTTTTCTGTAAGTTCACTACGACGACGTTTAAGAGCTGATGTTTCGAAAAGCTCACTTACATCAAGTAAGTTTTCTAAAGAGAGAACGCGATCGATAAAGCTCTCTACAGCATCTTGTCCGTAACGGTCCATATAACGACGGATTTTAGTTCCATGGTTGGCCATGACATCCATCATCTTGCGATTGGTTCCTGAGAACCAAGCATTATTCTTAAAAAAATCATTATGCCCGTACACGTGACACATCACGAGTTTTTGATCCACCCAATTATTGGCCTGAAGTAAATAGGCATAACAAGGATCTGTGTTAATCACCATCTCATAAATTTTCTGAAGACCGTAAGCATAGCCTTTAGAGAGTTGGTCATATTCCATTCCGAAACGCCAGTGAGGGTAACGGCTAGGAAATCCACCTTGAGCGGCCAGAATATTAATTGTGTCGTAATCACAAACTTCAAAAACTTGTGGGAAATAATCTAAACCAAAAGCATCTGCATGAGCTTCAACTGTTTTTTGAAGTTCAAGGAGAGCACCAGTAATGGGAAGTGATCGCATCATGGTTATTTTCCTTTACCGAGAAAGTCTTTAATCGAATCAAGAATCGATTCTTTATTCTTAATTTTACTAAGAATCAATTGCTCGTGCTCGTTTCCGTAATGAGCAAGAAGGTCTTTATAGAACTGTCCAGAGCCGTAACGACTCTCTACCTGTCCGTAACAAAAAGTATTACTCACAGGAAGAATTGATTTATCTAAAAGCTCGAGACAAATTTTTGTATCATCAGCTGACCAGTTATCACCGTCAGAGAAATGGAATGGATAAATATTCCATTGATTAGGATCATAGTCCTTATCAATGATTTCTTTACACAGAGTAAATGCAGAAGAAATAAGCGTCCCCCCACTCTCGCGAGTACGGAAGAAAGTTTGCTCATCAACTTCTTTTGCTGTGGCATCATGAATAATATAACGAATTTGAATGTTTTTATATTGAGATTTCAGCCAAAGATTAATCCAAAAAGATTCAGTGCGAACGATTTCTTTTTGCTCATCTCCCATTGATCCAGAGACATCCATCATATAAATCACAACCGCTGCATTTTGCATCTCTACTTTTGTATCAGAGGCACGGTAGCGGAAGTCACGACGAATAGGAACAACAACCGGATTCTCTGGATCATATGATTCCATAGCAATCTGGCGCTTGAGTGCTTGCTTATATGTACGACGTAAATGTCTTAATGAATCTGGTCCTGCTGTACCGATATTTGTGTAACGGTCCACAGTACTTTGAAGAGATTTTTTACCTTTGGGCTGAATATTTGGAAGCTCAAGTTCATCACCCAGAATTTTTGCAAGTTCTTCAAGTGAGAGCTCTACTTCTAATTCTTTATTCCCTTCGCCTTCTCCTGCTTCCCCTTGACCAGGTTGTCCATTCGGATCTTGTTGTCCATCAACAGGATCTCCAGGCTCACCTTGACCTTGACCAGCTCCCCCTTGAGATTTATCACCAAACTTAAAGCGTGGTGTCTCAATAGTCGGCATGGGAATAGTAAACTTATCACTCCCTTTAGGAATGATCTGCTGTCCCTGTGAGACATATTTGCGAAGATTATCGCGAATACGCCCTTTCACGATTTTACGGAAACGGGCGTGGTCGCGTTTAATAGGATGATCCACTTACAATTCTCCCTGTGCGATTAGGACTTAATCGAGTCCCCTTTAGCAAAGATAGAGGCCACAAAATTTAGTGCGTCAGTTGCACAAATTTCGCAATAACCAAAATTCTTAATAAGACGAGACTTCACCACTTCAATCTTCTCTTGTGTTTGTTTATCAACCACATTTGAAATAATTGTCGTCAGCTTAATTGTATCTTTTTGATCTTCAAAAAGTTTAAGCTCTAGAGCACGGTGAAGACGCTCATTCATTTTATAGTCAAATTGTTTCCCTTCAATCGCAAGAGCACCGATATAGTTCATAAGCTCGCGACGGAAATCATCTTTACGAGACTCAGGAATATCAATTTTCTCTTCAATTGATCTCATGAAACGCTCATCCGCTTCTTCTAATTTATTAGAATACTTATTACGGATTTTTTCTTTCTGAGTATGGGCCTTAACGTTATCTACATAGTTTGCACAAAGAGTTTGGATCGCAGACTCATCAACTGAGATTGCTTTTTGAACATCGTTTTTTACGATATCTTCGTACTCTTGGCGAGAAATCGCTAGAAGCTCACGGTAGTGATCAAGAAGATCTGGTGAATTAATAAGAGCGTGGTGCTTAAGACCTGATTCAAGTTCATTGAAAACCATGAATGGGTTAAGACATCCAACATGTCCATTTTTCACAAGAGCATTTGAAATTTTATCTTGGATATAACGAGGAGAAATTCCCTCTAGACCTTCACGAACGGCTTCTTTACGAAGTTCTTTCACGTTGTCTTCATTGTATCCAGGAAGAGTTTTTCCGTTATAGAGCTTAAGCTTTTGCATCTTTGTAAGATCAGCTTTTTTCGGCTCTTCAAGACGAGTTAAGATGGCCCAAGTAGAGGCCATCTCAAGTGTATGAGGAGCAATATGGATATTTGGAATCGTATCCTTATTAAAGTCTTTTCTATAAATACGAGTCTCCTGATCAAGACGCGTAATATAAGGAACATCAATTTTCACAGTACGGTCACGAAGGGCTTCCATGAACTCATTAGATTGAAGTTTTCTATACTCAGGCTCATTTGTATGTCCAAGAATCACAAGGTCGATACTTGTTTGAGCAAATTTTTTCGGCTTAATTGATTGCTCTTGAGAAGCTCCAAGAAGATCGTATAAGAAGGCCACATCAAGCTTTAACATCTCGATGAACTCAACAACCCCACGGTTAGCAACGTTGAACTCTCCATCAAAGTTAAAAGCACGTGGATCTGAATCAGATCCATAGATAGCAATCTTACGATAGTTGATATCCCCTGTTAGCTCTGTTGAATCTTGATTCTTCTCATCTTTTGGTTGGAATGTACCAATACCACGACGGTCTTTTTCAGAAAGAATAAGACGTTTCACGCGAATATGTTTCATCACGCGATTCCAGTCACCACCGTACTTAATAAGATATTCATTTAAGATAAAGCGACAAGCTGGGTTCACTTCACCTTTGATTTTCACTTTATAATTAGATGTATTATTTTTATTCAATTCAAGAAGAAATTTTTCACGAACTTCTAAAGGAAGAAGTTTAAGTGGCTCTTCATGCATTGGAGATGGAAAAAGTTTTTGTCCACCAAGAATATGAGAAGCTTCATCGTCAATCCACTCATAAGTATAAAGAGCACCTTCATCTGTACGCGTATAATGCTCAAGACCTTTTTTAAGGAGACGAGCAATAGACGATTTTGCAGATCCTACAGGGCCATGAAGAAGAAGAACACGTTTCTCAGTTCCGTAGCTTAAAGCCGCAGATTGAAAAAAGTTTACAAGTTTCATTAAGTGAACGTCTGTTCCGAAGATCGCATCTTTTCCATTCTCAAATGGATCATCAAAGAAGTGATAACGAACGATGTCTTTTTTGTACTCCGTATAATTAGAAGTTCCAAACGACATGATCATATCGTAAATTCTTTGAAACGAATTACGAGCGACTGTTGGATTTTTCATCACTAGATCTGTGTACTCTTGAAAGTTCCCAGACCAATGAAGATGTGAAAAATCTTTTGGATTGTAGTTTTCTGCAACAAATTTTTGGATATCGAAATTGGCCATGGATTCCTCCCTAAAGCACTTTTAAGCGTGTATCTCCTTTATTTTACACCTGAGATGAAGCTGACTCCAAGTAAATAGCTCACTAAAACTTTATTTTTCTTAATACCTGACGGGCAGACTCTCTCTATAGGCAAAAATCTCTGCTTTTAACATGTTATGTTTAGACTTAAGATATTTAGATAAACGGAGAATATAAAACTTATGGCCATTATAAGTGCAGGCGGCTCAGATATTGGGCGAAAAAGAAAAACGAACCAAGATTCAATCTGTCTTGACCTCCCTCACCAGTTTTTTGCTGTGGCGGACGGAATGGGCGGACATAATGGTGGTGATATTGCCTCTCAATTATGCGTGAAAGTTATTCCTGAATATTTAGCTAAAAATACACAAAAACCGCCTGTGGAGTTAATGCGAGATGTGATTGTTGAAGTAAACCGTCAAATTCTTGATACTGCAGTAGCACAACCTGAACTGACTGGAATGGGGACCACTCTCTCTGCGGTGATGTTCAATGGTGCACAATTAATCCTTGGCAACGTTGGTGACTCACGCGTTTATATGATTCACAACAATACAATTTTTCAGATGACTCGTGACCACTCATTTGTCCAAGAAAAACTCAATATGGGCATCTATACTCGTGAAGATGCGGCCCATGATCCTCAGAAGAACGTTCTTGTTCGCTCTGTAGGAATCGACGAAGACATTCAAGTAGATGTGTTTAATTATAGAATTTGCAAAAATGATATCTTTTTAATCTGCTCTGATGGACTCCACGGTAAAGTAAGTGACCGTGATATTCTTTTTATCGTTCAACAATATCTCCCAGATCCAGAAAATTGTGATGCTTCGCAGGTACAAACCCTAGTGAATGAGTTGATCAAACAGGCCAATGAAAATGGCGGGCAAGATAATATCTCAGTTATTATTGCTATTGCTCAAGCTTAACAGTTCACTTTTTATTCACCTCTAAGTAAACTATTAGGGTTTCAAGATCACTAAGAAAAAGGTTTGGCGTGGATAAGTACTACACCGTCATGGTTATTCCAGAGAGACAAAAAGGCGTTAAGAGTTTCAAAATACCAGCATTGGTATTTAGATCAATTGCTTTCATCTCTGTTATGGTTTTCCTTTTATTAGGGGTCCTCGCCTACGACTATTGGAAAATTCTTCAACAGGTTTATGAGAACAAACATCTCTCAATTGAAAATCGTCAGCTCAAAGAGCAGATTCAGTTATTCCAGATGAAAATGAACTCACTGGCCGATGACTTAAAACGAATCCATACTTTTGAGCGCAAACTTCGCGTGATCACGGGACTTGAAGATGTCACTGAAAAAGGTCCTGTTTTTAAAGACGAAGAAGGAACGCAGAAAGAAAAATATGACATGGATGATTTAAATTCATCCCTGGATATTAAACTTAAATTTGAAAATATTGACGACCAGCCTGCTTTTCAAGAACTCAAAAGTCTTTACGATAAAAAGATCGCCACTTCACTGGGCCTTGAAAAAAGTTATCTTCTCACTAAACAGTGGTCAGAACTTGCAAGGCGCAGTTTTGGACTCAGTTCTGACTATGCCCGTTTTGATTATCAATACGGCGAAGTAAAATCTGTGGTCTCAACCATTGAAAAAAATATCCACTCATTAGATCAGCATCTTCTTGATAAAGAATCATTTCTTAATTCAACTCCCACAACTCTCCCATCACCAGGATGGATCACGAGTTATTTTGGTCAACGTGTCTCTCCTCACTCAGGAACACTCAAAATGCACGAGGGACTAGATGTAGGTGGACCCATTGGAACACCTATCCGCGCCCCTGCAGATGGGATTGTGACTTTCTCTGGGGAGAAGTCAGGTTTCGGGAAATTTGTCCAAGTTGATCATGGTTACGGTATTGAAACTATTTACGCCCATAGCAGTGCTTTGCATGTCAGATCTGGACAAACGATAAAACGTGGCCATCTTCTAGCAAGTATTGGGAATACAGGATACTCAACAGGCCCCCATTTACACTATGAAGTGCGCGTAAATGGTATTGCAGTTGACCCACTCTATTTTATTTTAGAATAAAAGGTATATAAATGAAAAACTTAATGCGCTCACTTTTTGGAACCAAACAAGATCGAGATATCAAAGCGATCAAACCACTTCTAGATAAAATCAACTCTCTAGAGGCTAAGTACTCTCCAATGAATGATGAGGAATTACAAAATCAAACGAATCTTTTTCGTGCAAGACTTGAGAAAGGTGAAACTTTAAATGACATTCAAGCTGAAGCTTATGCCGTTTGCCGCGAGGCCAGTAAGCGTGTGATGAAGATGCGCCATTTTGATGTGCAGATGATTGGTGGAGTTGTTCTCAATCAAGGAAAGATTGCAGAGATGAAAACCGGGGAAGGGAAAACCCTTACCGCGACTCTCCCACTTTATTTAAATGGTCTGTCTGGACGTGGTGCTCACCTTGTAACTGTGAACGACTATCTGGCCCTTCGAGATTCAAAAGAAATGGGTGTTCTTTATAAATGGTTAGGTCTCACTGTAGGATGTATTACATCGAATATGAGTGATGAAGATCGTAAAGATGCCTACCTTGCTGATATTACCTATGGAACAAACAACGAATACGCTTTTGATTATCTTCGCGACAACATGAAATTTGACCTTAACGATTATGTTCAACGTGAACATAATTATTGTATCGTGGATGAGGTCGATTCAATCTTAATCGATGAGGCCCGTACTCCTCTTCTTATTTCTGGTCCGTCTGAAGGTGATACTTCACTTTACCAAGTGACTAATAAAATTATTCCTCAACTTAAAAAAGAAACTCATTATATTGTTGATGAGAAAGCAAAAACTTCAGTTTTAACTGAAGAAGGAATTATTAAAGTTCAAACACTTCTTGATATCACAAATCTTTACGATATTAGAAATATTGAAACTCTCCATCATCTCACTCAATCACTTCGTGCCCATACTCTTTTCCAACATGATGTTGATTATGTTGTGAGAGATGGGAAAGTAATCATCGTAGATGAATTTACAGGACGTCTTAAAGAAGGGTCACGTTGGTCTGATGGACTTCACCAAGCTGTTGAGGCCAAAGAAGGTGTAGAGATCAAGTCTGAAAACCAGACTCTCGCCTCTATTACTTTCCAGAATTATTTCCGTCTTTATAAAAAACTATCAGGGATGACTGGTACTGCTGATACAGAAGCTGAAGAGTTTGGAAAAATTTATAACCTAGAAGTTGTAGTTGTTCCCACTAACCTTCCTATGGTTCGTGAAGATTTAGCTGATATTGTTTATGCGACTCGTGCCGCGAAATATGAAGCTGTTTGTAAACTCATTGAGGAATGTCACGCTAAGAACCAACCCGTTCTAGTGGGAACAATTTCAATTGAAAGTTCAGAGCTTATTTCTCAATACCTTTCTTCAAAAGGCATTAAACACGAAGTTCTAAACGCTAAAAACCACGCAAGAGAAGCTGAAATTGTGGCCAATGCCGGACAAAACGGTGGAGTGACAATCGCGACAAACATGGCCGGTCGAGGAACTGATATTAAGCTGACTGCCGATACAAAAAAAGCAGGTGGTCTTTGTATTATCGGAACTGAGAGACATGAATCTCGTCGTATTGATAATCAGCTTCGTGGTCGTTCAGGTCGTCAGGGAGATCCAGGAAAATCTAAATTCTTCCTCTCTCTTGAAGATGATTTAATGCGTATCTTTGGTTCAGATAGAATCAAAGGCATTATGACAAAACTTGGAATGAAAGACGATGAGCCTATTGAGCATTCAATGATTACTAATGCTATTGCAAAAGCTCAGAAGAAAGTTGAGACGCATAACTTTGATATTCGTAAGCATTTACTAGATTTTGATAATGTAATGAATGAGCAGCGTATCGTGATTTACAAAATTCGCCGTGACATTCTTAACGACGAAAACAATCTTGAGCTAATCCATGATTTTACGGGCGAAGTAGCATACACACTTGCTGAAGAGTTCCGTCCTGAAAAGAACGCTCCTCTATCTCAATACAATTGGGTAGAAATTAATAAAGTTGTCAGGGCCATTTGGGGAACAGAAAAAGATATCGTCCCTCAAGATGTATCAAACACGACTCAAGGGGATCTTGCAGAATACCTAAGACTTCTTGGTGTGAAACAAGTGACTGAGAGATTTGCAAAATTTGATCAAGAACAAGTGAAGTACACTTATAGAGAAGTGCTTCTCGCGACATTTGACTCATTTTGGAAAGACCATCTCCTAGCGATGGATCATCTTAAAGAAGGGATCAACCTTCGCTCATACGGACAAAAAGACCCACTTGTTGAATACAAGCGTGAAGCTTTTGGTCTTTATGAAGGAATGAAATACGAAATTAAAAGAGCTGTAGTTGAGCGTATTAGTCATGTTCAACTTTACACTCAGGAAGAAATTGAAGCTCTTCATAAGCAACAACAGAGAGTCCTAGAAGAACAAATGCGCGCTCACCAAGAGGCCCAAGCTTCTAAACTCAAAGATGAAGAAAAAAAGATTATTCGTGCTACAATTAAAGTAGGCCGAAATGATCCTTGCCCATGTGGATCAGGCAAGAAGTTTAAACAATGTCATGGAGCTTAAGAGGAAACCTTGAGTAACGACGATAAAAAAGATCTCACTCGAATTGAAGATTTAGGTGAGTTTCTGCACGAACTGAATAATGAGAATGAATCTTATGAAGTTGAAGCAGAAACTCACAATATCTCTGGTTTACCAGATATCCCCTCTGACAGCTTTGAAGAGGATCCTCCTGCCTTTGGTGAAGAGACCAGCTTTGAAACATCTGAAGAATTAACTACAACTGATGAAGATCCTTTCTCTGTTCCAGAAAGCACTGAAGAAGAAGCTGGAGAATCTCTATTTGGAGAATCATCAGAAACTGATTTTGGTTCTGATTTCTCATCGGCCACAGAAGAATCAAGTTTTGAATCTGTTGAGCCTGCATGGGGTGAAAACACAGAGGACTCACCTTTTGAGACAAGCAGCTTTGAGGAGAATACAGAACCAGCTCAAGAAGAAGAGATAAACTTTCTTGCTGAGGAGACTCCTGAAGAAGTAGAACTCGAAATTGAAGAAGAAACTAGTTTTGATTCTGATCCCACTCCTGAACCAGTTCAAGAAGAAGTCACTAGCTTCTACGATTCAGGAACAAGAGAAGACTTTAAAGAACATAAAACAGAAAATTTTGACGATGTTAAAAAGTTTGCAGAAAATTCGACCTATAGTTCAACTACTGCTGAGGCCAATCCCTCTTTCAGTATTTTAATTAAAAATGTCCGCTTCACTGAAGATGCTAGTGATATTGCCCATCTTTTAAATGAACTTAAAATCATGACAAATATTGATGAGACTAAAAAATCTCTTAATCGCGGAAGCCTTCTTGTTCCTCGTATTTCTGAGTTTGCCGCAGTCTTTATCTCGCATAAACTAAGACGCTTTGATGCTGATGTTTTAGTGGGGCTTTCAGATGATATTCATCCGCCAAAAAATGGTGCTGATTCTGAAGTGGGACTCGTAAGTAAACAACATCTTTATCAAAATCATGCTCATTCATTTGATTTTTCTCGTCCGAAGGTAGATCTCGGTTCAGTTATTATCTCGACCTCTCCTCAGCTAGATCAGTATCAAATTTTAAGATACCTCGGTGTGGCCAGCGAGCACGCCATTCTTGACTCTGCCGTAGTGGAAGATGAAACCTCAAGTAAAATCCAATTCCACTATGAGGAATTGGCCCACAAGCTCAAAGCTCATGCTGTAAAACTTAATGCTAATGCTGTTATCGGTATCAATTATCATTTAACACCACTCCCATCAGAGTTCTCCATGGGCCCTGCTCGTTATAAACTCGCATGCACAGGAAACCTTGTATGGGTGAATCGCCTTTAATAACTCCTTATGAAGTTGTCATCGTTGGTGGCGGAATCAATGGTTGCGGCCTTCTTCGTGATCTTGCCCTTAATGGTGTAAAAGCACTTCTTATTGAAAAAGGTGATTTTGCCTCTCAGACTTCTGAGAGTTCATCTAAAATGCTCCATGGTGGAATTCGCTATCTTGAAAATTTTGATTTTGCTCTTGTCCAAGAGGCCCTAGAAGAAAAAAATCTTTGGCTTAAACTTGCTCCACATCTTTGTAGCGAGCGCCCCTTTTTCTTTCCTGTTTATAAGCATTGGAAGTATCCGCCAATTGGCCTGCGTCTAGGTCTTTGGCTCTATGATTTTCTTTCGCATTTTCAAAATAAACCTCATGGCTGGTTTAAAAAAGCTGAAGTTCTTAAAGAGTTTCCGGAGTTAAATCCAGAAGGCCTTCTCGCCTCTGGCCAGTATTATGATGGTATTGTGGACGATCACAAGCTTGCCCTTGAGTGTCTTTATGATGCTCTGGTTGAACCACAAGTTGAGGCTTTGAGTTATCATGAAGTCACAAAAGTCGAAACAGTAAATGGACTTGAGAAAATTTCAATCAAAGACCGCCTTACTGGTGAACAAAAAACAGTCAAAGCAAAATTTGTGGTTTATCTCACAGGCCCATTCACAGATAAACTGCTTCCTAAACTTGGTGTCCCTTGGACTCCTAAGCTTGCTCCTTCTAAAGGAATTCATCTTTGGTTAAAACCAGATACGATTAAGGCCCCGGCCAGTATGGTTCTCACCACAAAAGATAATAGAGTGATCTTCGTTATCCCACAAAGAGATGCCATCCTAGTGGGAACAACAGAAACTCCAGTGAAAGAGAATATCTTTGATATCTTTGCCACAGATGAAGAAATTGATTACCTTATTGAGGCGCTTAAATCTTATTTTCCAAAAGCTCCGATTACACGTGACTCTATTATCTCTACTTTTGCGGGTGTAAGACCTTTGGCGCGAGAAGAAGGAGCTGCGGGTGAATCCCTTGGCAAAGTAAGCCGCTTTCACAAGATCTATCGACCGACTTCAACTAGCTATGTGATGATTGGCGGGAAATACACTACTTTTCGTCGTATGTGCCAAGAACTCGCCTCTGAAATCGTTCCAAGGCTTGAAAAACGTTATGAACCCAATAAGACTCTTAACCATTTAAGAGTCCACTCAACAGTTGGAACTTTTCAAAATAATGAAATTACCCCTGAGGCCGTCAAATGCATTGTATCGACTGAAAAAGTTCGCACCTTTGAGGATTTATTTAAAAGACGATTATCAAAACTCGAGGGCTTTACTGAAGAGACTAGAATTGCAGGACTTACGGCCAAGGACCTAGATCTTCCTTTACGTGGCCCAAGCAAAGCTTAAAAAATTCTCTCCCTATCATTTTTACACTCCTCGCTCCGCTTATTTTTAGCTGTGATATATGCCCTCATCTCTTTATTTTAAACCCGAGGCCATGATGAAAACAATCGCACTATTGATTGCGCTTTGCTCGCTCGCAGCTCAAGCACAAATCACCCCAAACAAGATCAATCTCTTCACTCAGTACAGTAAAGATATCCAAGGCAAAACTGCTGATCAAATTCATAAGGCCAATCTTAAAAACTATCAAAAGTTTATTGAGCTTGATGTAGATAAATTTGTTGATTACGACAAGGCCAAGTTTCTTAAAATGAGTTACGCTCAAGAAACAGTTAATCTCGTAACAAAAAACCCTGTTGTTTCTTCTTATCACTCAAAAAAATATGACCCACAAAACTTAGGAATAGGTTTTTGTTTTGGACGTACCATGTTTATTCATCTTGAACTTGTTCAACGTGGATTTGACCGTGACAGTGTGAAAAAGGCTTATGTCGTAGGACCGATGCAAACACCAGATGGAGCTTCTTGGGGATGGCACGTGACTACAATTGCACAGACAAAAGATGCCAGAGGAAATGAGAAGTGGTTTGCTCTTGATCCGATTACTGGAGTTACAGATGTTGAGAGTTGGTATTCAACACTGAGAAACAAATTTTCAAAAGATAAAAAATTAAAACTTTATATTGCTGAGAGTACACGTTTTGGAACAACAGGTGTGTATGATGAGAACATGCTTGCCGATAAATTTTATAATAATTATTTTAATGATATGAGAAAGTGGTTTGACAATGAATCAAGAAATACAAATCGCTATGCTCACCCAATTGAAGAATTAGACTAGATCATCTTTTTTGAGAGCGAGTTAAACTCGCTCTCAAAAATTTAGAATCGATAGGCCAGAGATAAGAAAATACGTGGTCCAGAAACTGTTCTATTGAAAACTCTATCCGCTTCATCACTATTATAGTGCTCGTTACGAATATAATAATCCGCCCAAAATCTTGCGCCAAATCCGCGTGAGAGATAATACTTAAAACCTCCACCCACAGCGAAACCTTGTCCAGTACCAGTCGCCTTCACTGCATCCCCTGTGGGATTTTCAAGCCCCGGAGTGTATGACGAACTCACCATACTATAGTTTGTACTGGCATGAAGGTACGGAATTAATGTGTTTGTTGTTGAGGGCATTTTCCCTGGGTGCCAATTAATCCCAGCAGAAACTTCTGTCGTATTATTCTCTGACTGCGCCCCTTGATAGGCCGACGATGTCTCTTTAATTAAACTTGCCGTCCCCACTAATGAGAAACGTGAATACCACTCTTTTTCTCTTTGAGGATAATATTCAAAACCGGCCGTTAAATTATAATAGGACTGCCCACCAGTGAATGAGTTTGATCCTGTATCCGTTTCAGTTTTTGATGCCAGTGATGAGATCATCACTGCTGCAAAAACTTCGCGGTTTCTTTCTGCAATTGAAGTTGGCTCCGCTGACTCAAGCATCGCTCTTAATTCTTGAGAATCCGCTCCGGCCGCAGCCCCTTCTGGATTTAAGTCATTGGCCCCTTCGGCCAATGGAATCCCAAGACCTGCAGGATCACCAAGTCCAACTTGTGATGGCTGATCTTCTTGCACTAAAGTTTTGCTCTCATCTTGAGTAATTTTCACCGCGGGAGTGACTCTTAAAGTCATCACAGCATCATTCACAATCAGGTCTGCATTCACTAAACGATAAACAGTCCATACTGATCTCGTAGGTGAAATACGCACACATGCTGCCCGCGCCACTACACCAGCCGTCACATAAAATTTTGCGTGCTCGCCTTCAGTCAGTCCATCTTCAGTCCCACGATTCACGAGAATTGTTTTTCGTGTCTCTGAAGTTTTTAAAACTCTCACGGTTAGTTTTTCATCAATTTCTAAAGCTAGGGCTTTAAAAGAGATAAGAATCATTAAAATAAAAATTAACTTAGAATGCATAACCAATTCCCACTCCTAATTTGGCATCGATAAGCTCTGCTCGATCAGGTAATATTGTGCTTAAATATTTCGTTTCTATAACTTCTAGTTGTTGTTTTTCAATGGCGGCTTTAATTCTAATCGCAAAGCCATTCGAGAGTTGGTACTTCACACCACCGTGAATTCCTGGCATTGAAACAAGAGTATACTTCCCTTTTTCTGCACTTGTTAAATTCGTCAAACTACTGCGCCCAAATCTGCCATAAACACCTATAAAAGGAACAATTTTATCCACAACTTCAGGAGCATAAAATGGATAAAGATTGACTCCAAAGGCTGCTGAGTACTCATTGCTTTCAATATTATAGGACTGATAGGCCAGAGAGTTTGAGCCCATTCTCCCAGAAGCAAAGAAAGTCCAGTTCTGCCAAAGATCCACTTTTGCGAATGGAAAAAACTCATAACCAATTTCAAAATCCTTGCCTTTCCCTTTAGAGTGGGAAGGATCATCTTGAGTTTCATTATTATAGACACCAACAGCTGAAGAAATTGTGAGCTGATGGGTAAAAACATATTCCTGAACTCTATTTCTTCTAATTTTCTCTTCTACTTTTGACACTCGCCCAAGCATGGTCCGAAGTTCCTCGTCAGAAAAATTATCAGACCAAGAATCTCCACGAGCAAGCATCTCACGGTAAATCTCTGCTTCTTTGTTTTTTTCTTTTGACTGGGCCTCAAGGAAATTATCGTATTCAGTCACATAATCAGACTTAACTTTAAAACCTTGCAAATGAGGATCTTTTTTCTGTTCAGCATAAAAAGTCTCATAGCTAAACTTCGGATCATTCACTCTCTTTAAATAATTAGTCACTAGCTTTTCAAAAGTTTCAATACGAACAATTCGCCTAAACTCCTCGCGGTGTGGCCCACGATAGAGAGGAGTTTTGAAGGCCTGCCCCTTCTCTTTCTCCCAAGTAGAGACATCTACCATATTAAAATCATCAGAAAACCGATCTTCTGGTCCATGATTTTGCTGAGAAGTTGTATATTTATCTCCCAGTTTCGTGAGTCTTTCACGATCCCCTTCAAGAAACTCATAAGTATTTTTAGTAATGGATTTTTTATTTCCCACAACTTCTGTCCGAGAAATTGAATATTTTTTTCTTCCTGAGAGCATTTTTGATTCCGTCAGAAGCTCGAACTTGTCGCCGACGACAAGGAGTTCTCCATCAAAAACTCGGTAAACGATCCAAATCGATGAATCTGAGTTTACTTTGATACTTTTGGCCTTCCCAACTGGGACCATACGGAGGTCAATTTCTTCAGGATTTCGAATAGGTTTTAAAATGGCAGCAAATTCGCCGGCCTTAATTCCTTCAAGGTGGCCAATATTTAACTGGATAGTTTGTCCGGATGCAGACTGAGAAAGCAGACGCACTTCCACTTGCCCGTAGCACAAGTGAGTGAAAAGAAGGATAAATGTCAAAAACCATCCCGGTTTACGCAAAGCCTCATTCCTTTGAGAGAGTTTCTCCAATACTAAAATTGTGACACTGAATAAACGTAATGAAAATAGGGGCTTTGCATTTTGTCATGGATTGTTATTTAAACCACAGCTTTCTTGCGTAAAAGCCCCTGATCGTCTATAACAAAGTATCAAAATTCAAAGGATTTATTGTGAAAAGACGTCGCGAAAGAGTTGTATTTAATTATGAGTGCTCACTTAGTGGTGAAGCCTTTACTCTTACGGAAAAAGCTCCAAATCCAAAAGACCTTGTAACAATCAAGGCTTACTACGAACTTAATCCTGAGATGGATGACCGTTCAGCAGTAGTAAAAAAGAAACTTGGAATTGAAGCTACTCCAGAAACTAAACACTAATTTTAGATTTAAGGACTTTTATAATGGAAGCACGCAAAGTCATTATTATTGGTACTGGTCCTGCTGGTCTTACAGCTGCGATCTATAATGCTAGGGCCGATCTCAAGCCTCTCGTTCTTGAAGGACATGAGCCTGGTGGTCAACTTACATTGACTACAGAAGTAGAAAACTTTCCTGGATTCGCGAGTGGAGTCATGGGCCCTGAACTTATGGGGAATATGAAGCAACAGGCAGCGAAGTTTGGAGCAGAGTTTTTACCTGTGATGTGTACTGAAGCTGATCTTTCAAAAAGACCTTTTGTTATCAAGGCTTCAAATGGCCAAACATATACAGCTGAAGCAGTGATCATCTCAACAGGTGCCTCTGCTAAGTTTTTGGGTCTGCCTCATGAGAAAGAGCTTACAGGTCGCGGAGTTTCGACATGTGCCACTTGTGATGGTTTCTTCTACCGTGATAAAATCGTTCACGTTGTTGGTGGTGGAGACACGGCCATGGAAGATGCTACTTTCATCACAAAATTTGCGAAAAAAGTTTATCTTGTTCACCGTAAAGACACTCTTCGTGCTTCAAAGCCAATGCAAGAGCGTGCTTTTAATAATCCAAAAATTGAATTTATTTGGGATACGGCCATCACAGAAATTAAACACTCTGAGGCTGGTGTCACTGGCGTGGTTGTTGAAAATTTAAAAACTGGTGATAAGCAAGAGCGTCCAACAGACGGTCTTTTTTATGCTATCGGACACACGCCAAATACAAAATTTCTTAATGGTCAGCTCAAGACCAATGAGGAAGGTTACCTTATCACAACTAATGATGTTGAAACGAATATCCCAGGTGTTTTTGCTTGTGGTGACGTTCAAGATACATATTACCGTCAGGCGATCACAGCTGCGGGATCTGGTTGTCAGGCAGCAATTAAGGCCGAGAGATTCCTCGAAGGTCACTAAAAATTTGTGAACCAAAAAATACATCTTTATAAAAATCGTTTTTTAAGCTTTTACCAAGACCACGAGGTCTTGGTATCAGTTTGTATTTTTGTTTTTGGTTTTGTCTTTGATCTACTCACTCTAGGTCGAATCGATGATTTCCTTAATCTTATCCAGCAAGGGGTCTATCTGGCGCTTCTTGGTGCTCTACTTCTTTATGAAATCAAAGAAAAAATTGGAACGGCCAATTTCTCGCCTCGAATGCAAAAATTTTGGCAGTATCAAAACCTCGTGGTCCACTTCCTCTTTGGAAGTTTGCTTTCGGCCTATACTATTTTTTTATTATACTTCTGCTTCCGCCCTGACCTCGTTTATCTTTATCCTGCTGTTAGTAGGACTTATGATGGCCAATGAGTTTCCTCAAATTCAGCGCATGGGCCTCATCGCCAGAGTTCTTCTTTTTGCCATCTGCCTACTCTCCTACTTCGCTTTCTTCTACCCTATTCTACTTGGACACGTAGGAGTGATTCCTTTTTGGCTTGGATTTATAAGTTCAGTAATTGCTTGGATTATTATATGGAGACTTCAGTTCTCTGATGATGAATCCCACAAAAAATTTCTACGAGGCAATGTTCTAAGACCCATTATTGGTGTTCATCTCTTTTTTCTCATTGGTTATTATTTTGCGCTCATTCCACCGGTGCCTGTGGCAGTGAAAAAAATCGGTGTTTATTACAATGTCACCAAAACAAATGGTGACTATCTTGGTGATCATTTAAATCCTGCTTGGAAATTTTGGAGCAAAGGTTCTCAAGATTTTAGCTACCGTACAGGAGACAAGATTGTCGTTCTCATGAGTATTTTCTCTCCTACAAGTTTTGAAGATCAAGTTTTTCTCAAATGGTACTGGCTCTCACCGAAAGGCTGGAGCTTGCAGGATACTATTCCCCTAAATATTTTAGGTGGCCGTGAAGAAGGATTTCGCGGTTATGGTGAGAAAGCAAACTTCACTGAGGGCGACTGGCGAGTTGAAGTTGAAACATCTGATGACCGTGAGGTTGGACGAATCAAGTTTTCAGTCACTAAAGATCAAGACCGTGACGAGCGAATCTTCCTTCAGGATAAGTTCTAGGTACCAAACACGAGAGGAATATTTTACTCGGGTTTACGATGTAACTCGCTGATTTTATAACCTCATAAATTCTGCATTTTTACCCTTTGACGACCCACTATAAAATTTGGAACAATTAACAAGTGTCTTCTTTCATGGATTGAGAAAAGCGCACCTGCAAAGTAAATTTTTAATCAAGCAATGGCCAAGGAAGGTAATTGATGAACTCTCTATTTAACTACACAACTCTCTCTACAAGACTCGAGAAATCGACAAAGACTTTATTCATCACACTTAATCGTGCTGATTGGGGAAATGCTTTTAGAACAGAGATGTTATTTGAATTAGAGTCTATTCTTGCTTGGTGTACTTCTCGTATTGAAATCAATTCAATCTTCATCGACTCTTCAACTAAATTTTTCTCAACTGGACTTGAAGTTGAAAGACTCGCTGACCTCACTCCTGCGGCCCTTGATAAGATGAACGCCAAACTTACTAAGATCGTTTATGCCATGATGCAATTGCCTCAAACAGTGGTTGTGGATTTGGGTGAAGGTTCTCAATTATTTGCTTCTGAATTTGCCATTGGTGCTGATATCCGTCTTTGTTCTGTAAACTCAACAGTAAGATTCAATCACGCTCATTACGGTCTTGTTCCTGCGGCTGGTGGGATGAGCTTTCTGTCTACAATCATGAACCCTGCTAAGGCCCGTCACTGGGTTATGGGCGGCCTTGGGATTAAAACTCAAGCGCTCCTAGATACTGGTTTTGTAGCAGCAGCTTATGACGAGACAACTCGTACTGAAGTGATCAATGAGTTCTTAGGATCAATAGCGAAACAAGCCCCTGTTCAACGTATTCAATCAAAACTTGGGTTGTTTGAATCAATCAGACCTCAACTTGAAGCTGGACTTGCGATGGATAAAAAGATTGCGAAAGCGTCGATGGTTTCTCAAGACTGGAAATCACGTGCTGAGAAGAATGAACATTTCGAATTTATGCCGGCAAAATCTATGTCGTATTCAGTGAAGCTCTCACTTATTAAAAGTGATGAGGCTCCACTGCATCCTGAACAATAATTATAAACAGTTTTTAGCAATATCTTGAAGGTTCTTAGGCACATTTGCATTTGTGCTTAGGGACTTATAGATTTCCTTTGCAGACGCAGATGAAAGACTGCCGAATGTACTTACTATATTCTCTTCTTTTTCATTTAAAGCTTTTGTCGATGTCACACCGTAAACAATTTTTTGATTAGTTTTCTTAAAGATCGGTCCACCACTGTCTCCAGAATTCACTAATTGCATTCCAGCCGCTTTCTCAATTGTGTAGACAAGTTCAAGAAGTGGAGAGGCCGCAATTTTGTTATAACCATAATTTAAGACGTAATCTTTATTGAAGTTCTCTTTAGAGTCTTTCACTGATTTAAGTCCATAGCCCGCTATGGCCACAGCATCTCCTGCTTTGAGAGAGGCCTTACAACCAAGGCTTGATAGAGCACTTGCAAGCATCACCTGAGGTCTCTCAAGTTGCAGAAATGCAATATCGTAGCTGTTTACAATTTGGCTAGCGATATAAGCATTGATTTGAATTGTTTGTTTTTCATCGACAGAAAGTCTCTCGAACTCTTCTGTTTGCATTTGCTGAGCAATGACAGCGGCTTGATATTTTGCATAATCATAACTAATACTCTTAAATGACTGCTTAACTTTAATCCCACCAGTCACCAATCGATCTTTTGCATCCCCCTTATTATCGCCTGAGAGAGAAACTCGCTGAATATTATTTTTATCAGTATTCACACAGTGAGCAGCAGTCAGAACAATATCCTGAGCAATAAGAGTTCCAGTACAGTGGCCGACACTTGTTTCTTTTTTATTAGCGACTTCAAAATATTCAATTTTTACAACGGAAGAGTATTGATTAGCGCGAGCAGCGATTCCATCATCGATAAGAATCCCGGCCATGGCAGAGAATGATTGAACAGCTAGTAACGCAACGGCGATTTGTTTTTTCAAGAAGTGCTCCCTTACTTGGATATCAGTGGGCGCATACTATAGCGACAACGCGTTAAGTCATAGAGGATTTGCTATTGTGTGAAAAAACTATAGGAAAAAGAAAAGAAATGAGGGCCAAGTAGCAGAAACTATTGGCCCATATTAGATTGAAATTACTTGGCGAGATCACATCTCATCATGGCCGTGAGAAAGCTTGAGTATGACCAAGTTAGGTCTCTCGCTCCCTGCATGATTCCGTTATTACGGTTAAACTGTTCAGACAAATGCCCAGTACGATCAGAGTGATAAATGACCATCTGAAACTGAGACTCAACAAGTTCTGAATAATTACGTTTAGAAGTTTTTTGAGCAATACAATAGTATTCGCCCAGTCCCATCGTTGCCAGAAACCAAGGATTTCCTGTTCCATTCGTCCCGTAACCATCATAACGATCTTCTGGATAACGCCCAATCGCCACAGCTTTTGTATTATTGTCATGATTAATTGAGTAGGCCATCTTGAATGAGTTCGTAAGAGCATCAATATATTTTTTTACTCTTGAATCATTAAACCCCAACTACCATTTCCTAGTGCAACTTTTCTTCATCATAACTTCATAAG
>DZBG01000046.1 GCA_022729855.1 Bdellovibrio sp.
CCTTATGAAGTTATGATGAAGAAAAGTTGCACTAGGAAATGGTAGTTGGGTATTAAAGATGAGCAGTAAAAAATTAATTATTGATTTTTCTCATCGATTACCAGGACCACTTGCTGGAAAAATTTTAGCTGATCTTGGATTTGAAGTGGTGAAGCTAGAAGATGAAAAACACAAGGACCCTTTTTTATCAGGGTTCTTTTCTGATTTTGATTCAAGCTTTGAAGACTGGTATAAAGAATTAAATAAGAATAAAAGAGTTCACCGTTTTGATTTTAAAAACGATGAGGCCAAAGTCATTATTCATGATTATTTAAATCGTGCCTCGGGGCTTATTCTTTCAGTGGGTGAAAAACTTTCTGGAAAGCTTGGTATCACTGATGAAGAATTAAAAATGAAGTACCCACATCTGGCCGTAGTGAAACTTGAGGCTTCTAAAGAAGATCTCAAAAGCATGCATGACCTCAATGCTCTCGCGATGACGGGAGTCCTTCATCTTCACC
The DNA here is from genome assembly GCA_022729855.1 of Bdellovibrio sp. Lineage (GTDB taxonomy): Bacteria > Bdellovibrionota > Bacteriovoracia > Bacteriovoracales > Bacteriovoracaceae > DZBG01. The sequence continues at coordinate 501 of DZBG01000046.1, forward strand.
TTGAAAATGAAACTCGTGATATTGTTGATCCTCCCTTTCTTCCCTTTGCCGGAATTGGGTTTGGCCAACAAGCGGCAACCACACTCCTGGCCGGAATTATTAAGGCCAGTGATTCAAAAAAATGTGAAATCCAGACAACTTATCTTTTTGAAAGTATTGATGAAATTTACAAATGCTTTTGGCCGCAAAAACAGCGCAAACTTAAGCACACTAAATTTCTTCATAATGGAGCCTACCCTTGCTACTCAATTTATAGGACTAAAGACGGGGCCTATGCCGCCCTTGCCGCTGTCGAAGATAAGTTTTGGATAGAGCTCTCGACGCTCTACAATATTCCCCTTTCCCTTGAAAATCGCTTCAATACCGACTCAGATAGCTTTAATAAGGTCTCTCAGGCCTTTTTAAGCATGACATCTGATGAAATTGAGGCGAAATTAGCGGGCAAAGATTTGTGTTTATCAATTGTGAGGCCATTGGCCTAATCTTAGGAGCAAGTTTATGACAACAAGAGTAATTGGCTTTCATTACACACTAACTGACAATTCAGGAACAGTTCTTGATAGTTCTATCGGTTCTGAGCCACTTCATTTTTTAGAAAATTCTCACCAAATTATCCCTGGTCTAGAAAAAGTTCTTCAAATTATGAATGTTGGCGACAAAAAGAAAATTGAAGTTAAAGCAGCAGATGCATATGGCGATATCAATCCAGAAATGATTGTTAAAGTTAAGAAAACTCAATTTCCACCAGATGCTACTCTTCAAGTTGGAGATCAGTTTCAAGTAAATAACGATGAGCAATCACCTGTATTTACTATTACAGCTGTTGATACTGAAGAAGTGACTGTTGATGGAAATCACCCAATGGCCGGAAAAGATCTTATCTTTGATGTTGAGATCGTTGGTTCACGTCCTGCTACTGCAGATGAAGTTGCTCACGGACATGCTCACGGTGAGCACGGTCACGGACACCACTAAGAATTAAGTTTGAGAATTCCTTCTGCCTCGCTCACGAGGTGGAAGGGTTCATCCTTCACTAATAAAAACCCATCCAGATCGACGAAATCAACCATTCCTGAATAAAGCATTCCATAAGAAATACCAACGGTAGTTTCAATCATACATCCGATCATTGTCTTCATATTATAAGCACGAGCTTCATTTAATAAATTACGCGCCTTAATCAGTGAACCAGTCTTCATGAGTTTTATATTGATGGCATGAAACTGTTCTGAGAGTTTTTGAAAGTCTCCCACGTCTTCAATAGATTCATCGGCCATGAGAGTGTAAGGAGTAAGTTTTTTAAGTTCTCGGTATTCATCTTGAAGCTTAGATGGAAAAGGCTGCTCGATGAAATCAATATTGAGTCCCTTTAATGTTTCATGAAATTTCATAAACTCATCAAAATCACTCCACCCTTCATTAGCATCAACACGAAGATAGGCATTAGTATGCTTTCTGATCTCTGCAATCATTGCAGCACCAGTTTCTGCATCAACCTTTATCTTTAGACTTTTAAACCTAGCGATGGGTTTTAAATAGTCTTCAATCTCTCCAACAGGAATGATCGGCATAGAAAATGAAGTTGGCACTTTAATGATTGGGGCCAACTCAAGATATTCAGTCAGCGACTTTCCTTCTCCCTTGGCGATATCAGAGATAAGACAGGACTCTAAAGCAAAACGAAGAGAATGTTTCAGAGAGATATCATCTAATGTATTAAGGAGTAGTTTAGTGTTTGAAGTTTTTTTAATTAAGATCTTAAAAGTTTCAATTTCAGCAAGAATATTTTCGACCGTTTCACCGTACCGAATATTGGGAGCGACTTCTGAAAGAAATATCCCATTGGGTGTTTCAAGCTTTACTAGAATATTTTCTTTCACGGTTGTTTGATTTCGTGAAAGCTTCCAGTTAACTTTTAAATCTAGTTTTTTTTGATCAAAGGACCAGATCATATTTCTCCGAGATGAATAAACTGAGATGATTTTTCAAAGTCACCAGGAGAATTCCCCCATTCATCTACAGGAGTGTAGCCACCAAAATATCTGTCCCATTCTTCAAAGTATTGTGAGAAATGCATACGCTTAATAGGATAATCCCAAACCATGACTTCATTTAAAAGTTTCACGACAAGTTCAGAGCAATAAAGTTTTTCTTTTCCGTTCTCATCAATATTATTCCAAAGAAATTTCTCATCATATTTAAGCCCTTCATACTTTGACTTAAATCTTAAAAGAAGAGTCAGATCAGTTTGAGTGCTTGAAATATATTTGGCCATGGCAGGATCTTTAAAACGAAGGTGAAGCAGTTTTTGTCCACGTTGAGTTTTTTTATTAAATTCAGCGAAGGTAACAATTTTTACACCCGATCCAAAAGACTCGATCACATAAGTCTCTGTCTCCCTTTGAATCACAAGACCCATATGAGAATAGATTGATTGCTCTTCTGCTTCAATCAATTCACACAGCCTGCAATAAAGAGGTTGAAGAAGGATATCCCCAGTTTGAAGGCCTTGGGCCTTAACTGTGAACGAAATGAGTGCCAATGCGATTAAAACGATGTTTTTCATATTTTTGCCAAGTTTTTGAGTCAACTATATAACTTAATTCTCAATAATAGAATGCCCTAGATTATTCCTCTAAGTCATTAATTTCCATGAGTTTTTTGGCCCAATTCTGGCCCTAAACAAAAGCGGCAATCACTGCTCGCTCAAAAAAAACACTGGTCCCCTTTATAATTAAATAACTTGTTGTATTCACTAAGGACGAACCTATGAAATTTTTAAGTCGCCTCATTCTCATGTGTCTTTGCTTTGAACTCTTGGTGGCACCCATCAAACCAGAAATGGCGATGATCACAATCCTCAAAGCAAATGCCGCTGAATCTTGTTCTGCAGGAATGAGTTGGAGTGATGCTGCCAATAGATGTTTAGTGAATGCAAGTACGGCGCAGACGCAGAGAAATCTCGAAGACTGTGCTAAGTCAGCAGATCCGAAATCTTGTTATGAGGCAAGTGCTAATAGTGCGGCCAATGGTAAAAATACAACTCAACTAAATTCTGGTGATATTCAAGCAATGTATAAAGGCAATAGTTTTGGTTTGAATGCTGCCAAAACAGCCGTATATGCTCTTCCCCTAATGTTATTTGGATACATGATGGTGAAGAAAAAAATGTTTGGAAAAAATAAATGTCTTCCACCTTCAACAATTGCGATGCTTGCTGCAAGCGTTGTTATGTTAGGCGGTGAGGTTTATGGTTTTATTAAACATAAATCGAATTTGAAAAAATTAGATGAATCGAGAAAAAAACTTTTAACTCCCGATGCAACAGATAACCTAGATCAAAAGAAAGTTAATGCCACTCAGATGCAATCAGAAGCATTTCAACTTTTAGCTGATGAACAAGCTTCTGTTGAATCACTCGCGAAAGCAAAAAAGACATTTTATGCTGTGGCGATGTCTGCTTATGGTGTAGCGGCAGGGATAGCGACTTATGAACTATTAGCAATTAAGGCTGCGAAGAAAGCAGTCGGGGCTGCTGTCGCAACCGAGGTCACTAGATTGAGTGGTCTTACAAGTAGTAACCCTTCTTATGCAGCGACTATAACTAAGATCACAACCGCTTATAAAAAACTAACTGCCGATGAAGTTACCAAGACATCAAATGAAGCCAAAGGTGTTCTAGAGGCAAAAAAATCTGCTAATGGAGCAGCATTGGGTGCAGCTATTGGAGCGTCTATTTCAGGAACAGACCCTGTAGTATTAACTCTTGATCAACTAAATGCCGCCGCTGTAGCAGATGCTCCTGCAGTAACAAGTGCTGTGAATAACTATAAAAATCTACTTGTTAAATTTGAATGCTGGCAAGCGGATCCTCCGGTTGCAAATGACCCTCTTACAAAAGAGTTGAATAATGCACCTATACAAGACTCTCCTGTTAATAAGGTCCCCAATATTGAGGAACTATCTAAACCTATTCCATGGAACCAGAATCTAAATAACAATGATGCTCAAGTTCAGATTTATCAAATTAGACGTGCTAAAACAGTGGATCAAGTTTTAACCCTGACAAATGAATTTGAAGAAATGACAGCGGGAAAAAATTATTCAAGTTTAGACTCCCAAGTGAATCTAGGACTTAATATTGACGATGAAATAAATCCTTTCTTTGTCAGTACATTTGCAGAAATGACAGCAACTCAGCTTGAGGAGAAATACTCTATTCCTAAAAAAGAGGATCATTCAATATCAGAGACTAGTATCTTTAATAAATTACAATCTGAAATAGTGATAAGCAGTGCATATGCTAAGGTGGAAGCTTTACTTGCAGTATTACCTGTTGCCGGAACCTTGTTGGCAAACAGTAACTTGCTCAAGGGATCGAAGGTAAAAGGTGGTCCAGATAATACATCTGCAACATCAACTACAAATGGAGCCGCTACCACCGCTCCACAAGCACAGTCTCCAGTAAAACAAGTTGGAGGCGCTTTTGAGAAGTTTATCAAAACTCCTAAATTTAGAATTGCCTTCGGGGCTGTTCTTGGGACTCTTACCTACTTCATGGTAAAAGAGATGGGAGATCAACAGAAACTAGCAAAAGCGAGAAAGGAAACACTTCTTACGCTCAAGGGTGATTTTGAAAATACACAAGGAATGCGAGTTTGTACTCCTGATGAAAGAAATGACCAAACTCAACCAGGATGCTATTGCTACACAGCCGACGGAACAAGAAATACTGCTCGCTCAAGCTCAGCAGTTTGTCAAAATATGTGGAACTCAGTTAGCCTGAATGGAACTAGCTATCTTGCAGATACTGGGGATGGAACAAAAGTTTGTATCACTCAATCTAATCAAGTTGACGAAAAATGTAGTTGCCGAACATCTGGTACATGTTTAAAGGCCAGTGGGTTTAATATTTCAGGTATCAGCTTAGGAACACTTTCATCACTTGGAAGTGGTTTATCCCCAATCAGTACTGTTGCCAGTGGAAATGGCGCAAGCTTGAATACTGATGCTGTTATTAATGGAGCTATGAAGTTAAGAGAAGCTACTGATAAGATTTTAGCAAGTAAAGATATGAAAAACGACAATGCTATAGTCAAAGCAGCTGAGAAATCACTTGGTAATATAGCAAATTCAAATCAAGGAACACTAGGTTCTCCTTCTGTACGATCAACCCCATCATCTCTCGCAGGCTTTGATGCTAAAGCAGCTCTTGAAGACCTTCAAAAAGAAGTAGAGTCGACTAAAGCTTCAACTGCATCAACAGGTACAGGATTTGATATGGGTCAACCTTCTGAACCATCACTCGAATTCGGTTTAACTGAAGAAGAAGCCGCTATCCAAGAACAACAAGTAGCAGAAGTTCTGAACCAAGATATGGATCTTGGAAACAGCGATATCTCGACTTCAAACTCAAATATCTTCGAACTACTGACTCACCGTTATCAACGAAGTGGGATGAGAAGACTCTTTGATACCGAAGGCAAGACTCAACCGGATGCTCCTGCAGAAACGGATGTAAATAAATAATGATCTCAGATATCTTAACCGGAAAATCGACCTCACACTTAGTGCCCCTTGAGGGCACTAAGTTTTTCATCCACTCTGAAATGAAAAAAGATTTTCTCGCTCTTCAAAATTTGGCAAGGCAAGACGGCTTTGATCTCCAAGTGATCAGCGCCTTTAGAGATTACGATAGGCAATTAAAAATCTGGAATGCGAAGGCCAATGGTGAGCGCGCTCTCCTTGATAATTTTGGCTCTCCCCTTGTCTACCAAACACTCACTCATAATGAGGTCATGTTTTCTATTCTAAGATGGTCTGCGCTTCCAGGAGCTTCAAGGCACCACTGGGGAACTGATATTGATATTTTCAATGCTCATACCCAATCAGCTGATGAAGTTGAGCTCACTCCTTCTGAAACTGAAATAGGAGGGCCGGCCTTTGAACTTCATGAATGGCTTGATGAAAAGATTAGAACAAATAACTCGTTTGCCTTTTATCGTCCTTACTCAACTGACACGGGAGGAGTGTCTCCTGAGAGATGGCATTTAAGCTACTCTCCTGTTTCAAAAAAATTATTTGCTGAATATTCTTATGATTTATTTCAAAAAAATATTCAAAACTCAGAGCTCGTTCTTAAAGAAAATATCCTTGAACATCTTCCACTCATCTTCGAAAAATATATCCAATCTGTAGATTCTTCGCCTTTTTAGTATCACTTTGACACTGAAACCAGTGGTGCAAAATGCACCCTCTTACATCTAGTGTGATTACGAAAAATTTTTATTTTTTAATAAAAGGTCTATTTGTGAATCATTACGAGAGGTTAAAATGACACCACGAGAATTCTTCTCATTGTAAGTATATTCTCTCTTTTCAAATACTTAGAGCGATCGTAACTTGAGAGTAAGAAGTGTGTATCTCAAACGACGGAGAACGATCTATGAAAACCTTATTGGTTGCTGCTTTAGTATTGTCACAAATTACAACTGTTGCTTATGCCCAAACAAGAGGCCCAAGCTATAACCCGAATCGTGGAGGCAGCTCTACACCTTCAAGACCTTCATCTGGGGGAGCATCTTCAGGTGGCTCTTCAACAAGAGGTCCAAGCTACAATCCAAGTCGTGGTGGTTCATCTACTCCTAGCGCTCCAACAAGAACTCCTACGAGAACAACGACAACTCCTCCTCCGCGCACGACTACACCTCCTCGTACAACAACAACGCCATCGAATCCTCGTGGGCCAAGCTATAATCCAGGAAATAATAATCCACGTCCAAATACAGGAACGACTTATACTCCGCCACGTACGACAACTCCTACAACACCTCGTGGACCAAACTATAATCCAGGAAACAATAATCCACGTCCAAATACAGGAACGACTTATAATCCTCCACGTCCTTCAAATCCTACAACACCTCGTGGACCAAATTACGGACGTAGCTATAATCCACCATCAAACCGTCCTGTAAGAACGACTTATAATACTCCAAACTATCACCGTCCTTATGGTTACACTCAAGTTCCATACAGATACTACACTCACTCTCCATATCGTTATACGAATGTGTTCAATGTTTATTACACACACCCATACGATTACTATCGTTACGTAAGATCAACTTATCCTAACTATGCTTATGCTAACTGGATTTTCTACCCAGCGACAGGTTACTCAAATGGTTACTATGTATTAGATAATTATCCATACTATGTTTATAACGGATACAGATACCGTTATAGCAATGTTGAGCAGTGTGATTATCAGTTAGTTGATAAATATAATGATCAAGTTGCTTACAGCTATTTCAACCAAACATGTACTATTGGATATGATCAGTGTTCATCAATGCGTGATAATATGAACTATCAAGCTGGTGACTACCGTTATGTATGTGCTGAGACATACAGAGATCAAAACTTTGATTTCAATCAACCAACATATGACTACGACTATAATAATGATGCGAGCTATGACTACGGTGATGATTATAATAATGATCAATATGGCCAAAACAATAACGGCCAGTACTCAGGAACTTGTTACGGTTACCAAGATCAATTTGGAAACTGTTACCCGAATCAAAATTAATAAAAAAAAAGCCTCCGCAAGGAGGCTTTTTTTTATCTTTTTACTCCAACGGCCACCAGCCATTCTTCTGGAGCTTCAATTAATTTTCTTTCGTTCAGATCAAAAAAGCCAACAGTGAACACTGCTTCTGAAGCGACTTTCCCATCAGCATTAATCATCCGTTGCTCGATGACCATGATTTTAGAATTTGTAATTTTAGTGATTTCTGATTCGATTTTAATATTATCGCGATTTTTTATTTCTCGTTTAAACTTCACCTGAAGATCTAGAACCACTGGTCCTTTACGAGTTTTCTGAATTTCATCAAGCCCATATCCGTTTTTAGTAATAAAATCCCAACGGGCCTCTTCATACAATACAAGATAATTGGCATTATTGACGTGGCCAAAACTATCGAGGTGCGATTCTTTAATCAGCACCTCGTAATCAAATTTTTGATACATTGATTTCCTACTCTAGATTATTTGCTTCAATTCTCTTTTCACCAGCAACCTTAGCATATTTCTTTGAGATTCTTTCAAAGAGTGCAGAGTTTGAACTATCGATATCTTCTGAAGCAATTGAACGATCTTCTTCGATTCCACCTTTAGCACCATCTTCATCAAATAAACTCTTCAGTGGATTTTCATCATCACTACCCGATCTTCCCATGGCCTTAAATCCGCCACCTTCACCACTAGACCCATATCCACCAGCACGCTTTGAGGCCTTGATTTCAGCTTCTTTATCGGTCTTATCAGCACCTGAGAGGTCACTTCCAAGCGAAGCTGAACCACCACCGCCTCCGCCTCCACCAACACCACCGCCTCCGCCACTACCGGCCCCTGCTGATGTATAAGAAGCTCCACCTACTTGGTCCATAAGTTTTGAAGCCTTGTCCGCTTCATCTGAGAATGGTGAAGTAATATCTGCGACGTTATTAGCACCTACAGCACCTTCATTACCGATCTCTTCGCCTGTTCCAGAGGTAGGATTTAAATTAAAAGCTTGTCCAGCACCACCGCCGTCCATATTAAATTGTCCAGCTTGATAGTTACCTTGATTTACTCTCGTTCCAGAAGATTTACATTTTACATTTGTAGGATCAACCATACATAGTTCAACTAATGCATCTCCACCTGGATCATTATATTTATTAGCAAGATCCTCAGCGACCTTAGCTGTCTTTCTTAATTGATTTGCATTAATCCCGGCAGCAATAGATTTCCCCATGGCCTCAAGAGCTTTGGCTTGAAGAGCTGAGCGAGCAGCATTGTTAGGAAAAAGCTCATTAGGACTTAAAGCACCTAAAAGAAGTTCACAGTTTTTAGATTCAAAAATTTTTGTATTAACTGCTCCATTTTTATCTCTAACCTGTAGACTGCCAATTTGTAGACTTTTGTCTTCATTTTGACCTTTTCCATCGCTTGTAACCTGTAACAATTCAATCTTTTGTTTTATATAGGATTTTGCTTCATTAATATTATCCTGCTTACATAATTTAGATTTTTTTGTAGGCCATGAACCGACAAGAGCTTCTAGTCCTGCCGCTTGAGCACCGTAATAAGCCATTTGTTGATCTAATATCTTTGCATCACTTTTTTTCTTATCAGCAGTTGCTTCAAGAGAAGCTGTTTGAAGATTACCTTCCGCAGCTTTGGCTGCAACATCTTTTTGAAGTTTATTATTTGTTGATGTACTTTGAACTTGTGAAGCAACTTGCATTCCTTTATCCGCAAGTGCAAGAGCATTATAGTAACCAATACCTTTTTTGCAAATTGCCCAGTCTTGGTTCGTAGGTGAATTCAACTTACATTCAAATGTTTTGTCTGCAGGATTTGCTCTGTCCGTGCCATTATCATCCTTTCCACCTGAGATTCCGGCAGAATAATATACTCCAACACATTTGCTTAGCTCGCCTATTGTAATTGCACCACCACCTGTACATTTTGCAATACTTGCACTTACAACTTGCTGATTATTATTCTGATCCTGAGCAAAAGCATAATTCACCATGCTTAAGAATATTGCTGAAGTAATAAATACATTTTTCATAAATGACCCTTGAGTATATAAGTCCATAGTTTTTATCGGTTATTGGAGCTTATCTCTTGATATTATTTTATACCGGATGGTCCCTCAACTCTCAGGGATTGCTATTTTCGAGATAAAACTCCTATCTATTCAAGGACTTAAAAAAGAAGAAGGCCCCATTCGGGGCCTTCTTACTGTCAATATTTAGTGGCACTTTTTAGTAATTATGGAGTGGCTGCCGGAGCTACTTTCTCTTCAGGATTCTCAACGGGAGAAAGAGATTTTTTAGCAGCACTAAAAAAGTTTCTATAATTTAAAATATAACGGTTTGATACTTGTTTAAAAATCGAAACTCCCGGATCTTTAGAAATATCATTTTCAGCAACCTCGTAATCACCAAGTGATTCATCAAGAGATTTTGAAGATGATGTGTCTTCTACCATTGAAGTATCTTCTCCACCAATTCCAGTTAAGTCCATTGCTGGGGCCATATCCATTGGCATAGCTGGAGCAGCAGCGCCTGATTTGGTTGAAGCTACTTCTTCTGATTTAGAATCTTCTGAAATCGTTGCTTGTGGAGCTGAGGCAAGGCTTGATCCTGATGATCCCATTGCATTATTCATTTCAGCTTCAAGAGCAGCTGTTTGTTTTGCAATCTCACCTTTAAAATCAATTGTTGGTTTGCCTTGGGCCTTTAAATTGTCATTATACTTTTTCTGAACTTCTTCTGCGATATCTCTGATTTGTCCTGCTTTTGATCCAATATCAGCAAGGGCCACTTCTGCTCCTGCCCAATTTCCTGCAGCCAGATCATTTGCAGCAGATACTGCAAGACCACTCACTGATTGAAGAGCTGGAATATTTAATCCACCTTTAAAATTTATTGGAGAAATTTTTACTGCATTTTTACAAGCAGAACTTCCAAATGAAGCTGTATTATTTGCCATTGAAAAGCATGATTTATTATTATCACCTTTTGCTAACTCTTTAATATTCATCTCGGTATCAGTTTTTTCTGAACTATTATAATCGCCAGTTCCGGCCATAGCAGCACTTCCCTCTGTAGTTTCTGTGCTTTTTATTTTGGCTTGAAGTGACTCTAGTTTTTTTACGTTTTCCTTTACATCTTTTTTTCTGACACTTAAATCAGCAGCCACCCAGTATACGAGTGCAGCATTGGCCCCAAAATAAATTGCACGTCCAACTCCTGTGCTCATAACTTTACCCATCACTTTAGTAATAGCTTTTGTAGCTAATGTTAGTGCCATTTGTAATATACTAAAGATTCCTCCTGCGGCACTACTTGCTCCGCTTGCTGCCGCTGCTGCTCCCCAAGCCATTTGAACTGCGGTTGAAACGCTAATACCTAAGACTTCTAAAGTTTTTTCACTGTTACAACCACCATTTGCAATATAAAGTGGATTCGGAACAACCCCATAAGCTTGAATATTTTCAATAATCGCCAGAACAACTGCTGCAGTAAGTGCAACCCCTACAGCATAATGAAGGACTTCTCGTTTTTTAATATTCTTTAGTTCTTGATTCTCCATTTCAAGTCTTTGATCAACAATTTCTTTTTGATAATCACCATTACCATCCTTTAACTCATCTTCTTTAAGTTTTAACTCTGATCTCTTCTTCTTTTGATAATCGCTATAGCTTTTTGCAAGAATTAAGTCTCCTGCAATCATTGCAATCGCCGAAGCTGAAAATACTGTTGTGGACCATGCAAAATTACATGAAGTTAAAGCAGCACTTCCAGTCGCACCCAGTGCCATTGAAGAGAGTGCTTTAACATAAGCGGTTGATCCTACCTTCGCACTAGCCGCTACCGGAAAGAGTGTTAATTGAAGACTTAAAATTATCGTTAGTAGTGTTTTCATAATATCCATTTTAAAAGCAAAGGCCCTACGAGTGTTAGCTGGTAGGGCCTTTTATGGGTTTAAATTATTAAGTCATCGAAATCGCGTCGCGTTCCCAAATAGGCCAGTGCCAAGAATTATTGCTTCTTCTTATTTTTTGGTCCCTTCTTCGCACCTTTTTTCTTAAGCACAATTCCTACTACAACAGCACCAATAACAAGCAGAATAAGACCTAGCTGATCACCAGATGAGTCCCCGTCAACACGCTTCTTAGTTTTGTTAACCTGCATATCACCCATCGATCCTGATGGAGCAAAGTTCGCGTCGTTAAAATTAGCATCTGTGGCATTTCCACGAAGATCAGAGAGATCTTGTTTTCTTTGGCGGAATACACGAAGAGTCGACATCATCTTATCAATCACTGGTTGATACTGTGAGTACAAATCTTTACTTACTGAAAATGTCACAGCAAGACCTAAGTCTTCTTTTACTGTGGCCATATATCTTGTGTAGAAACCTGGAACTTCAGAAGCAAGGTGAAGTGAATCAACCCAACGGTGATTATTGATATCAGTCATCTTTGTAAATTTTGGCTCTGAGACTTGAGATTTCCCACCCGGAAGTGAGTACTCTTTATTCTTTTTTAAGTAGGCCATGTATTCATCAAGTGAATCTTGCTCTCCACGAATTTTGGCCGCAAGAATAATGATAGCTTCTTTTTTTCTATCAGTCGTTTCACTCTGGCAAACGTAGTCCGTTCCTTCTAAAGCACAAGACCAACCTGGAGGTAATTCAAATTCACAAAATTTACTAGCAAAGGGCTTGGCCCAAGCTACTGAATTTAGAAAAACTAGTGTGAGTAAAATGTTCTTAGTTTTTGCGAGCATAAGCTTTGTCCTTGTCAGTATAAGCAGAAATTATTATATCTCATTCTAACCAAGTTACTGATGGTTACAAACTGATTAAAATTGCCGGGCCATGTATGTCCATGAAAAAGAAGCTATTTATCCTAGGTCCCTGCTCACTTGAGTCTTTTGAGCAGATATCAAGGGTCGCCAATATTTTGCGTAAGCACGATGTTACCTATATGCGTACACAAGTCTACAAACCTCGCACCAAACCCGATTCATTTCAGGGACTGGGTGCTGCTGACGGTATTCCTGTCCTTAATAAACTCAGAGAAACCTACTCTATTGATCAACTCAAGTTTGTGGCGGAAGTGTGTTCTGAAGAACAATTAGCGGCCATTGCAGACCATGTTCAAGTGATTCAAATCGGTGCACGTAATATGCAAAATTTTGAACTCCTTAAGGTTGTTGGTAAATATATTAAGGATCATGACTTTGTTCTTTTAAAGCGTGGCTTCGCTAATACTTTAGAAGAATGGTTATCTGCAGCTGAATATCTTGCCTATTTTGGTGTTCCAAAAAATAAAATTGTTCTTTGTGAACGTGGTTCACGTTCACTTACTTCTCCAACTGGAGTTCATCTTGATTTGATTGCGGCGATGATGGGACAAAAAGCGGGATACAAAGTTGTGATTGATCCAAGTCATGGATCAAAGCAAAGAGAATTTGTGATTCCCCTTGCTAAAGCTGCTCTCGCTATGGATTTTGATGGCGTGATGATTGAGTGCCATCCAGAGCCTGCTAAATCAGTTTCAGATGCGGCCCAAGCGATCTCTCTTGAAGATGCAGAAGAATTCTTACTTGCTGCTCATACGAGCTATTAGACCCTGCTTAATTTCTTTTTTCGGATTGAAGCGAGTTGATATTTTGACGATGGCAGAATCCACTCTCACTTGCATCACAATTCCGCGAGCGACAAGAACGTTTCCACCTAGATAATCAAACTCAAAAAGATCGACTCTCATTCCTTTATAAACTTCACTTGATATACCTTTATCGATTTCAACAAAGTTCTTCTTTTCAGAAACTTTTGAAACAGTGGCTTCAATATCATAGGTTTTAAATTTTGAATCAAGAAGCTGCTCAGGGGCAGTTTCTTTTCTATAGGCCAGCGTGATTCCAAAAGATGTCCCTGTATCAGTAGATCTTCCCGAGATAACTTGTGAGCCTCTAAATTCTGCTCTCCAATTTTTTCCTACCGCCACATTAAACCCTGCATAGGGCGCCATGTATTCACGATTGATCCCATGATACATTTCTGAATTCCCACGATTGTAGGCAGGTTTATTAAGTGGGTCGTCAGTATAAGGATCGTCTTTCATTGAAACAACTCCATCGACTCCGGCCACAAGTGCAATCTGCTTCCAGCCCATAACGGCTTCTGCTTGATAATAAATTTCGTTTGAAATCTCTGTTCCTGGATCACGAAATCCACCACGCATTGATAAATAATTTTTAGAGGCAGAAGTATAAGAAACAGCGAGACCAATATTATATTCATTACCCTTCTCACCATGAACAATATCTGCACGATCATAATTTGTAAGATCGATTTCTTTATCAGTATAGGGACGGAATTTATAGGCCCCTTCAAAAGCAAATTGGATTCTATTCACCGGCTCAAAGGCAAAAAGTCCAGAGAGTGAAATTGATTCAGGACCTGTTGTATTCGCGTTTATCACTTCACCATTAGAATCTGTGACCTTCATTTGATTGGTTCTGAATTTTGCTCCAGCTCCAATTTGAAAATTTTTGGCCACACCTAAAATTCCATTAATATCAGAGTCGATACGAGTGAATGACTCTCCTTCAGGAAAATCTGTTTTTGTTCCTTCACGATCAATGCGTTTGTCTGATTTCCAGTAATTTCCAGATAAAGAAAGTTGGTAGCCTTTCTTTTCAAGTGGCTTAGCGAAAGGAATATAGCTTTGCTGAGCAAAAGCTGATGTCGATAATAAAAGAATGAGAGGAATTAAAAATTTCATTCCTCTAATTATAGAGAAGCTTCCAGAGATTGCAAAAACTCTTCTGTAGGTCTTTTGAAAGTGATTAAGTCAGACTCTCTATACCAGATCCCATTATTCTGTCTAAATAAACAAATCGACTCGAATGGAAGGCCAGTAAAATTTAAAAACTCTTTTCTCGCGTGCTCAAGCCCATAATGAAGTTCCGTCTCAGTTGAGAACCTTCCTATAGTCATCAAGGTTTTTTTATCGGTCTTCATACGCTTTTCTCTTTCAACGATATAAGACTGACAAATGGAGAAAAGTGATTCTTGGCAGAAGGCCAATTCAGACTCAATCATAGGAGTCAGATAAAGAAGAAGCCTTCTCTTGTACTCTTGAACTTCAAGGTCATCGAACTTGAGGACATGATTTTCCAAATTCTCAAAATAAAACGATTCAAGCTCTTCCACTAATTCCTGAGTAAGATCCTTTGCATCAGCATGGGGAACTTCAAAGGGAGGAACTATGGGTAAGTGAATGATTGAGTTAGAGGAATATTTAGTGTCAAAGCGAGAACGAAAATGCTCGATCTTTTTAGCGAAAGAATTATCGGGATAGAAAGTCAGTCCCACAAAGTATTTCAACATCATGAACAACCTCACGGTTAGAGCAGCTCACTATAATTTTAAGATACTTAGGGATTATGTACAAACAAAAAAGGGGGATAAATCCCCCTTCTTCTTTATTTTACAGGCTCATAGAGAGCTAAACTTCCTAATTCTTCTTCAATTCGAAGGAGTTGGTTGTACTTCTCAATTCTGTCAGATCTTGAAGCTGAACCAGTTTTAATATGTCCTGCTCCACTTGCAACGGCTAAATCGGCAATAAATGCATCCGCAGTTTCACCTGAGCGGTGAGAAATAATAGCTTTGAATCCATTATCGTAAGCAAGTTTTAAAGTATCAAAAGTCTCAGAGATTGATCCAATTTGATTTACTTTAACTAAGATGGCATTGGCCTCTTTATTATCAATTCCACGCTTAAGAATTTTAGCATTCGTAACAAAAAGATCATCACCGATGTTGACAAGTTTTGAACCAAGCTTTGCTTGGAACTTAATAAATCCATCACGATCAGATTCATCAAAACCATCTTCAATTGAATAGATAGGCGCAAGTGTTGTGAGATGCTCATAGTATTTAATCATCTCATCAGCAGTGAATGTCTTCCCTTGCATTTCATATACTTTTTTATCTGCATTATAAAATTCAGAGGCAGCACAATCCAGAGCGAGAGAAATATCTACTCCTGCTTTATATCCTGCTTTATCAATCGCCAGTAAGATACACTCAATTGCTTCCTCATGACTTTTTAAACTTGGAGCGAATCCACCTTCATCTCCAACATTTGTCGAGTAACCTTTATCGTGAAGAACTTTTTTCAAGTGATGAAAAATTTCAACCCCTGCACGAAGATTTTCTGAAAATGATTTTTTCATATGAGGAACAATCATGAATTCTTGAATATCAAGATTATTAGAAGCATGAGCTCCACCGTTAATAATATTCATGAGTGGTGTCGGAAGTCTCATCTTCCCTGTAGGAGTTGGAACTTTTAAATCTTCAGAAAGATATTTATAAAGAGGCTTGTTTTTTTCAAGAGCACCGGCACGACAAAGCGCCATTGATACACCAAGAATGGCATTGGCCCCAAGCTTATCTTTATTTTCTGTTCCATCAAGCTCAAGCATCATGTGATCAAGAGCACGTTGCTCAAAAACATTTTTTCCAACGAGAGCTGGTGCAATAATTTTATTAACATTATCAACTGCTTTAAGAACACCTTTACCTAAGAACTTTGATTTATCACCATCACGAAGCTCTAAGGCCTCACGTGAACCAGTAGATGCTCCAGAAGGAACTGAAGCGCGACCTAGATGGCCATTATTAGTAACAACATCTACTTCAATAGTAGGGTTTCCACGAGAATCTAAAATTTGACGTGCATGAATTGATTTAATAGTCGACATACAATCTCCTTGAGGTAATTGGAGGAAATTGTATGCTCCCTAGTGGGAATGTCCAAGACTTTAAGCAGCTTTTTTAAGAAAAGGCATCGCCCAATCAGCAGGTTTAAAGTTTGTCTTAGGGAATGGAAGTTTATTGGCCACAAACTCTTCAAAGAATGTCGGAATATAGCCAGTTGCACTCATTTGTCCGATATATTTACCATTGTCATCTTTTCCAGTTTGAATCCAACGGAAGATGTCACGCACCACATAACGGCCATGTTCATCCACACCAAGAACTTCTGAAATATGAGAAGTACGGCGTCCACCATCATGATAACGAGAACACTGTACAATAAGCTGAAGAGCAGAGCCCACCATCTTTCTAATAGCATCAGGTGGAATACGGTTCTCACCCATTAAACATAGGGTTTCAAGACGTGTACAAGCATCAATAGGAGTGTTGGCATGCACAGTTCCCATCGAACCATCATGACCAGTTCCCATAGCATTTAAAAGATCCAAGGCCTCAGGTCCACGAACCTCCCCTACGATAATTCTATCAGGGCGAAGACGGAGAGCTGATTCCATCAAATCACGAATCGTCACTTCTTTAATTCCACGCTCAGCATTTCCCTTACGTGTTTCAAAGTTTACAACGTGCTCAGCTTTAATTTGAAGTTCGGCTGCATCTTCAATAATAAGAAGACGCTGAGTTTTTGGCATTCGACTACCAAGGACGTTAAGCATTGTTGTCTTACCAGAACCTGTACCACCAGAGACCAGAGTATTTCGTCCAAGATACATACAACAATCAAGAAATCTCGCTCCTTCAGGAGAGAGAGAACCAAAACTAATAAGATCTTTGAGAGTAAGTTTTTCTTCTGAGAATTTACGAATGGCAACAGTTGTTCCATTCTTGGCCATCGGTGGGATAACCACAGCAATACGTGATCCATCAGGAAGACGAGCATCAAGGCGTGGATTATCTGCATCGATCACACGACCTACTGATTGAGCAATAGCGCGCATTGAGGCCATGAGTGCCTCATCATCAGGAAAGCGATTAGGGACTTTAAAAACAAGTCCCTTCTTCTCGATAAAAATTTCAAATGGTCCATTGATCATAACCTCTGAGACTGATGGATCTTTAAGGAGATCTGCAATCGGTGCTAAGAGACTGGCAATGGCATCTTGAAATACACCACTCATTAATATTCCTTAGGAGTCCAAAGTGAAGGATCCATTGATCTCTCACTTGCGATCCCACGTTTTTTAGCATTGGGATCTATTTTTTTTATTACTGTAAGCTTTCCATCATTTTTTCGATTACTAGGACAGTAAAATGAAAAATCCCCGGCCCTCTCAAATTTCACTTCGGCTTCAGTGACCTTTCCTTTATTGGCGGCCATAAATACTTCATGTCCTTGAACAATCATACATCCTGGAGCCTCAACTGTAGAAGTCAGGTAGAACTTCACCGTCTCTCCTTCAAACACACTGAGATTTTTCGGGTAATACCCTTCATCTGTTAAAATAACAGACAGTTCCCGGTGAGGATTCTTCACGCTTGCTTCAATTTTTTCTTCGGCAAGAACATTAATTGCGCAGATCATAATAATTAAGCCGACCATCCATTTTCTCATGGGGGTTTCTCCTCATAGTTAATCAATCAGCTTATCGGTCTAATCAGGAAAAGATTTAAAGACTTATTATTCTGTGGATTTGAGTCGCAAAAAAGACATTCCTGACTTTGCCACTCGGAAATATTTCTTACAATAAATCTCTTTTAATCTCAGGTAGTTCGCTATGTATAACAGCGTTATTCTCTCGTCTTTCAAACAAAAACTTACATAGATATGTTAAAGGCCAATTACTGTAGACAGGTAATTACGATCTGGGAAAAAATTCTTCCACGCTTAACATAATCCTAACACAAAGATGTGATTAGTGATCACGGAGGATAAGAATGAAAAATATCATGAAGACATTGGCAGTTGTTGCTACATTGTCTCTAGCTACTTCAAGCTTTGCTTGCTCAATCGATGGTTCTAAAACAAACGGTGGATTCGTTCCTGAGAACGACATGAAAATTCCTGTAAATTATTACAAAGGAATGCGTAAGGCCGGTGGTCTTTCTGAAGCTCAATTCAACGCAGTTATTGATAAAGTAGAAGGCGTATACAGCCCAATCGTTTCATCAATTGGTGGAAACCTTAACGTTGATAGAAACTGGTCTGACGCTACTGTAAATGCATATGCTTCTCAATCTGGAAAAAACTGGAAAGTTGCAATGTTCGGTGGTTTAGCACGTCACGAAACAATTACTGAAGATGGTTTCGCTCTTGTTATTTGTCATGAAATTGGTCACCACATTGGTGGAGCACCTAAAAAAGGTGAAACACAAACTACAGGTGGCGGCGGTGGATGGTGGGGTGGAAGCTCTAGCACAAGCAATATTGCAAGCTGGGCATCTAACGAAGGTCAAGCTGACTACTTCGCTAACTTAAAATGTCTTCGTCGCGTTTTCCTTAACGATGACAATGCAAAAATTGTAAAATCTCTTAATGCTCCAAAGTCAGTTGTAGATGCTTGTAACAAAGCTAACAAAAGCAATAAAGATGATAAAGAAATCTGTGTACGCGCAAGTATGGCAGGAATGTCTGTATCTAGACTATTTATGGCGCTTCGTAACTCAAACACTGAGCCAAGCTTTGATACTCCAGATAAAGCTGTAGTAACAAGAACTGATGATAATCACCCTGCTTACCAGTGTCGTCTCGATACATACTTCCAAGGTTCACTTTGTGAAGTTGATTTCAACACTGATGTTTCACAAAACAATGAAATAGTTGGAACTTGTCACGGACTTAATGGTCAGACTAAAGGTCTTCGTCCACTTTGTTGGTTCAAGCCAAAAACAAGTTTTACGGCTCTTTAATCTCAGAGTAGATTTCAGATCTGATATAAAAAAAAGCCTCCGCAAGGGGGCTTTTTTTTTACCTTAATTTACAGCCTAATTTTTTATTCTCTAGATAAGCTTCACTCTCCGCCCAGAGGAATTTCATTCTCACTATGCCACTCTCTTCCTTTAGCTCGCCGAATGGAATGATATCCAATATTTTCCTCTGACAATTCTCAAGACTATCTTTAATGACAAACCGACATGAACAATATGCTTTGGATGATCTTCTAGCATGGAGAGCTGGTATTTCCCATGGAGCAGTCTCAGAGAAGAAATAAATCCCAACTATTATAAGTACGAATGTACTCAATATAAGAATCAGTTTTGTTTTTTTGCCCATAATAAAATCTCTTTAAAAAATTGGTTTTTATCAAGTCGTGCGCGATCTTGTCCTGACCGTAAAATGATTAACTGATCGTCAGGAAAAATACCTACAACCTGCCCACTATGACCTAGAAGAATAATACTATTCTCAGCAAGGTCTTTCAGTGGAACACGATTTGTTGAAGAGCGAGTATTCAACCAGATTTGATAACCATAATTTAAATCACTCTCATCATTTTTTGACCTACTGATTGAGGCAGAACTGGCCTTCAGCATTTCTTCAATATAGTTTGTACTTATCAACTGATGGTTGCCCCACTTTCCTTTTTGCATAATGAGAATGGCCACCTTGGCCAAGTCTCGAGGTGACATATAAACATATGATGAGGCGGCAAAAGTTCCACTCTTATCCGTTTCAAAAGTCGCCTCAATTCCAAGAGGGTCAAACAGAACTTTCCAAGGATAATTTAAATACCCAACTACCATTTCCTAGTGCAACTTTTCTTCATCATAACTTCATAAGGT
>DZBG01000047.1 GCA_022729855.1 Bdellovibrio sp.
TGAAATCAGCAACTTAAATGTGGAGTTGCACTAGGAAAAATTTTTCGGGTTATAATAAAGTCATTTCTTGTGGGATAAAAAAAGATTTGAATTGTATGAAAAAATTTTTTCCCTCTTATGTAAGAAAAACAAGCCCTGAGTACCTTAAATCTATGATTTCTGATTATGGGAAAATAGATCTTGAAGAGGATAAAGATCTTGTCCTTGTATTTAAAGGTTCAAGAGTTAATTTTATGTACCGTGAGTATTTCAGCTCTCCATATAAAAATGATAGTGATAAATCAGATATACGGAAATTACATCGAAAAATGCTTGTTGATAATATAAGTAAATTAATAAAACAGTTACCTTCTGATGAATTTGTCTGTGAAAATAAAAAAGATAAAGTGTCATTGAAGTACATCTTTCAAGATAAAGAAATGGAAGGTCTAATGTTTTTTAAAGATGATGAAGGACAGTTTAGGCTTTGGTATGGAGAAACTTCAGGGGGACCTTCGGAATATAATGAGTAGATTGTTACATTAAATCTTCACCGCCGGCACCTGAGAAATATCATAACAATTCCATCTGAGTTTTAAGTCGTTGCCTGTCTCTTGGCAGTAGCACTTAATTACATCAGGAACAACGACTTTGCTCTCAGAGGGAGTCTTGCATTCGGCTTGATTGATTTCGATCTTATCTCTTTTAAGCTCAATCCCACACTCAGTGTGAGTGATGAGTGAGCCTCTGGCATAAAAATTTCCATCCACACAAATTGAGTCTTCACCTTGGCAGTGAGGAATTTCTTTTTTCGCATACTCGCTATAGCAGCCTTTTTTATTTCCTGTGGGTTTGGGATCACAAGTAAGTTTTGGCTTTTGATTTACTTCATCCAAAGTACTTAGTAGTTCTTTATATTTTTCAGTTGTGAGCTCATATTTATTAATGATGACTCCGCTATCCACAAGTGTTTGTCTCTTAGCAAGTGTTTCATCAATACTGACAAAACTCATTCCTAAACATTGAGCAGTATCAATGAGGGGGCCAATACTTTTGGCGTTGAGCTTTTTAATATCATGAAAGAGGGCCACAAGAAGTGGGTCGCGGCTTTTACACATACTCGTGAGTGTTGTTGTGAGATATTTTTCAACAGTGGCATCATCAGAAATCTCAGCTCCATAAGAGCTATCTTCAGAATCAAAATTCCAACCCATATGAGAGTAGCCGTATTCAGAGATACTACTCATGGCGGGGCTATGCTGACGGTAATAGGCGAGCTGCTCTTTATAGTCGGCCCCTTTGATAGTCATGCCCTTTTGTTTCATGAGTTCGATTTCATAGGGAGAGGGCATGGCCCCACGACCGTAGGGGAAGCGAAAAAACTTTCCATATTTTTGTTTGGAGAATTTTCCGTTTGTTGCTTTGTTAAGTAGGTCATCTGATTTTTTGACTTGCTCTTCGCGCTCTTTTTCAGTGAAGGGCTTTGAGAGCATATTATGATTCCCATCATAGCGGTGATCATAACAATTATGTTCATGACCATGAGAGGCGATATACTGTCCACTTTGCATAAGTGTGTTTACGAGGGCCTGATTAGCAGGTGAGTTCACAAGATTCGTGGTTGAAACAAAAAACGTGCCTTTGATTTTTCTTTTTGTGAGCTCTTCAAGAATAGCTGGAGTTGTGACAGCTCGAGGCCCATCATCAAAAGTGAGATGAATTTGTTTGGGATTGCAGGTCATGGTTTTGAGTTTTTGATAAAGCGGATTGTTTGCACAATCTGCAAAGACAATCGTAGGGAGAGCTATTAGTAGAATTGGCCAAAATCTCATAGCTAACTAATCGGTCTTTGGGGCCAAAGATTTACTATTATTTGAGGGGCTTACCTTGACATTAACGAAAGAGGATCCATCTTATAAATAGATAGGGGCTACCTGCCCAACAAGGAGAATTATATGAATAGATTCGACCAAATCGTCCTCGGAGCACTCGATGTAGCGCAATCTGAGGCACTTAAAAAGAAGAACCCTGAGCTTCATCCGGAGCACTTACTTTATGGGCTTGCCATGAATAAGTCGTCATACGCTAGTAAGGCATTAGCAGAACAGATTAAAGATATAACTCAGATGATTGAGGCCTTGCCTCGAACCACTGGGCAGCTGAGCTTAGATGCTATTAAACCTAGTTCACGTTTACAGGAATGGTTAACACTGGCCTCAGGGCATGCTGTTCAAAATGGAAAACAAGAAGTGTCGGAGAAAGACTTATTACGTTTTCTTCCGCAGACGTTTCCAAAATTAAAAGTGGATTATGATAAATTTTCTGAGCCCACTGAGGAAATTGAAATTCCTAGTTTTTTAATTAATTTAAATGAACTTGCTCAAAACGGAAAACTTGATCCTGTTATTGGACGCTCGATGGAAATTAGATCAGTGATCGAAATTCTTGGACGCCGTAATAAAAACAATCCAGTGCTCGTCGGTCCTGCCGGTGTAGGGAAGACAGCTATTGTGGAAGGGATTGCGGAGCAAATTGTAAAAGGAAATGTTCCTGATGTGCTTAAAGGGAAGACTGTTTATTCTCTTGAGATGGGATCGTTAATGGCGGGAACAAAATACCGCGGAGACTTTGAGGAGAGAATTCAGAATCTTCTTAAATTTGTAAAATCTAAAGCTGGAGAAGTGATTCTGTTTATTGATGAGATTCACCAACTCGTCGGGGCCGGTCGTACTGATGGTGCGATGGATGCGGCCAATTTACTCAAACCTGCATTGGCCCGAGGTGAACTTCATTGTATCGGCGCCACAACTTCTGATGAATACCAGAAGTATATTTTAAATGACCCAGCTTTAGAGAGACGTTTTAGAAGTGTTCCTGTGAATGAGCCATCAAAAGAAGATGCGGTGGAAATTTTAATGGGAGTGAGAACAAAACTTGAGGCCCATCATGGGATTAAAATCTCTGATGATGCTGTGTACTCGGCGGTGTTTTTATCTGATCAGTATATTACGGATAAAAATCTTCCGGATAAGGCGATTGATTTATTAGATGAGTCTGCGTCTGCTCTGAAATT
Source organism: Bdellovibrio sp. (assembly GCA_022729855.1). Classification (GTDB taxonomy): domain Bacteria; phylum Bdellovibrionota; class Bacteriovoracia; order Bacteriovoracales; family Bacteriovoracaceae; genus DZBG01. Next base: position 3,053 of record DZBG01000047.1, read on the forward strand.
GTCTGCGGAGGCGATGCCTTCAAGACTTGTGGAGCTTGAGGCTGAGCTTCGTTCTAAGAAAATCTATGCTCAGATGGAAAAAGATAATAAAGAACTGAAAAAAGAAATTGAGACGATTGAGAAAACTTTTACTGAAGAGAAAAAAGTTTGGGAAAAAGAAGTCTTGGGTCTTAAGAAAGTGTCAGAAGTGAAAGGGCGACTGGAAAGACTTAAGTTTGAACTTGAAACTGCTGAACGTGAGCAGAACTACGAAGTGGCTTCAAAACTTAAATATTTTATGATCCCTGAAACTGAAAAAGAGATGGGACAATTCGAGAACGAGTGGGTTCTGGGCAAAAAACATATTGCCATGGTGATCTCACGACAAACAGGAGTGCCTTTAGAAAAAATTCTAAAGTCTAAACAAGACTCCATTTTACAACTTGAAAAGTTTCTTCAAAACAGAGTGTTTGGACAAACTGAGGCTTTACATGAAATTTCTGAAACACTTATTGCATCTTATGCAGGACTCTCAGATGAGACAAAACCGTTGGGATCTTTTTTACTCTTGGGACCAACAGGAGTCGGGAAGACGGAGACGGCCAAGGCCTTAACTCAGTATCTCTTTGATAGTGAGGACAATATTATTAGACTGGATCTTTCTGAATACTCAGAAAAGCATTCAGTGGCCAAACTTATCGGATCTCCAGCGGGATATGTAGGATATGAAGAGGGTGGTGTTCTCACTGAAGCTGTAAGAAGAAAACCATACGCTGTGATTTTATTTGATGAGATTGAAAAAGCTCATCCTGATTTTGCAGATATTCTTCTTCAGATTCTTGATGATGGTCGTTTGACGGATAATAAAGGTCGCACGATTAATTTTAAGAACACGATTATTATCATGACTTCGAATTCAAAAAACCCGAAAGCGGATTTTAAACCAGAAGTTCTTGGACGTGTGGATGCGATTCTTAATTTCCATGCTCTTGATAAGTCAGTGATGAAAGAGTTGATTAATAAACAAGTGAAACTTCTGAATGAAAGACTTAAGTCTAAGAAAGTGACACTGAAGCTTGATGATAAGGCCGTGGAAACAATTACTGAGCAAGGATTTGATCAGCATTTTGGGGCCCGACCTTTAAATTCAGTCTTTGCCAGACTTGTGACAAGACCACTTTCTAAAAAGATTCTTGATGGAACTTTAGAGGAAGGAGATGTGACGATGACTTGGAATGGACATGAAATGAACCTAGGTTAATATTAAAGAAAATAATTATGGTGGCCATGTGCCACCATTTTGTTTTATAGATTGTGAATGAGCAGATTTAAAATATCAGATCATTACAACGGCAAACAATTCTACAACCTCACACCGACTCACAACGAATCTCTATACACTGTTCTGAAATGGAAGCTCACCTCTAAAAGAATTAAATGGCCTCATTGGATTGAAGATGAAGCCATTCCTCTTTCTCCTATTACTGCTGATGATAAATCCGTTTGCACTTGGGTGGGACATGCTTGTTTTCTTATTCAATTAAAGGGAATGAATATTCTCACTGATCCGGTCTATGCTAAGCGTGCCAGTCCTGTTCAGTTCGCCGGGCCTAAAAGAGTCAGGGCCGCAGGAATTCCCTTTGAATCACTTCCAAAAATTGATCTCGTTTTAGTTTCTCATAATCATTATGATCATCTGGATCTAGCGACCTTAAAAAAACTCCATGAAAAAGATGCCCCTCATTTTATTGTGGCCCTCGGGGACAAAAAATTATTAGTGGATAACGGCATCTCAAGTGTGCAAGAGATGGATTGGTGGGAGGAGACGAATTTCAAAGAGACGAAGATACATTTTCTTCCTTCTCAGCATTGGTCTGCTCGCGGCCTTCATGATAAGTGCCACAGTCTTTGGGGTGGTCATATGATAAGTCAGGGAGATCATAAAATTTATTTTGGGGGAGACTCAGGATATAGTGATCACTTCTTACAAATCAAAAATAAAATCGGCACCCCTGATATTTCATTAATTCCAATCGGGGCCTATGAGCCTCGCTGGTTTATGAAGGATCTTCATATGAATCCTGATGATGCCGTCAAAGCTCATCTTGATTTAGGGTCTAAAAAGTCTCTGGCCATGCACTACGGCACCTTTCAGCTCACTGATGAGGCGATTGATGATCCTCTAAAAGACCTCAGCCTTGCTCTAGAGAAGTATGGTGTTTCAGACAGTGATTTCATGAGTTTAAAGCATGGAGGCAGCTTTCATTTTAAGGCCTAGACTAAGGGGAGATTTTTTTTCCCCATCTGAAAGGGCCCTTAGTTAAAGTATCTCTATCAGGAGAACTTTATGACAGATTTTAATACCCCGAAAGAATGGCTTCAAAATGTTTATGAGACTCGTAAAATGAAAAACTCATTATACTCAATGAGGGCCTTTGCGAGAGATATTCAAATCAGCCAAACACTTATTAGTTTTATTTGGAACGATAAGCGTCCTCTGACTTTAAAGCAGGCAAAAAAAGTTCAAGAAAATTTAATGCTTGAGGGAAACCTTGAGGAATTGTTTGTTAAAAAATTACACTAGAACCAGAGATTAAATTCGCGCTCTATTCTTTCTTTTTCATCATCATTGATGGGATTGTTATCAATGCTCATGGCCTTAAGACTTGAGTGTTTTTTCAGCCAATCAGGCAGAGTGCTTAATTGGTTGTTATCAAGATTCAAACGTCTGAGTTCTTTTAAATCTAAGAGGCCCACAGGAAGTTTTTGAATAGGTGTCTCAATCACCGTGAGTTCTTGCAAATTAGGCAAAAGAGATATCTCCATGGGAATTTCTTCCAGTGGAGTATTTTTTATCGTGAGAAATCTCAGGCTGCGGTATTGTCCAAGAGGAAGAAAAAGTCTGGTTAAATTTCCATCAATAATTTTTAGATTATCAAGATTTGGGATCTCCCAAAGTCTGTGAATCATATCCGAGAGATCAAACCCTCTTAAAGTAAGTCTTTTTAAATTTTCAAAGCCTTCAAAATGGGCCGGAGGAATAAGTTTTCCACTGCCCTCTAAGAAAAGCTCTTCCATATAAGTAAAACAAAAAAGTTCTTGAGGAAGTTCACCACGAGTAATTTTAAGTTTGAGTGTGGTCACATCATTGGGAGTGAGTAGGGCCTCTTTAAGATTTTTATAGAGTCCCATAAATTACTCCTGCATCCCTAAATAATAGAGAAGTGTGTCCATTGGGCCATAATTAATATGAAATTGAGCTTGCTCTCTCACTGTTTGTTTTGCATGGAAGGCCACACCCATATGAGATTTTTTGAGCATTAAAAGATCATTGGCCCCATCTCCCACACTCACCACTTCGTGAGGGGTGAGAGACTCTTTGTGAGAAAGAGTTTCAACGAGTTTCTCTTTGGCCTCAGCATTTACAATACTGCCCACGATATTTCCCGTGAGTTGATCATTTTCAAATTCAAGCTCATTTGAAAAAGCATAATCCATTTTGAGATTTTTCATCAGATCATCAGCAAAAAAATTAAATCCACCAGAAGCAATAGCTGTTTTATGTCCAAGAGTTTGGGCCCTCTTCATAAAAGTTTCAACTCCAGGGCTGAGAGGAAGCTTATCATGGACATGCATCAAAGCAGATCTTGAAAGACCTTTGAGCATCCCGAGGCGAGTTTTGAGAGATTCATCAAAACTCATACCACCATTCATCGCAATTTTTGTGATCTCTTTGGTTTTGTCTCCCACGCCATGAAGATCGGCCAAGACATTAATGACTTCGGCTTGAACCAGAGTGGAATCCATATCAAAAATAAATAATAATTTTTCTTTTTTAGTGAAGGCCCGATCAATAATGGCAAAATCAAATAGGTATTTTGCTGAAAGGTCTCTGAGCTCTTTTTTCATTCCTGAAATATCATCTGATTCAAATTCAAACTGCTGATAAATCGGTGAGCTTTTTATAAGACGAGTCTTAAACTTATTTGTTATTTGTGAAACTTCATCCTTTGTCTCGCGAGAGAGTTGTTTAAAATCAACAACAGACAAAAGATAAATTTGATTCACACCGAATCCTTATGTAATTTAATAGCTTTCTTTTGCGCCTTTTTTTCTGCTCTGGCATCACGGAGTTTTCTCATCATTCCCATTGAATAAAGGAAAGCAGAGAATAGTGATAAAAATGAAGCAACATAAATAAGAATAGTCCCCACTAGAACTAAATTAACACCTAAAAAGTCCTCGTAAACCATAAGCATTGGCATCGCTACCATTTGGGCCGTGGTTTTCCATTTTCCAAGATCACTTACAGGAACATGAATTCCTTCTGTCATGGCAAGTAAGCGGAGTGAAGTCATATACATTTCACGAAGAACAAGAACAATCACAACGATTGGGTGAATACGTTCAAGTCCCATGAGCATGATCATCGATGAAACCACGAGAAATTTATCGGCGATGGGATCAAGGAAGGATCCAAAAACGGTGACAATATTTCTTTTGCGGGCAATATAGCCATCTAAGAAATCTGTAATAGAGGCCATCACAAAAATCCAGCAAGCAAAATGTCCTAAATATTTTTTGTACGGTAAAATCCACTCAGTAGGGTACTCAGCAAGATAGAGTGCAGTGACTACCACTGGAATCATTAGCATTCGGAACATTGTCAGTCGGTTGGGGAGATTATCTATCTCAAGATCATTTCGCTCAGTCATAGGGAACAACATTCCTGGTTTAGTCTTAGAGGTCCTTCCCTTAGAATAGTATTAATATCACTATTTGGGGACCATAAATGGAAAGACGTTTTAGCTTAATTAAATCAGACTTTGAAAAACATGAAAAAAGAATCTTACCAAGATTTCCTTTTTGTTATCTTACTTTTAAATCGGAGCGAAGTGCTCGGATACTTGAAGTGAAAGATATTTCACTGACAGGAATGCAAATTCGTCTGAAAGAAGACTTAAATTGGACGATCGATGAAGGAATTAGTGGAACTATTCACTGGCTAGGTCGGGTTCTTCCTATTCAAGGCAATGTGAAGTGGATTACCGCCAATCGCCTTGGGATTGAGTTTGTTAAAAAACATGAGCAATTAGAAAAAATTCAAAACTTTCTTGCAGTGAATGAATTAGTTAAAAATCTTAAGCCACTGCACAAAGTAGAGGGTGGACTTGAGCTTCCTGCACGTCTTAAATACTGGCTTCGCTCCGATGGACCTGTGGAAGTGTTCGTTTGGCAGCATGCTGACGGAGAGCTTTCTAAGTTTCAAATTCTTCTGATGGAAAATTTTGTCGAGTGGGAAGATGGTTCAGGACTGAAAACAGGCCGAATTCTTTCAAAAAGAAATATTGATAGCCCTCTTATTAACGAAGAGGAGCTGGTGTTCAAAATTGATGCCGATATTGATCTCTCAAAGCTTGATAATGTGAAAGAATTGGTGGACCAGTTACCTGTAACTCTACTTACCAATGAAGTTCAGCATTTTTTAATGCGTCAATTAACCTAAAATCATTTTCGACTAGTACCCAGTTAGGTACTATAGAAGCATCTGTAAAATGACAAAAGGTTGATCAAATGAATCGAAATCTTGCAATGGAATTTGTCCGCGTAACTGAAATGGCCGCAATCGCTTCTGCCCGTCTTATGGGACGTGGAGATGAGAAAGCTGCTGACCAAGCTGCTGTTGATGCGATGAGAGCGATGCTCGACTCTGTTGATTGTGATGCTACGGTTGTGATCGGTGAAGGTGAGCGCGATGAAGCTCCTATGCTTTATATTGGTGAGAAAGTGGGAACGATGAACGGGCCCAAGCTTGAAATCGCTCTTGATCCTCTTGAAGGCACAACGATTTGTGCCACTGGTGGACCAAATTCAATTTCAGTTATGGCGATCGCCGAAGCTGGTGGTCTTCTTCATGCTCCAGATACATACATGCAAAAAATTGCTGTAGGTAAAGAATGTAAAGGCGTGGTTGATATTCGTCAGTCGGCCACTGAAAACTTAAAGCGTATTGCTGAAGTGAAAAAATGTCGTATTCAAGATTTAACGGCGATTATTTTAGATCGTCCAAGACATAAAGATCTTTTAGAAGAAGTTCGTGCCTCTGGTGCCCGTATTCATTTAATTGGAGATGGGGATGTTTCTGCGGCCATTGCTACAGCGACTCCTGATTCAGGAATTGATGTTTTATTTGGTATTGGTGGAGCGCCTGAAGGTGTGATTGCTGCTGCGGCTCTTCAGTGTTTGGGAGGAGATTTCCAAGGAATTCTCAAGCCACGTAATCAAGGTGAAATTGAACGTGCATTGAAAATGGGAATTGATGATATCAATCGTGTCTTCCAAATTAATGATCTGGCCCGTGGTAATGTTATGTTCTGTGCTACAGGTGTGACAGATGGAAATTTCCTAGATGGTGTACGTTTTAAATCTTGGGGATGTACAACACATTCACTTGTGATGCGTTCAGAGTCGGGAACAATTCGTCATATTAGAGCAGAACACCATTTTGATAAGAAACCTCGTTATTAAGGAGTCATAATTATGGCAAAAGCAGAAAGAACCGAAATTTTTGATGTCCCTGCAGAGAAATTCTATCAGGCCATCGTTGATTATAATTCTTATCCTGATTTTGTTGATGGCATGAAAGCGGTAGAAGTTTCTGGAGATAATGTGAAGTATACACTTAGTCTCATCAAAGAAATTACTTACACGCTTAAAATGTCTCATAAAACGAATCAAGAAGTAGCATGGACTCTGGTTTCTGGAGACATGATGAAAGTAAATAACGGAAAGTGGACTCTTAAAGATTTAGGTGATGGAAGAACTGAAGTGACTTATTCACTTGAGGTTGAGCTGAAAGGTTTTCTTCCAGGACTTGGGATGATTGAGAAAACTTTGGTGAATACTAATCTTCCTTTAAATATGAAGGCCTTTGCAAAAAGAGCCGCTAGTCACTAATAAGAAAGGACTCTTTATGAGTAATGATAAAGATAAAGGTCTCGGAGATTTGTTAAAAAAAGTTGTGAGTGCCAACACACTTGAAAACCTTGGTGGTCTTCTTGAGACGGCCAAAAATACAAAATCAGATCTAGTGACTCTGGCCAAGAGTGAATTCAAAACTTATCTAGAAAAGATCAATATCTCAAAAGAGATTGATCGCATCCTTGATAATTACGATATTGAAGTGAAAGGGACTCTTTCTTTTAAAAAGAAAAAATCAGCGACAAAAACCACTGAAACACCAGACGAAGAATGAGCCTAACTTCTGAGCGTAAAAATTCACTGAATCGAAATTATCTTAGGATGATGACAGATATCAAAAAACCTACCACTCTCATGATTGTTTCAAAAAACAGAAGTGCAGAGGAGATAGAGTATTTTTACAGTTTAGGACACAGAGATTTTGGAGAGAATAGAGTGCAAGAACTCTATGATAAGTCAGATCTCCTTTATGAAAGATGTCCCGATATTCGTTGGCATATGATTGGGCATCTTCAGTCTAATAAATTAAACCAGCTCTTTAAGATCACAAATCTTGTGGCCATTCATTCTGTGGATGATGGAGATCTTTTAGAAAAAATTTGCAAAAAAGATTTAGAGATTCGTCATAAGGTTGGAGTTTTTCTTCAAGTGAATACTTCAATGGAAGATGAGAAATCTGGATTTGAGAAAATCGAGAATCTTCTCGAGGTTCTGACTCATTTTAAAACCACTCAAAATATTTTCTGGCAGGGGCTCATGACAATGGGGACGATCCGCACGGATGAGCCACTGGTTGAGGCCAAGAGATGTTTTACTGATCTCATCCAATGGCGAGATCAACTCATCTCTTACGCTGGTAAAAAGCTCGAATTATCCATGGGGATGTCGGCCGATTATAAGATTGCCTGCGATCTTCACTCTGATTGGATCAGAGTGGGCACGACAATGTTCGCTGACTAAGTCATTAAAATTACATTACATTTCAGACCTCTCCCTAGGGGCCACTAGGTAAAAAAGATAGGATATACCAGCTATCTAATTATTTGCGTGGACGTGCCGTGCTAAGCCGTTTTAATTAGATAGTATACATGATTGCATCAAGGGGTATTTCTATGCAAACCGGACGTAAGGTTCCAACACTCAGCCTAATGAGTTTTGTAAATGGTTCTAATACTGATAAGCAAAGATTTGTTGATAATCTTTTCTTAGGTCTTAAAGATTATGGATTCATTATTCTTGAGGATCATTTAGTTGATCAAAAACTCGTTGATAATGCTTATGAAAATGTTCACCAATTCTTCCAACTTCCAAAAGAAGTGAAGCAATCATATATCTGCAAAGAAGGCGGGGGCCAACGTGGTTATACTGCTTTTGGTGTAGAGCACGCGAAAAATTCTCAGTACCCAGATCTAAAAGAATTTTGGCACGTGGGACGTACTGGTTTAAAAAATCCTGAAAAATTTGGAAAATATCTTCCTGATAATCTTTGGCCATCTGAAATTGCAGAATTTAAAGATGTGTTCACAAAATTTTATCAAGGAATGGATCAGACTTCTATTCTGATTATGGATGCTCTAGGCATGGCCCTAGATGTTCCTCAATCATATTTCCGTAATATGCTTGAAGATGGTAACTCAATCATCAGAGCGATCCATTACCCACCTATGGGTGCAGATACTCCGAAAAATTGCGTAAGGGCCGCGGCTCACGAAGATATCAATCTTATTACTGTGATGGTGGGAGCGACGACTTCAGGTCTTGAGCTTCTAGACCGTGATGGGAAATGGTTAAAAGTTGAAACAACTGATAAGCAATTAGTTGTGGATTCTGGAGATATGCTTTCTCGTATTACTAATAACGTGATTCCAGCGACTACACATAGAGTAGTGAACCCTGATGATGCTAGTTCTAACCGTTATTCAATGCCATTTTTTGTGCATCCAAATCCTGATACAACGCTGAAGTGTATTCCAAGTTGTATTGGAGATGGGGAAAAATATCCAGCTATCAACTCTCACGAGTGGTTGATGATCCGTCTTAAAGAAATCGGTTTAACAAAATAATTTAGAAGTATTTTCTCAAACCAATGCCAACCTTGGCATTGGTTTGATTTGTTGATTGAACTTTGCCACTCTCTTGAGTCTCTTTTGTCTGAATTGTATCAAACGCCGTATCCAGCAAAAATTCATAATTTTCATTAAAGGGTAGTGAGAGACCAATCTTTGCTGTCGGCAAAAGCATGGCATTTCCCGTCTGTGAGAGACCAACTGTCTGTGTATTTGAATAACCCCAACCTGCACCAAGACCCACGTAAATTTCGCCTTTAATGATGTCTTTGAGCTGATCAAAATAATAAAGGATATCTGCCACAACCATAGCGCGTTTAGTGGTGTATGAAGCGTTGGGAACAGTGAGAACCTCAGAGTCATAGCGAAGGCCCACATCGAAGGCGATATTATAGCTTAAGTCTCTTTCGTAATAGACTTCAGCTTGAATCCCACCACGGCGAGAGCTGGCCACTGGAGCATCAGAAACAGTTTCAGATAAACCACGCGAGAGACCAGTTCTGAAAGTGAATGACTGCTTTAAAGTAGGGATCATACTCTTGATATATTTTTTACGAGCTTCTTCAGTTGAGAGGGCCCAAACATATTCTTCAGTAGGATAGTAAGTAACGGTCTGGCCTTTAGCGAAGGGAAGGATCGCCATTGAGTTCACAATTTCCCATTGAGTAAAATTACTTGTGATATTCACGGCCTTAGCGATGATCGAAACATCTTCCGCCGTAAACGTCGCCGTATTTCCAATTGTCATCCCTTCACGTTTTCCGTGACGAGTGATGAATGTCTTTTTTGAATTAGAGACCGCTTGAATCATGATTAGTTCAAAGGCACTGGCACCGAAGCTGAAAAGGAGAGTGGCCAAAATGAGGGTATGATAAAAGCGCATACTTTTATCATACCAGAAATTTTAAAATAGAAAATATTAAGGAACAAAGAATGGTGGTCTGTATTTACCGGCCACAGAATCAAGAGCAGTTGACTGAATTGATTCACTTTGTACGTTGAAGACTGCTGAGGCTGCTTGGAAGTCAGCAGGGCCAGTTTCAAGCATAGAGTAACCAACAAAGATCACGTCTTTAAAGTTTGCATCATCAGTTGATACACCTGGAGTTGAATCGTAGCCTTCAGTTCCCAGAGCACAGTGTGCATTAGTTAATGAGATAGGGGCAATAGCACAACTTGTTTTAAATCTTATAGGACTTAAAGCAATCGGACTCAGAGTACTAATTTCAATACCACCAGCTACTGGCTGACAACTATGACAAGTAAGTGTTCCATCAAGTTTAAAACTTGCAGAATATAAGCTTCTCGTAGGAGCGACACCGTTGTCTGATACAACAAACACTCTTGCGATACCACCAGAGTAGGCAGCAATATTGATCGCACTTACGGCACTATGTTCGAACACAGATTGGGTAGAGGCATCTACAAATGTAGGGTCAGTGACTGTTTTATAAGTCGCTGCTCCACCCATTGCTGTATCTAGTTTTGTGAAAAAGAAATTTTGTGAGCTAATTGTAGTGTCATAAGCATCACCGATCACATAATAATTTGTGACTGAATTTGAAGCGGCTACTTTGATTTCAGTAGTGGCAGCGTTTCCGAAGAGAATACCTGAAGCAGGGGCGGTAGCATAAGATGAAACATCTAGTTTATAAGCTCTTGCTGTTGATCCTGTTGCAGCGATCGAGCCCACGATAACATAATCAACAGCAGCTTCAGTAATAACATCAGAAGTTGCTATATAGCTTGAAGCTTGAATATTTGTGATCGGCCCAGCTAGCACCTTTGCATCTACAGCTAATTGTTTATCAACATCTATTTGATAGTAAGAAAGCTTGTCAGTGTTTCCTCCGGCAAGACTTCTATTCACAAAAATGATATTTAATTTACCACCACTGATAAATGGTTTACCCATTTTTCCAATAGTTGTAGAAGGGTCATACCAAAAATCATTTTCATTTACACCCTTAATGATAACTTCATTCAACCCACTTTGAACTGCATAGATTCCTTTAACTACACTGCTTGGAGATGAGTTTATAGCACTCACGAGAGCAATTGCATAAGCATTGGCCGAACAAGGTGCGAGACAGGGAGTAAATACATCTGTCGTATTAATTGTTACTGTAGAATCTGTAGAAGCACTAATATTTAAAGTTATCCAAGTTCCATCTGTTGGAGTTGATGATCCAACAACAACATCTCCAGGAATAGAGGCTACGACCGTAGGGTTAGCATAAGAAAAATCAAAACTTTTATTATTCTTAAAATCTACGTGTGATTTTGTTCCACCAATATCAATTCTTCTGACAAAAAGTCTATATTGAGTAGGTGAAGTCGTAGTTGCTGCTCTGTAAGTGATATAAAGAGAATTCAATGTTCCAGTAATTCCTAAATCTTGAATATCAACAATAGCTGCTGACCCAGCAAGGACAGGATCAAGAGGGTTCATAGTAATTCTACTGAAACCACTTGCGAGATATGCTCCTGTGTTTGAGAGAACACTTTTCTCTAAAATAATATTAAGAGCTGAATCTAAGTAAGCATTATAAATAGGGGTAACAAGATCACCTGATGTATTTGTTTGTTCAGGTCCTTTCCATACTGCCATCTGATTTTTGATCGCTGATGGGAGAGTCACAGTTCCATCAAGGGCCACATAATTGCGGTTAGAAATGATGGCCCACGAAGTACTTCCACCAAAAGTAGGGTCATTTGTACAAACTTCTTCGTTCACTGTCGCAAGCACATAAGTTGCCTGATCCTGCATACAGAGTTTTAAGAAAGTATTGTTTCCTGATGTCACAATCTCTGAAGAAGGCGTCCAGATGAGAGTCTGTGAATTGGCGCCAGGAATTGAAATCCATGTTGCATCATCAGTACTCGAGTACCACTGATATCTTGTATTTCTTTCTGCCGTTACTAGGACATTTGAAGCATCTGTAATGGCACCCGGACTCAAGATAAATGGAACACCTGAAATTGCTTGATGAGTAGCAAGTGACTCATCTGGTGCAAAGAGTGATTCATTATACAGAGGAGCAGGGTTTGTATTAATAACGTCATAAGTAGAAATTGATGTCACAACATTTGGAGAGTAAGAAGGAGAGAATGGAATGTCTTTTACTTCCACTAAGAATCTTACTCCTGCACAAGTAGCACCTCTCAAAAGGCTTCTACAATCTAAGCTTGGATCGGTTAGTTGGTGAAGAAAGTTTTCTGCAATATTAAGTGAAGAAGTCACAGTAGCATTCACTGCATTTGAGTTACGAGTAGAAGTTTGAGTTAAACTTGCAATTGGAGTATTGACTGCACAAGTTGGGTCAACTCCAGCACTTTGTAGACAAAGATAAAAGCTTTGAGTGTGATTATCACGGTCAACATCATCAACAGAAACTAAAAAGTTAACTGTTGTTCCTTCAGTCAGAGTCGATCCATTCGCAGGAGTCACTGACACAATACTTGGAGCATTATTCGTTTCAAATACTGAAAGGTTCCATTTAAAAGTTGTACTTGTTTTTGCTACCGCTCCGTAAGCGGCGTAAGGAGAACCAATATCAGAGATTTCACCTTCGATATGATAAGTGTAAATATCTGTGTTGATAGGTCCTAGGGCACCGTAGCTTGCGATATTAAATGTACACTCAAACTCAGGTCCTGAGGCATCAGTTGTAGCATCCATAGCAGCAATTGTTTTAGTACATGTATGAACAAGAGTACTGTCTCTGTAAAGTCTTAATGAATAAGTGAAGTTACCATCTGCATAAGCTGCAAAGGGAGACATATAAAAATCATCACCAGTAGCAAGTAAGCTGACTGTGAAGTTTGTGTCAGTGTAAACTTCACAAGCATATTTTTCAATTGATGTTGAAGCACCTGAACAGATAAGTGGAGTAGCGAAAGGTTTGTTGGCCAATTGAGTGGCGCCAAAACTTACTGTCGGTGGTTCATTAAGTGGTTTTACCATGACGTTCCAGCTTACTGGGTAAGCGGCAACACCTGATCCCACTTGGAAATCAGAAAGAGTATATTCTTTTCCAACTCCTACAATCGCTTGGTCATAAACACGAGCAGTGATTGTATGTGTCTCTTGAGCAGAGCTGTTGGCATTATTAAAGATAAGATTGTTAAGTTCGGCCACAGTGGCATCACTTAAACAAACTTTGCTATCGGCCGCAATGGTTGAAACTGTGGCGACAGGAGAGGCATTACCATCAAGATAATATTTTACGTCGATATATGAACCGGTCACACTTCCGTAGTCGCGCTCAAATTGAAGACAGTAATTTGTTTTTTGAGTGTCGTTATAAATTGTGTTTCCAGAAAGCCCTGTCATGAAGAAGTTTCTGAAAGGAGCTGCCACATCCGCAGTGAAAGGAACACCAGTTCTTGCAAGAGTGACATAATTGTTTGAGTTTGAATCATTATCAATAGTGTACTTAGCAGTTACTTTGGCCTTCGGAGGATCAACGACATTAAAGGTCCATGTGAATTGAGCATAAATATTAGAGGCGTCTTTAAGGACGGCCGTCACAGTATGTGAACCAACTGTCATCGCACTGGTAGCAATAGTTGTGTAATTGGCCGTGCTGCTCGCAGATGCTCCAGCACTGTAACAAGCGTTACTTACACTACATTCTGTTCCACCAACTGGAATTCCACTGTCAAATGACCAAGTGATTTGAGTTGAAGCAAGAATTGTTCCGCCGTTATTAAAACCAACGATATTAAAATTGAGTCCAGAAGCTGATTTTGTAATATTTCCTAAACTTCCATTCAGTGGAACTGGAGAAGTTAAGAAAGGAGTAGGAAGTTCAGTAAGTGTAATTGTCCACGCGTGTGAGTCGACAACTTGGTTATCGCTATTGATAACTTGAACTGTAATAACGTGAGCACCAACTTGTGATGAAAAACTTGCTGGAGTGAAATTTCTGTTTAATGGTTGCGAGTAATCATCAGTAAACGCCGTATCCATTCCATTATAGTTTCTGCGCCAGTTTAATGTATAAGCTTGTCCATACGGATTACTGATACCAACAGCAAGATAGATATTGGCCACGTTATTTTTGTACGAAGAAATATTGTATGACGGAGTGAATGAGGAAATATTAATAAATGAATTACTCGACGGAATAATAGGAACGCACGTGCGAAGAGTCGCAGAAAATGCTTCGTTTGTACTACAGTCCGTCTGCTTATTTTGTGGCATACAGCTCACTAAAAACAGAGAGAGTAATACTAATAATCCTGAAAATTTGAAACCAACCATAGCTTCACCTTTTAATCCTTCTGTACATTTATCGGGAAATTACTGAAATTCCTTAGACTTAAGTACAAATAGTCGGTTTGGGCTTAATATATTGTCCCAGATGGCAGACTTTGCCTGTCAGGTGCCTTCATGAAATCTTATAAATTCCATGGTTTACAAAGAGTCTTATGAGAGGGAGAATTTTGGGGTCTGGGTCACTTGACCAAAACTGTTGGCATATTCACGAGGAGATCTCTCATGTTTAATTTCTTATCAAGACCTACTGGTTCGACTGAAAATCATGACGAAAATTCAGGTAAGGTTATAGCCCTCATGAATCAGAAAGGCGGAGTGGGTAAAACGACCATGGCCTTTAATCTTGCACACGCTTTTGCCCACAAAGGGAAGAAAGTTTTGTGTCTAGATATGGACCCTCAGTCTAACTTCTCATCTCTCTTTGGTTTTGAATCAGAAGATAATTATCATATTCATCATTTGCTTATTAATTCAATTAAAGAGCTTAAGGCCCTTCATACGAATGTTATGCCTCATGATGTGATTAAGACTTATACGACAAGTGCTGGAATGAGTATTGATCTACTTCCAAGCGGACAAGAGCTTTCAGGCTTTGAATTAACGGTGGCGGGAATCAATGCTCCAAGACAGTTGATCCTGAAGCGTTTTATTGAAAAATATAATCTTCGCTCTCAGTATGATGTGATCGTGATTGATGGACCACCAACTCTTGGTCTTTTAGTTGTGAATATTCTTTGTGCTTGTGATGGAGTTCTTTATCCATTCGTGCCAGATAGATTCTCTGAGCAAGGTTTAAAAAATATTCTTCAAGTGGTTGATGATATCGATGAGATGGGAATTACTTCAGTTCCAAAGAACTTAGGCTATATTCCAAATCTTTTTGATTCACGCAGAAAACAAGCTGGATCTGATCTAGAGATGATTCGCGAAACTCTAGGTGAAGCAGTTGTTTTTGAGCCATTTACAAACAAAGTTCAGTTCGGGAAATCCCTCGCAGGGAGAAAATCAGTTTTTGATTATAAATCTGCTGAGTATAAAGACCTTCAGACTCAATTTACAAAAATGGTTGATTCTGTTTCACAGGAGCTTCGTTCATGACTAAGAAAAAAACGAAACACACAAATCCGTTATACGTAGTGAAGGGGAAAGATGTGGAAGCAGCCTTTGGTTGGTTTGATCTCGTGATTAAAAAATTAAATCTTGGTCCCATCATTCAAATTCTTCAAACTCTGATGGCCGAGATGCTTAAGAGTGTTCAAACATACTCTATGTTTGAAGCGGTTAAAAAAATGATTGATGAAGTGATGGAAAAACTAATGGGACTTGTTCAGAAATTTGGACTGGCCTAGTTTTTTACTCAGCCGCACGACGACGGGGCCCCGCGGCCTTGGTCTGTACTTTATCCTCACCAAAAAAGAACTGATCTAGATCTAGCTTATCGCCTGAGCTAATTTCACGTGCCTTGATATTATTGAGCGCTGCTTGAGGAAGGAAAACTTCTGGATTTTCAGCGTCTTCACGCAAAAATGCCATTTCTTGATTAAGAATAATCGCCTCTTCACTGGAATCTTGAGCAAAGCTTGCAGTCGTGAGGACCAAAAATAGGGCCGATAATAGGATTTTTCTCATCAAAAACCACCTTCTATGTTAATCCTACCTTTAAGCCACCATTTGTCTATAAGTAGTGAAAAAAATAGCATGATGCTATTTTTTATCCTGCCGTAGGCAGCCTAAGGGACGTCTCCTGGATGGAGACGTAGATAAAAAATGAAAGACCTATTACTCTCAAATTATGATTTTAACCTCCCAAATGAGCTGATTGCGGACAGACCTGTGCCAGATCGCCACTCATCAAGGCTAATGGTCTATAATCAGAGCACGGGAGTTGTGATTCATACGACTTTCTCTGAGATCAACAAGTATCTCCCTGAAAATTCTGCTTTGGTTTTTAATCAGTCTAAGGTTTTTCCTTGTCGCCTCAGGGGGAATAAAACCTCTGGAGGAGAAGCGGAAGTTTTTATTCTCTCGCTGCTTCATCAAAATCATCTTTATCCGGCCATGATTAAGGCCAGTGGAAAAAGAAAACTTGGTGATGAGTTTCATTTTGGTGAGTTAAGTGCAGTAGTTGAGTCAGTTCAAGGGGACGGGACTTTTCTTGTGCGTTTTAATAAATCAAGTGATGAGCTTTTAGATATTTTAGAAACTATTGGAAAAATACCTATTCCTCCTTATATACGTGGAGGAGAGTCTGATGAGCTTGATAAGCAAACGTATCAAACTGTTTTTGCGAGTGGAGTGGGCTCCGTGGCGGCACCAACGGCCGGGCTGCATTTTTCTGAAACTCTCTTAAATAGTCTTAAAAAAAATCATGAATTGGCCTTTGTCACTCTTCACGTGGGAGCTGGGACCTTTGCGCCGGTTAAAGCAGAAAATCTTCTTGAGCATAAAATGCATGAAGAGTTCTATTCAATCACTCCTGAGAACTTAAAAATCATTCAGAATAATCGTCACAATCTCGTCGCTGTGGGAACAACAACGCTGAGAACTCTTGAGAGTTCATGGGATGGTGAGAAGGTGAGTGCCAATGCTGATCTTCAAGGGACAAGTATTTTTCTTCACCCAGGAAAAGAAGTGCATTCAATTCGCGCTCTTGTGACAAATTTTCATTTACCTAAATCATCTCTTCTTATGCTTGTGAGTGCTTTAATTGGACGTGAGAAGGCACTCGAGCTTTATGAAACCGCCATTAAGGAAAAATATCGATTCTTCTCTTATGGAGATGGGATGTTGATCCTTCGGGCCTAGTAATTTTTTCATGGTCTGTGTTGCTGGATTAATTTTGGATTATAGTCAGCAAGCTTAAATCAACACACGGAGATATTGTCCCTAAAGTGGTACACGCCCCTACGAGATTCCCCCAAAAGTCAGCT
>DZBG01000146.1 GCA_022729855.1 Bdellovibrio sp.
CTGGGCCGTAAGTGGCCGAAAACTAATTCAAATTAGATGCGTAGCCCCTGAACACTATCTGAACAGTGTTAGAAAGCTGTCAGCTTTGGATTTCATCTCCAAAAACTCCTCAGCCGCCTTACTTTTTAGTGTCACTCCTCCACCAGCACCAAGTTTTAAGTGGCGATCGAGAAGAGAAATTTCCGCAGTACGGATATTGATATTAAACCCACTGAATTTTTCGAACATGAGAAGTGTGGAACCACAATAAACTCCACGTGGATTCAATTCTATTTGCTGAATATAATCCATTACGCGTTTTTTAGGTGCTCCAGTAATACTTCCACCTGGAAATAAGGCAAGCAGGGTTGAATAGATGTCTTGAAATTTATTAATTGGAGCCGCGATCACTGAATACTGATGAAGAAGACCCGGAACGACTAGTGGTTTTTTTAAATTTACGACTGAGCACTTTCCGCCACTCAAAAAATTCAAATCATTGCGAACGAGATCGGTGATCATAAAAAGTTCACCCTCATTTTTAATAGAATTTTTTAATTCATTCCATGCTTTATCAAAGTCTGCGAAGTCCTTTAAAGGTAGTGTCCCTTTAATTGGCATGGCAAAGAGTTCATCCCCTCTGACTGATTTTTGAACTAAGCACTCTGGTGAATTACTAAGGATCAATTGTTCAGACTCTTGAATATGAGTTAAATGAGCATAAGGCGAAAGTTTGGGTGAACTAAAAAATTTGTCTATCCACTCCTCACTCTGGATAGTTCGATCATAAAAATATTCATAAGAATGAGTGAGATTCACTTGATAGCAATCCCCATTTAAAAGATGCTCAGAAACTTTTTGAAATTGTTTTTTATAGTCTGAATAAAGTGGCCCTTGAAGATATTTTAAATCAAAAGGACGAGCTGGTGCTTTGAACCGTTTTTTAGATAAGTAATGGGCTTCACCATAATCAATGACCATGGCCAAAGGTGTATCTTCATCAAGCCTGTCTTTCATTCCCAATAAATAGAGACCTGCTTCATAATAAAAATGAGCGACGTAAGGAGAGGTCTTATAATCAGTGATATTAATCTCGGCCAGCTCGCGGCATAGCTTATCCATCCCTACTGCCTCATAATGGGCAGTCAGGAGATTTAAACGATAATCTGTGTAATAGATAAACGCAGAACGAGGCTCAGTACATTTAAGAATTTCCGTCTTATTCCAGTGAAAGTAAGATACGGCACTCATGAACTAACCTTAGCTTTCTGGCTGGCGATGGCCTTCGATTTCCACAAACTTAGTCTGAGATCCAAGCCAAGCAAGTTCAACTGTCCCTACTTCCCCGGCACGGTTCTTCGCGATGATAATTTCCGCAATACCTTTCTTGGCAGTGTTTTCATCGTAATAATCTTCACGGTGAATTAAACACACAATATCCGCATCCTGCTCTAGTGATCCTGATTCACGTAAATCCTGAAGCTGAGGACGACGATCTGAGCGTGATGAAGCAGAACGGTTAAGCTGAGAGAGCGCCACGATAGGAACTTGAAGTTCGTTAGCGAGCATTTTAATACCACGTGAAATCTCGGCAATCTCTTGCTCACGTTGAGGTTTTTTCACATGGGGTTGCATTAGCTGAAGGTAATCGATCACAATCATTCCTAGACCTCTTTCCGCTTTAATCTTACGGCAGTAAGAACGGATATCGATCAAAGTGATGGCACCTGAATCGGAGATCATAATCGGAAGATTCGATAGGCGCTGAATAGCGACAGAAATATTTCTAAGATCCATTTCATTAAAATCTTTAGTACGAAGCTTTCTTGAATCAACACCTGATTCTGAAGCGAGAAGACGCATTGAAAGCTCGGGATACATCATCTCGTATGAGAAAACCGCCACAGGAAGACCAGAGATCTTTACTGAATTGATGGCCCAGTTAAGTGCCAGTGCTGTTTTCCCCATTCCGGGACGAGCAGCCACGATCACCATCTGACCGGGCTGAAGACCTAGAAGTCTTTTATCTAGAGTTGGAAAACCAGTAGAGAGACCTGAGAGTTCACCCTTGGCACGTGCCGGCTTCTCAAGCTCTTTTAAGTTCTCATAAAGGGCCTCTTTAAGAGAGACCATTTTATTACTCTTAGTTTGATTAGTTAGTTTAAAAAAACTCGACTCCACATCACTAAGAAAATCTTCAATATTACCAATGAAGTTTGTTCCAGATTCAATAACACGTGAAGCATTTCTCACAACGTCTCTGAGAACGGATTTCTGTTTAATTAATCGAGCATAATGTTGAACATTGGCCGAAGTTCCAATGTCTTCACAGATTGTCACAAGAGTTGTCTGGCCACCAATACGCTCAAGCTTACCTTGATCATTTAATTTTGAAGTAGTTGTAACGATATCAAAAGGCTTAGACTCGATATGAAGTTCTTTAATCGCTGCAAAAATACTTCCGTACTGCGGATGATAGAAATCTTCAGATACAAGATTGATATCTGAGATTTCATCAAAACTATGATTATCAATAAGGAGACAACCTAAGAGGGCCTTCTCAGCTTGAATATCATGGGGCATTTCAGGAGTATTGGGACGACTCATTCTTCCTCGCTCTTAAAAAAAGAAAAAGGAGAAGGTCTTAACGACCTTCTCCTCTATAGAATGAACTTTTTAGTTCTTATTCAGCAGATGCAAGTGCTTCAGCTTCTGCTTCTGCTTTTAGAGCAGCTTCAGCGTCAGCTTTTGCTTTTTTCTTATCAGCGTTACGTTTTTGAGCTTCAGCTTGAAGACGTTTAAGTTCTTCTGCTTGAGCTGCATCGATCGCAACTTTAACTTGGAATTCAGCTACAACATCATTAAAGAATTTAGCTTTAACATTGTATGTTCCAAGAGCTTTAATTGAACCTTCAATAGTAATCATACGTCTTTCAACAGTGATACCTTTAGTTTCAAGTTCTTTTGCAATTTCAGTGTTTGTTACAGCACCAAAAAGTCTTCCGTTAGTTCCAACTTTACGGATAAGTTCAAGAGTTGTTCCGTGAATTTTCTTTTTAAGAGATTCAGCAGCATTTTTCTCTTCAGCAACTTTTTTAGCAAGAGCTTTTTGCTTATCTTGAATTGCGTTTGTGCTTTTCTCATCTGCTACTAGAGCAAATTTTTTCGGTACAAGAAAGTTACGAGCAAAACCAGCTGAAACATTAACGATTTCGCCAATATTTCCTAGTGCTTTAACTTTCTCAATAAGGATAACTTTCATAAATATCTCCTAATTAATCATTTTTAGTTTTTTTAACAAAATACTTTCTAAATTCGAACCAATTATCAAAAAGTCCTGCAGCAGCAATTAGTGATGGGCTAAGTAATATAGCCGACATAACCATCATGCTTCTCCAAAACCCAAGAACTCCAAGAAAGCTTAACAAATCACTCAGTATGCCGAAGCCTTGAAAGAAATAAAAAAGTCCGAGACATTTTACAATACCCAAACCAGCAACTTCTAACCAAGCCGGTCCAATATCTCCACCCCAAATCGCCAGAACAAGGCCAATAATTAAAAGAGGCACCCATGCAAAAGGAACTTGAAAGCGCAGGAGATCATGCTCAGAATGAGCGTAATCATTTCCTGCAAAAAGTAGTCTCCTACTTTTTAGAACCATAAAAGTATTAAACCAAAGCATAATAAAGACACCGATAAATATATAAACTGGAAACGTCTTAATAAATTCCTTCGCCAAAAGCTTAGGGTTATCAAGCATCGCCAAAGCTTCAATATTTGAGCCTTCACTTTCTTGGATTAGCTTTTTTTGTTCCTCTAACCTGTCACCACTCTGCTCTAATTGTTTTACAATATACTCTTCAACAGAAACGTTTTGAGTTTTCACAAAAGTCGTTCCAAGAACACCCAAAAGAGTAAGGAAACTTAAACCAAAGATCACGAGACCTTTAACTGGTTTCACATTACGATTAAGGATTTCAGCAATTCCAAATCCAAATAGTAGGACACAGAGATAAAAACCAAACAATACTTGCTCTTTAAAAAGCAAACTTGTTATCAAAAAACAGAGTGCGGCACCTACGAGTCCTACTGCATATCCCTTAGTCCTTCCGTACATAATGACAGAAAGGGCCACAGGAAATGGAGCGAAAATAGACATAATGAAACTTGCCGACAATACGACAGAAGACAGACCCAAAAGGGCCAGACGTCCAAAGCTTAATTGTGGGTTAGGCATTACATCCGAACTCATATGATTCCTCAATCCCTAACCTTAGTAAGCAATCTCATTTGAGATATAGCTAATAAGGGCCATGTTACGACCGCGCTTAATAGCAGCGTTCGCAGAACGTTGGAATCTTGGAGTCAAACCAGTTACGCGAGCAGCAGAAATTTTTCCGAACTCGTTAACTAACCATGAGTAAGATTTTGGATCTTTCCAATCTGGAACTGTTTTAGTTGCAGAGAAATAACATGATCTCTTTTTAGAGTGCATGCGTTTTTCTTTATCTCCACCACCAAATCCGCCTTCTTCATCTGCTGCATCAGCATCAACTGCTTTAGCGTGATTAGGGTTTTTGTAGTTTTTAATGATTTCAGATTGTTTTTTGTCATCACCAAGTTTGATAACTAGAAAACGCATAACTGATTCGTTAATACCGAATTTACGTTCAAGTTCAGCGTTAACTTTACCGTCAGACTTGTACATCACGTAGTGGTAAGCACCTTTCTTCATGCCATTTTCAGTTGGCTGAGCAAAAGTTTTAACACCCCATGAATCATTGACGAGAACTTCTGCACCGAACTCTTTAAGAGTTTCAAGCACGGAATTTTTGATTGCTGTTACTGCTTCTTCAGCAGCATCAGCGCGCACGATGTACGCTGTTTCGTAGATCATATTTCCTCCAGGGTTATATATTAAGCCCGCCATGCTTTATTGCTGACGAGCGAGTGTGAAATATGTAAAAAATGTATGACCACGGCAACTTAGCACAGCGTGAGGTGATTAGGCCAGAGGTATGAATTTACTCATTTTAAGTGGCGGCGCATTAATTTTCGGTCTCTTAGATCTTTAAGTTATTATTATTAAATACAAGTAACTCTCTGCCCTGACCTTGGCCTATAATAGTCTTAGAATGACTGAAGAATTAAAACTTCCCCTATTAGGGCGTGTCCTCATTTGCCAACCTTCATCCATATGAGGGAGCATGCAATA
>DZBG01000147.1 GCA_022729855.1 Bdellovibrio sp.
TTTATTGACTTAAATTAAGACCGATTTTGTGTCATAGGTGCTCGGACAGGACAGGATACAGAACTGAAACTAAACGTGTGAAGCTTTCTGACTCAGAAGTAAAAGAGCTTGAAAATATTTATGTTAACGGATTCAAAGTTGCTTATGACCGTTTCTATGCGAAACAATATGCATCTAAAGCTTATAACTCTGAAGGTCTTGATAAATATGCAACAGCTAAAATCATCGGTCGTATGATGGGTGAAGACGTAGCTAACCAAACAGCTCGTCGCGAAGCTTATAATAAGCAATACCAAATCCAATCTGCTAAGAAATATGCAGAAGTGGTTAAGAAAATGTACGAAGATAGCTTCAACCGTTTAATGAATATTTTTGAAACAAACTCGGTTGTTGAACTTAACTCTGCAGAGCTAATTGGTTCAGTAAACGATAATATGTTCCGCGCAGGGGAAGAGCTGAGAGTTCAATTCTCTGTTTCTAACCTTGGTGAGGTTTCTCGCCCAGTAACAATGATCTTTGATAACTCTCAAGATGTTATTGCTAATGCTCAAGGATACGTATTCTCTGCACCAGCTCTTGATAAGAAAAACTATGTATCAAATGTTCTTGGTATGATCTCTAACGATAAATTCGCTCAAGAAGAAATCTCTCTTGCTATGAATATCGTGAACCCAGGTAACTTAGCTGAAGTGGCAAAACCACTTATCGTTCGCAAGAATGAGAGAATTACTCTTCATGACTATGCTGAAGTTAAGCGCATCAACGGAAGCCTTAACTACTTAACTGGGGATCTTAACCTAGTAGTAGATCTTGAGAACCCGGCTTCAGTTTCTGCTCCGTCTACAGCTCAAGTTGAACTTTTCATCGACGGTGCTGGTAAAGCTCTAGATAAAGACATCGAGCCAATTGCTGCTCAGTCACTTCGCTCAGTATCTTTAACAACTAACAAACTAGATCCTCTAGATGTTATTGCTAAAGGGAAAATCTCTGGTGTGATCAATGTTAAGATGGCCGGAAGAACAATTCACCGTAAAGCTTTTGAGATCAGAGTTTCTGATGCTCCAAGCATGGCAATCGTAAGATACTTTGATGGTCTAGCAACTGGTGAGATCTCGAACTCTGGAAATGAGTCTCGTCAAGATCGTCTTGCTAAACTTGGTTCAATGATTGAAGATTCAGTAGTCGCTTCTATCAGAACACGTATGAAGTGGACTAAAACAAACGAAGTAGCAAGAACAGCAGTAGCTGAGCTTCAAAAAGTTTACGATGAGTCTAAGCGTCAAGGAACACTAAAAGGTGATTCACAAAGAAACTACGATGACTTAGCAGCAACTCTAGCTAAGCATTCAGCGACTCTAGTAGCTCGTGGTATCCTTAATGATAGAAAAAATAGAAAGTATTACTTAAGAGAACTTGCTAAGATCTCACCGAAACTAGATGTAAACTGGAAACATTACAGATAATTAAAAGGGGAGAGCATTCATTGCTCTCCCACCTTTTCTAAAGATCTTGTAACAAAAGGCGACTTTTATGAAAACGACATTTGGAATTTTACTTGCGATTTTATCTC
This sequence comes from Bdellovibrio sp., assembly GCA_022729855.1. GTDB lineage: Bacteria > Bdellovibrionota > Bacteriovoracia > Bacteriovoracales > Bacteriovoracaceae > DZBG01. Next base: position 1,571 of record DZBG01000147.1, read on the forward strand.
TCTCGGTTATGGCCGAAGATGTAAAGTATGAGTGTTCTTTAAATGCAAAAGTTGACACTGTAAAAACAAATCTTTTTGGTGGAAATCCAAAAGTTGTAAGCACGGCAGATTTCAATCCTTGTCAGGCCCCTAGTATTCCAAATATTATTCTTGATAATGGAAAGGTCTCTTTGTCTGAGTGTGGAGTTTTTACTGACGGTGTAAATTTCGGATTAAATATTAGAACGCGCAAAATCAGTGACAGTAAGGCCCTAGCGACTTTGATTCAGTTAAATCATCCCATGAAAGGTGAGGATGATTACTCTGATGAAAGTGTCGTTGAGGAAAAAGAAGTTGAGATTGGAAAAGAGATTGTTTTTGAGGCCAATAAGCTAAAGATTGATTTCTATAAAAAATCTCGTCGTGTAAGAGAGTATGTCACATCACTTTCTGTTCTTTGTCTTAAAAGACCATAAATAAAAAAGCCCCTCTTGAAGGGGTTTTTTTTTATCCAAATACCATCTCAGGCACATTTCCTTTAATCACTAATTCCGCTTCCGTCAGTTTTTGAATCTCTTCAACACTCACCCCTGGTGCTCTCTCTAATAGATGAAACTTCCCATCGATAAGCTCAAGGACTGCAAGATCCGTCACAACTTTTTTCACACAGTTCACACCAGTGAGCGGCAATGAACATTTTTTTAAAATTTTAGATGCCCCATCTTTTGAAGCATGAGACATGGCCACAATAATATTTTGTGCTCCGGCCACGAGATCCATGGCCCCGCCCATTCCTTTCACAAGTTTTCCAGGGATCATCCAAGAAGCAAGGGCACCAGTTGAATCTACTTCAAAGGCCCCAAGAACTGTGAGGTCCACATGTCCGCCACGAATCATGGCAAATGAATCAGCCGATGAGAAGAAGGCCGCACCAGGGATAACTGTGACTGTTTGTTTACCAGCATTGATAAGGTCAGCATCTATAGTTTGTTCAGTAGGGAATTCTCCCATGCCTAAAATTCCATTTTCAGATTGAAGCATCACTTCCATCCCTTGAGGGATATAGTTTGCAACTAGAGTCGGGATACCAATTCCAAGATTCACATAAAATCCATCTTGAAGTTCTTTTGCAATTCTTTGAGCAATTTGCTCTCTTGAGAGTGCCATATTTATTCTCGCTTATTTCTTCATTGTTTTTTGTTCAATACGTTTTTCAAAATTACCTTTGATAAGGCGGTTCACATAAATTCCTGGGACATGAATAAAATTTGGATCAAGCTCACCTGGTTCCACAATCTCTTCCACTTCTACCACTGTGATTTTTCCTGCCATCGCAATCATGGGATTAAAATTCATGGCCGTTTTTCTGAAGACAAGATTTCCGTAACGATCGGCTTTCCAAGCTTTCACTAGAGAGAAGTCAGCTTTTGGAAAAGCGTGCTCCAAGATATAAGGGCGATCATTGATGACTTTTACATCTTTACCACTGCCAATTTGAGTTCCATATCCTGTGGCAGTAAAGAAAGCGGGGATACCAGCTCCGGCCGCGCGAATTTTTTCGGCCAGTGTTCCTTGAGGAGTGAGTTCAAGTTCAAGCTCGTTTGAGAGAACTTGTTTTTCAAAGAGAGCATTCTCTCCCACGTATGATGAGATCATTTTTTTGATTTGTTTTTTTTCTAGGAGCAGTCCAAGGCCGAATCCATCCACTCCTGCATTATTTGAAATACAAGTGAGACCTTTTACATTTTTATCGTAGATAGTTTTAATTAAATTCTCTGGAATTCCGCAAAGACCAAAGCCACCAACCATGAGAAGCATATTATCAGTTAACCCTGCCAGTGCTTCATCATAGGTTTTAACAACTTTATCAAAACCTGCCATATCGACTCCTTATTTTACTTAGTATTCATTTTCAAACTTGATAAGATTATCAAATACATTCCAAGAGGTGAACGATGAAGACAATAATTAGGTTTTTTACTAGGCTTTGTGAGGCCTATTTGCCTGATGCTTTTATGTTTTGTCTTATTTTGACACTTCTCGTCTTTGTTTCATCTCTCTTTTTAACTCCATATTCTCCGACTGAACTGGTGAGTTTTTGGGGAAAAGATTTTTGGTCATTGAATGCTTTCGCCATGCAAATGGTATTTGTTCTGATCTCAGGACACATGCTGGCCTCAACTCCACTGGTAAATTCATTTCTTAAGCAACTTATCTCTCCGGTTAAAAATGAAAAGCAGGCGCTTCTGCTTCTTAGTTTTTTCTCGCTTGTTTTCTGCTGGCTCAACTGGGGATTTGGTCTGATTGTTTCAGGTGTTCTTGCTTTGAAGCTGGCCCAGAAACTTAAACGGGTCTCTTTTGGATTATTCATTGCCACCGCATACTCAGGGTTTTTAGTTTGGCATGGAGGACTCTCGGGTTCTATTCCACTGAAGATTGCTGGAGGAGATGAGATTCTCACTCGCGTTTATCCTGATTTGAAAATTCCACTCTCTGAAACTATCTTTGCGAATTGGAACTTAATCATTATTGGAATCTTCTTAGTCACTATGCCCATTCTGGCACTGATGATGAGGACTGATGAGAAGATTGAAGTTCCTGAATTGAAAGTAGAGGAGGAGAAGACAACTCTCATTAGTACATTCGCTGAGAAAATCGAAAATCAAAAATTTTTTAATATTATTTTCTTTCTCTTTTTTCTCGTCATTCTGATTGATGGGTTTATTAAAGGTGTCTCACTCGATATTAATCGCGTGAATATGATTTTTCTTTTTCTCGCCTTCCTTCTTCATGGCACACCTAAAAGATTTATCAACTCTCTTAATAAGTCCTTCGGTTTTGCGAGCTCGATCGTGATTCAATTTCCTTTCTACGCCGGAATCATGGGGCTGATGCAATACTCGGGACTCGCCGATCAGATCTCACAATTATTTGTCAGTATTTCTACTGAACGGACCCTTCCTCTCTGGAGTTTTCTCTCTGGTGGAATTGTGAACTTTTTTGTTCCCTCAGGTGGAGGACAATGGGTGGTACAGGGACCGATTATGCTTAAGGCCGCCAAAGATTTGGGAGTTGATCCGGCAAAAATAGCGATGAGCTTAGCCTGGGGAGATGCTTGGACCAATTTGATTCAACCATTCTGGGCCCTGCCACTTTTAGGAATGGCAGGATTAAAGCTTAAAGATATTATGGGACATTGTATTGTCTATTTAGTTTGGTCTGGGATTGTGATCTCAGGCGTTCTTTTTTGGATCTAATTCAAAAGTGAACTTCTTTTGACCCTATTAACATTCAAATTGAGACTAGATATTTTTCAGTGATAAGTGATCCACTTCATTTCAAAAGAGAGATGTTTATGGATCAAAATTCTATTCCTATAAAAATTGAGAAAATGATTTTTATACTCCGTGGCCAACGGATCATGATTGATAGCGACTTAGCTGAACTTTATGGCGTTGAGACGAAGGTATTAAATCAGGCCGTGAAAAGAAACTTGGAGAGGTTTCCAGATGACTTCATGTTTTATTGTAATTCTGATGAGTTAGATGATTTGCGGTCACAGATTGTGACAGGGCCTACGCATCTAAATTCTTTCGCCCAATAAGGATTTCCAATAGATAAT
>DZBG01000048.1 GCA_022729855.1 Bdellovibrio sp.
CTGAAATCAGCAACTTAAATGTGGAGTTGCACTAGGAAAAATTTTTCGGGAATATATTCCCGGTTCAATGGTGCTAAAAGTAAAAACGACACTCCCTTTGACTGAGGACCTTAACTTTTTGTCTGAAGCAAAGTACATTGCATCTAAAGACGAAATCCAAATGAAACAACTTCCGAAATCAGATGTGAAAATATTTTACACTGAAATTCTCAATCAGTTAACACTTAGAACGCTTCATGAAATTTTTGAATCAGAATACAAAGGTCATGTACAAAGGATTGAGTTCCACGCCGTAAGTGAAGGAACGGATTTAAAAACAGGCCAACAATGTCAGGCAAGCATTTTAGAGTTGGGAGTTGAACGATCGTACTTTGTTAAAATTGACCTTAGTAAAATAGACCCGGAACCTTGTCTAGATGGGATGGGATGCAAATTTTACAAACCACAACAACTCAGGTCAGATAAAGTCGCTTGATTTTTTTGGGCTTGATAGCAAATATAAAGATTACTATCAAGCCTTAATCAATCTCACAAAAGATAAAATTTGAATTAGTTAAAAAGTTTTAAATGGGTTTGAGAATAAAGGAAGTACTAATATACCTGTATTCAAGCTTCCCTAATGAACATAGTAGTTAGTATCACGAGAAATGGTGGAGGTGGTGGGAACCACCTCTATCTCAATATTTTCTTGCTCTTACATAGAAAACAACTACCAAAATTTATCACCTAACTACCAAAAATTGGTAGTTAGGTGAATATTGTAAATGAACATGCCTATTATTTTTTCTTCTTAATCAAAACTTCCACTTCCTTACTAAACTCATCTTCAGCAATTTTACTTTCAAGAATTTTTCTATTCTCTGCGAATCTTTCGTACTCTTTATCTACATATTTAGTCATTCGATCATGACTAACTGAACCCGCACCAGTTAAAACGGCCCGCTCATTGAAAGCGAGGAATTTATCTGTTTGCTCGATCCATTCTTCCATTTTGATTTGTTGTTTTCGCGCGGCTTTATCTTCAGCATAATCAAGAAACATTGTCACAAGACGATTGAGATTAGAGATCTCATCTTTAACGAGATAATTTTTTGAAGTCTCTATATCACCTTTACGAACTCTATCTCCTTTCCATGAAGTCAGGCCCATATTAGGTTTGTCTCCATCTGCTCGACTAAAAATTAATTCTGCAGCTGTCATACCTGTTTCTGCATAAAGAAGTTTATTTTGAATGGTTTGGAAAAACTTTTTAGCTAAATCACTTTTTGAATCATAATCAACACTGGTTTGCGAAAAGAGATCTTTTACTTTCTGATAAAATCTTTTTTCAGACGCACGAATATCTCTGATGCGTTCAAGAAGTTCATCAAAATAATCCCATCCTTGGGGATCTTTGAGTCTCTCATCATTCATCACAAAGCCCTTAACTAAATACTCTTCTAAGGTACTAGTGGCCCACTTTCTAAACTGGGTCCCTCGTGATGAACTTATACGATAGCCAACAGAAAGAATAAGTTTGAGATTATAATGACTTATCTCTCTTTCAACTTCTCTTGACCCTTCTCGTTGAACTATCCGGAAATTCCGGATAGTTGAGCCTTCCTCAAGTTCCAATTCTTTGTAGATATTAATGATGTGTTCATTTACTGTTTTAACGCTGACATCAAACAACTCGGCCATCTGTTTTTGACTAAGCCAAATTGTATGAGAATTGTTATCAAGGATAATTTTGATTTCAGCTTTGCCATCATCAGTATTATAAAGAATAAATTCGTTCATAGATTTAAGCATCCGATAGTTGTTTATGGTTGTCTAGCTCAGGGAAAATAAAAAAGCCCCCTTACGGAGGCTTTTAAATTTTGTCGTTGGTGGAGGTGGTGGGACGGTCTAATCCAAATTTTCATTTGGCCCGGACTATTCCTTCATCTGCAAAACAGATGGGATGCGTTTATGGATTTCTCCATCCTAGTACTCCATTACATTTCTGTTTTAGGAGCCTATGAGTCTCTAGCGGGCTGACTCGTTTCCGATTCACCCGACGGTGTTAGCTTAGTCACAACGACAGTGACCTTAGCTTTCGCCGTTTGAGCATCCTTTAATCATTCACTCTCACGAGTGAAGTCGACTTCATTAATCGAACCCACGTCCAAAAAACCTTCCAGCAGAGAGTCCTACGTGCGTAGGATGTGAGTTAGCACAAACACTATTTTTGATTTTTACTGGACCAACAAACAGTCGTAGCTTTTAAAGAGTAACCACACCTGATCTCTTTGCAGTTTATTTTACGGACGATCTGCCATCGTCTTTACCAGCTTTTTGTTATCGGTGCTGGCCCCTCAGGTACCAATTAGTTAAAAACTAATTAAGCAGCCATTGCATAATCGTTGCCGATTAAAATGTGATCGATTTTTAAGAGGCCTTCGATCAACCTCTGCACGCACTCAATCCTTCTAGTTCCCTGTCGAAACCTGGGCACCCCCGGATAAGTGAGGTTATTATAGCATAAATCCTTACGGCTTTGCTACAGAACATCCATCAACAGTAATATCAATCTCATATTTGTCATTTAAGCAGTCATAGAACTGGTGTACCTGTTGAGCGTAACGACGGTTTGGAACGTCAAAAATCACGGTTCCTGACTCATCCTGCTCACAAGGATTCATATCCGAGCAATCAAGCTTGCCGTTATTTCCTGTATTATGAATTCCTACAATTGTACGTGTATTCACTTCGATCACTGGTGATCCTGAAAATCCCCCTTTCGTCATGCACTTTGATGAATAACGAATTGAGTTTCTCCAAGTATAAGCATCCTCACGAAGAACAGGAGCAATCGCCTCTGCTTCGCAACTTGTACTTGTTTCCCAGTATCCAGAAACAATCGTGATTGCAGTTCCAAGTCTCACGATTGAATCATCCAGAGTGAACGCTTCAGTTTTAAATTGATCTTCAATTTCTGCATAAGAAAGTGTGCCTTCATAAAAAGTCACATCAGTATCTTTCATCGTAGCGTAGATAACTTTGCTAAGTGGAAGACGGTGAAGAGCGGCCTTACCATCAAAGAAACCAACACTCGCTCCAAGCTTAGTGGGTTTATTCACAATCACTTGTTTTGGAGATGTCACCGGAAGACAGTGACCGTTCGTCATCACGATCGCCTTATTAGTTTTTGGGGCCCCTTTAAAACGAATAATTGATCCAGAACATCCAGAGAGTTTTACAATTCCTTCAAAATCCACAGCTCTTTTCATCACAAAATTTGAACGACGAACTAAGGGATTAACTGTGGGTGCCGTTTTCATCGCAAATGCTGAAACTGAAAAAAGTGCGCAAGAGATAGCTAAAACTTTAAACATGGAAGACTCCTTAAGGTGAACTGGAGAATGGAAGTATCTTTTTGGGTTAAAATGGTCAAGAGATGTAAGTTTTTTAGGGCCAGAAACTAGACAGTCATCTACCATTTTAGAATGACTTACACCCAACCGGTGGATCTATTAATACTCGCCCATAAGGGAGACTCAAGGGCTTACGCCGAGCTTTTAAGCTGGCTTGCCACTCACTGCCATCAGCAATTGCGCCGAGGACTTAAAAATTATTATAATTTTCCGGCCCAAAGTTTTGATGATGTGACTCAAGAAGTGCTTATTACTTTTCATCAAACTCACCAAAGTTTTGATGAAACTCGTCCTCTCCTTCCTTGGATCAATTCTATTATTAAACACAAGATGATTGATTTTATCCGCCGCAAAGATTTTGTGGTTTCTATGACTCGAATAGATTTAGATATTTTTCAAGAGATCTGGAGCTTTGATGATGAAAATGAGTTTTTAGAGAATAAAGATCTACTTGTACTTATTGAAACTCTTCCGGAGCAGCAAAAAAAGATCTTGATGCTCTCAAAGATTGAAGGTTTTTCAAGTAAAGAGATTGCTAAGAAGTTGGAGCTGTCTGATTCAAATGTAAAAGTGATTATTCACCGAGCGATTAAGGAGCTGCAGAAGCTAGCTTCTTCTTTAAAAGATAAGCTCCCAGAATAAGAACAAAGATTCCAAGAACCGATGATTGATGTCCAAAGATCATATGCCAAAACTCACGATCATGACATTTAAGCTCCATACTCATCACCGCAATCATTGAAAGATAGACGGTAAAAAAACTCAACGTCGCCTTCGTGTTTGTTACAAAAAAATTTTTCATCAAGGCCCCAAATAAGACCACAGGAACAAGGGCCGACATCACAGTATGAGTGAAGCAACTCCAGTCTCCAGATGTTACACTCAAAGCGCGCTCATGTTGAACGGAGTGATCAAAACTAAAAACCAAACTCAAAGTACCGATAACGATTCCTAAAAATAAAGCGAGATTAAGATTTGATGATTTTGGATTGTTTAAAGATTTCGTAAAAAGAATCCAGCCGAGAATGGCACATCCCGCTTCTAGTCCCAAGGCAAGGTAGGAAGAATTTAAAACCAGATCAGGAAAACGAATGATCGTCATAGCAAAATAGATTAAATTTATTCCCATCCAAATTGACAACAAGACGTGAGGCCGTCTCCAATAAGCTCTTTTGGTATGCTTTTCTGTGAGGACCTGAATAAGATCGTCAGTGGTCTTTTTCATAGTGTTAGTTATTCGTATGAACTGAGTTAAAAGTTACAAGTTTCAGAAAATAATTCTCCTACCACTTCTTGGGCCTTCAGACCCAAGTCCTGACGTGTCGGAAACTCTTCTGGATTAATCTTTTGGGCCTTTAAAATTTTCATTTTTTGAGATCCCGCTTTTGAGAGCTGAACCATATGTGGCAAGAAGGTCATATCCCCGTACCAGGCCACAATATCAGGTCGCTCGTACTTTAAGCATAACGGAAAAATCGGAGTTTTATTCTCAATAGCACTTTGAAGAAGAGGAGTTTTAAAGGGAAGCATCGTTTGCCCATTAGTAGTTGTCCCCTCTGGAAAAATCGTCACGGACAGTCCCGCTTTCAGACAATCTCCAATTTCTTTAATTTCTCTGGCAATTGTATCTGCTTTTCTTTTTGATTTTCTTCTTTCAGTAAAAAGGCATCCTGAGAGTCTGCAAATAAGTCCAAGCCCTGGAGTCTCTCGCACTTCATGAGAAGTCACATAAAGAGTGGGATAAATTGACGAGAGACAAAGCACATCTGTGTAAGAGAGATGATTACTCACAATCAGCGAGCTCTTAGCATCAACAGCGGTAATATTGGTCTCTACATTAATCCTCAAAACCTTCAGGCTGATGCGGCAATAACGAGAGAGAGATTTTGCCAGGATCACAGACTGCTGGGCCCCGTTTTTTGTGAATAAGATAATAAAAAAGTGGTGAACTAAAAGAGTTCCTACCACCAGACCCATAAGAGCAATTTTGACAATAAACATTAGCGACGTACCCGTTTGACAATATAATTAATACTAATAAAAAATCCCATTCCCACTAACAGACTCACCCACACAGGCCAATCTCTAAATACAAAAAAGATCTGTTCCGAAAATTTAAAAATCAAAACAGTCCAAATAATTGATGACGGTAAAATAATAATGATGAATTTTTTAATCCCAATATTATTAAATCCCGCGGCACTAAAAGTAATAGTCCTCATCCCTGGAATAAACCGCGCCAGGGCCACAGTGGTAAAACTCGGAGTGAGAAATTCTTTTTTTTGTTTAAAAAATCCACGATGAATTCCATAGCCCAAAATATAAAGACCTAAGTCTCCTAAAAAAATTCCTACGGCGAGGGCCGAGAGTCCCATCTCATAACTCATTTGCTTATTATTAATAAACAATGAGACCGCCAAAGTTGTAGGATCTTCCACAATAAAGGTTGAAACCACGATGGCGAGGAACAAAAGAGTTGGATCTAAGCTTAGGTCAATAATCATTTATTAAGTTTTATCCATTCTTTATCGGCCTTGGTCTTTAAACCTGCCTCATCTTTATTCCACTTCGGAAGAGTATTTCCCCAGATCCCATTATAGAAAAGATAAGTTTTCCCATCAATCACTTTAAAGGTTTTGGGATCAATCTCTACCTTCTCCCCATCGGCCATGGCATAAGCACACCAGCCACCATAGGCCGGAAGATATTTCTCAGGACTTTTTTTAAACTTAGTCAGATTTTCTTCAGTTGAGAAAAGATAAGTTGTCTCCCCATGAGTCAGTTTGAACTCAGGTTTCCCTTCCACTGCTTTATTTGAATCAATATATGAAACAGCATCATAACCATGAATTCCAAAATCTTTGGCAATGGCAGTAAGAGGAAGAAGAATCGCCAGTGCCCCTAAAAATGAGAGGACTTTCACTCGATTAAAATTTCGAAGAACAATAAATCCCGAGGCAAGAAGTGAGACGACGGCCAGAAAGAATAAAAATCCTCCATCGCCTTGAACCTCAATCCCGAGAATGGCCAAATGTGAAACAATCGCCCCGCCCATAATTCCCATCGCAAGAGTTGCACCTAGAAGACGCAGTCTTGGTACTATGAGCATCACTCCCGCCATAAGTTCAAAAACTCCAGACGCGTATCTTCCCCAAGGCTCAATTCCTATCTTGGTAAAAATCCAAACTGACTCAGGAGCTCCAGTGAATTTAAAAAATAAAGTCTGAAAAAAGATAAGGGCACATAAATAAGCTGCAAATGATTCAATCTTTTTCATTTTAGACCTCGCCCGATTTTTATAATAGATGCAAATAATTCTTCAAAATGATGAGTTTCAATCTCTGGATTCGTTGTGATCATTCTAAAAAAGGTCGTGTTATCACGAGTAGACATATTCACATAAAATTGTCCCTCTTTAAGAATCGTCTCTCTAATGATTGTATTGATGCGATTTGAATCTTTCTCCGCTTTAAAGCGAAAACAAATATTAAGCATCTCAGGATCATACAGAAGTTCAAGTTCTGAATTTTTTAAAATAAGATTTTTAGCAAGCTGGGCCTTCTCAAAAAGAGTTTCCACTAATGAGGCCACACCATTGTCTCCCAGTGCCCTCCACATCAGCCAAACTTTAAATGAATCCACTCGTCTCCCACACTGAAGTGAACCTGGACCTTGGTTCCAAGAAGACATTTCTGACTCATGAAAAATATAATTGGCGCCACCACCATCATGAGAGGCCCTCAGTGAGTTTTTATGTTTTGTTAAATAGAATGAACTAATAAGTCCCGTGCCGAGCATTTTATGAGTATCCCAGGCCAAACTATCAGCACTCTCAATTCCATCCATTAAATGGCGATGTTTGGGACTTGCAAGCACGCTTCCCCCCCATGCCCCATCCACATGAAACCAAAGTTTATATTTATCCGTGATCTTTTTAATTTCTTTAAGTGGATCAAAAACTCCAAGCACCGTTGTCCCTGCGGTCGCGGCCACAAAAAAGGGAGTCTCCCCTTTATCAATTGAGGCCTGAATCATTTGATCCAAGACTTCCACTTTCATTTTTCCATCTGCATTCGCTGGAACTTTACGAATATTATTTACTCCAAGGCCCATGAGATTGGCCCCTTTATCAAAGGAGTAATGGGCCTCTTCAGAAACAAAGGCCACGAGTTTTTTCCCAACAAGTCCTTCATTTTTAGCTTCAGGAAACATCGTGTTTCGTGCCATCAGCATGCCCACCATATTGGCATTTGATCCGCCAGTGACCATAATACCGTCGCCTTCATTCCATCCGGCAAAAGCACAAAGTCTCTCTACCATTTTTTTCTCCATGAGAGTTCCCATCGGAGAGGCCTCATAAGTGGCCATGGTCGTATTTGTCATTGAGGCCAGCCAATCTGCGGCCAGTGCATAAGGACTCATACCTGAGAAAAGCTGATTCATAAAATAAGGAGATAAAGTATTCGTGGTGTGATCAAGATAATTTTTCATATCTTGCACGAGCTCATCCAATCCAAGACCTTCTGCTTTAAGATCTAAATCCGTTTTTTCTAATACTTTTAGCGGATGGGCCAGAGTTCCGGCTTTCCCAACTCTGTGAGTTTTTAAATGAGAGGATGCGAGATTAAAAGTTGTTTCTAAAATTTGATCGTGCTTATTCATAATAATTCTTTTGGAATGAGGTCGTATTCGTTAATTTGTTCAATCCAAGTTTGGGTTTGATCATCAAAAAGATGAAAAGTCTTAAGGGGATTTGAGTAGAGATGAATTGTTATTGCTTCACTCTTTCCTAAATTAAGAATCTGGTGCACACCAATTTTTTCTTGGATATAGTTCACACAGTTTTTTTCTAAATGATTTTCAGAAAGAAGACGACAGTCTTTATCATAAATTCTCTCCGTCAGAGAGCCTTGCAATAATTTAGTCCAGCAGTGACTCTTATGATGATCATGGATGGGAGTTTCATGTCCTGCTCCCCACACCATCAAAACAAGCTCATAGTCCTCATGAGATTCAAGAAGATAGCGTCCCTTCTCTCCTTGATCCATCTCTGGATACTGACTGAGGTCTACAATTTTATAGTTACCTAAAAGATTTTTATAAAACTGACTCATACAATGACCTTGGTTTGATTAAGGTTTCTATATTGAAAAAATAAATTCGCAAATTCGAAAAATCCTGTGGGACGCACTCCATGTTTGGCATTGTATCCACTGATCTCGGCAAGTTTAAACCAATGAATCACAAGATCTTTCCATGCCATTAAAAGAGTTTCCTTGGGATCATAAATATGTCCAGGCTCTGAGAAAGCTCCATTAAGCTCCATCACTTTAATTCCCAGCCCCTGTTTAAAATCTGTTTCACTTGTTGATTTCACATCATAACGTCCAAAACTAAATCCCTGAATGGTCTGAGACATCTCATCAAAATGTTTTGTGAGGACTTCAGTTAAAAGGTGATTTCCATTAATAAAGGTCGTCCCACGTTTATGATTTCCAATGGGCTCAATGACTAAAGTTTTCCCTTTCGGGATGATTGTATGAAATTGATTCATCTCGCGGAAGCGATCCACTTGAAAGCTTGCACGGTGACTCTGATTCATGAGCTCTTCAACAGTCGAGACACCGTCTCCAGTGACTTGAAGATAATCTTTTGTCACAATAGAGCTGATTTCAAACTTACCGGTATGAATATTTTTAATAACCATCACTCCCGCCTCAAAATCAGTATTGATATATTCCTGAAGAAGAAAGGGACGATTAAGTTTGATGGTGTAGTCAGCAAGCTGAGGAAGACTGCGAATAAGTTCAATATTATCTCCGCGCTCACCCACATCAGGCTTGGCCACAATGGGAAAGCTTAAAGATTTATTTTTCATCCAAGTCTCAACGGCATTAAGGCTCAGAGTTCCCTCAATATTAAAAGTCGCTGGTTTATAATTCTCATCGATGAGTCCCAAGATTTCAATTTTTGATTCTCCAAAACTTCCTCCGTGAGGGATGCAAGGATTGGCCGCAGTAAAAAAGAGAATTGATCTGCCTCTAAGGCTTAAAATAGGCCACAGAATAAATACTGGAAGATAGAAGGCCCAAAATGGCCAGTATTCATAATGTGTCAGTCGATGATAGAGCTGGTTCAGTTTTTTCATATGGGAGTCTTTCGTTTTAGAGGGATAAAAAGTTACAACTCCTCAATTTTTATTTCTCAGGCAGAGGAATATACTCTTCCTCATCAATCACAGGGGCAAAGCGCCCTTCTTTCCAGTCAAGCTTCGCCTTCTCAAGTCGCTCACTTGAACTTGAAACAAAATTCCACCAGATGAATCTTTTCTCAGGAAAAATCTCTCCTCCAAGAACCATCACAATTGAATCAGCAGTCGCAGTGAATTTAATTTCTGCCTCGGGGTTAAAACAGATCATCTGAGACTCTCCGTATTTAACTCCTTCCACTTCAACCTCACCATGGGCCACATACACTGCCCCTTCTTGGTTTGTCTTCGTTTTCAAGGCAAAGCCTTGTCCTGCTTTGATATTTGAGCTGAGATAAAACATGTCTGAATAAGTTTTTACTGGAGAGGTAATGCCGAAGGCTTCACCCACGATCAAACGGAACTGAGCTCCATTCACATCAATCATGGGAAGATCTTTTTCTTTATGATGAAAAAAACTTGGATCAACTTCTTGAAATTCTTTGGGAAGTGCAACCCACACTTGAATCCCGTGAACAGTTGTCTCTTCACCAGCTGCTAGCTGAACTCTTTCAGAGTGAGCAATACCAGATCCTGCCGTCATCCAATTAATCTCACCTGGCTTTATCATCTGACGAGTTCCTAAAGAATCTCGGTGCATGATCTGACCTTCAAATAAATAGGTAATCGTTGCAAGTCCGATATGAGGATGAGCGCGAACCTTCATCTCTTTTTCATGATTAAATTTAGCAGGTCCCATATGGTCCCAAAAAATAAAAGGCCCCACCATTCGCTTACTCATAAATGGCAGAACTCGGCGGACAATAAAATTATCTCCAAGATCAGATGAACGAGGATTAATCACCAAAGCGACATCAGACATAGGCACTCCTAAAACTTTTTTTGAAGATTCTAGCACTTTGGACCTGTAATTCAATATTTAAGGAGGGTGTAAGTATTTCAAACTGCCTTAACCACAGCTAAATTTCCTGTATAACCCAAATATGAAATACATCCTAATACTCACGATGCTCCTTTCTACTACTCTAACTTATGCTCGTTACGCAGCGGCTCCAGAGTATCCTAAGTCACCCATTGCGAAATTAACTCCGGGTGAGTTCTGCTCAACACCCACGGAATACCGCTACCGTGAGCAAATTCCTTATTGTGAACGAGATGTTTCTTCTGAATTAAAAGAGCAGGCCTTTGAACAATACAGACGGATGGGATTCACTCTTCCTAAAAATCACCGCAGTAGCTATAAGATCGATCACTTTATTCCACTTTGTGCTGGTGGAGCGAATACTTTAGATAATTTATGGCCGCAACATAAGACTGTTTTTGAAATTACCGACAGTATAGAGGCCATTGGTTGTGAGAAATTAAAACTTGGAAAAATCACGCAACGAGATGTGGTGGGACTTATTCTTAAGGCCAAGATGAATCTCTCGCAGGCCAATTCAATCTATAACAGACTCAAAGCGATTCGCTAAATATCAAATGGCCAATTGACCTCGGCTATTCTCTTGCCGTTCACTTGAATATAAAGATGATGGACACCTTTATAATAAGTCATGGTTGTAATAGGTTTTAAAGAGTGTGCTTTTCGAATGGAGAGACTCTCTTTTCCCTTCAGATCAAAACTTTTCAATTTAAAAACCTTCGCACTTTTCTTTCCACTACTTTTGATAAAATCAATAGCGTAATCAATGACTAATTTCTGAGTTGTTTTAGATGTTGAAGTCACTTCAAACTGAAATTCTAATTTATCATTTAATTTATACTTCTTCTGATTCAGAGTCACTTCAGAGATTGTGATTTTCGCCTCCCCAGTGACTCCCATTAATTCTAAGGCTTTTTTATCGCCTTTTTTAATCAGAGTACGAAGGGCCTGTTTTTTTATCCAATCAAGTTTTGGCTGATGAGAGGGAGGACAAGATTTTTGCCACATTTTTAAAACATCAACCACGACAGAGGGATGATTTTTTGAAATATCATTTAAGTGGTTGGCCACACTCTTTCTCACGTACAACTCTTCATCAAATTTGAGTTTATCTAAAAGAAGGAGTGTATGAGTGGGGTCCATAATAAAAAGAGGAATATTCCCTCCCCATGGAAGGATGGGGCGACTCCCCTCTGAAACCCAACGTCTGATATGAACATTCTTATCAGTGGCCCATTTGCTAAAATACTTAATCACACGAATATGATTTTTTAGAATATAAGGGCGCACAGCAAACTCAGAAGTAAATCTTTGAGTGAGAACATACATTGCCTTCATTGAGGCATCAAAATGATCCAATCCAAATTGAGAAATATATTCCGATATTGGCCAAAGCTGAAAGCCAGTGAGCTTTTCTCTTTCAATGACTTTCACTAAAATCTTTAAAGCTTCTGGGTATTCACTTGGTAGATTTTCGCGAAGACCTTTTGTTAATAGAAGAACACGAGCTTTTAATTCCAAAGCACTTAGGTTTTTTTCTAACTTATTAAATTCTTTTTTATTGAATTTGGGATAGACACTCGCGACTTCGCTGCCCATTAACTCCACAACTTGTTTGTTAATGAGATTTTTAAAAGCATTTTCAGATTCCATGACTATCCTAAAAGAAATGAGCGCATAGAGATCGTCGCATTCTGAATTCCTTCATAGATCGTCGTGAGACGATCCTGCTTCTCACTTGCACCAAGTGTATAGAGAAGAGGAATATAATGCTCATAACTTGGATGAGCAAGTTTTGTGAGCTTCGGGAACTCTTGAAGAATATTAATCAGCATTTCATGGTCTTGGGATTCGAGCGCATGCTTAACCTTATCGTCAAACTCGATGGCCCAGTCAAAGGCCGGTGCACTCTCCTGCCACTGAATCTCTCTGAGATTATGCACAATATTCCCTGAGCTTAAAATTAAGACTCCTTGCTCACGCAGATAATGAAGTTTTTTTCCGAGGTCATAATGATCTCTAAAACTAAAAGCGCGATCAAGACTCATCTGAACAACTGGAATATTCGCTTTGGGATACATATGACGAAGCACTGACCAAGTCCCATGATCCAGCCCCCAATCCTCAGTGACCGCTCCTATCTTTTCTTTCGCTATCTCACTGGCAAGTTTTGGATCCCCTAAAACAGGATAAAGAATTTCATGAAGTTCACGAGGAAAACCACCAAAATCATGAATGGTTTTTGGATGAAGGCTTCCTTGCAACAATGTCCCACCAGAAACCCAGTGGGCAGAGATCATAAGGATTGCCTTCGGTGTTTGAAATTTTTCAGGAAGAGACTTCAATGCGTGAGTAAACCCATTATCTGCAATGGCATTCATCGGACTACCATGTCCAATAAAGATCACTGGCATTTTTGTTTTTTTCTCATTCATTGAGTCCCCCTCATCTTACATCTGCGTGCCAAAGATTATAGCATCAGCTGCTTTGATCAAATCTAAATTTGTTAGATTTTTCCGCTTCGAAAACTTCAGATTTCTTAAGTAAAAACTATTAAGAATTTTTTTATCTTATTTCTCCACTTTTGTTAACTCTACGTTTCCAATGAGTCTCACTTCTTGTCCAATTGCCAGACCACCGTTGTCTAAAGCCGAATTATATTTAAGGCCATATTCATAACGATCAAGCTTTCCAGAAATTTTCAAACCAGCACGTGTTCCACCCCATGGATCTTTAATCACACCATTAAGTTTTGCATCGAGAACAATTGGTTTAGTCACTCCATTCATTGTGAGATCACCGTACAACTTAAACTGACCACTTTTTTGTTTTTCAAATTTAGTGCTCACAAATTTAATTGTTGGATTTTTTGTGACGTTAAAAAAATCTGAGCCTTTTAAGTGTTCATCTCTTTTAGCGTTATCAGTGTTAATCGACCCTGCTTCTATCTGCACAGTCCATGTCGCATCTGAAAAATCCACTTTCTCTGTTTTCACATCCATCGTGAAAGTATCAAACTTGCCTGTGATCTCTGAGATCACTAAGTGATCAATGGTAAAATTTATCGAAGAGTGACTAGGATCAAGCTTCCATTCTTGAGTTTGGGCATTAGCTGCTAGAGAGATAAACATCATTAAAACAATTATCGACCGTATCATGCATTCCTCCGATTTAGTTGCATTTGCAACAACTTTACTCCTTTTAGTTGCAATTGCAACTAAATTCGCTTAAGATAGTTAAATGTCGGAAAACACATGCCCAAGCACTTGGGCCACTTTTTTTAAGACCTTTCAGAGACTTCAGCAATCCATGGAGGATGCAGTGAAGGCCGAAGGTCTGCCGAATCTTGAAACCTACGATGTGCTCTGGACTCTGGAGCAAGCGGATCGCTGTGCTCTGAGATTAAATGATTTAGGTGAGAAAGTTTTTATCGCGCGCTTTAATGTCACTCGTATTTGCGACAAGCTCGAAGAACAAGGCCTGATTGAAAAAGTAAAATGCCCAATGGATAAGCGTGGTGTTCACGCCGCTCTCACTGATGAGGGTAAGGCCCTCAGAAAAAAAATGTGGGATTTTTATAGTAAACAAATTGAAGAAAAATTCTCAAGCAAACTCACCACAGAAGATCATGAAATGCTCATGAAAATTCTTCTCAAAATTGGTATCGTCTCTTAGTCTTTCTTTGTAAATTCCGCTTCAATCACATCACTGTCATCAATTCGTGTTCCCTGAGGAGCCCCAGTCTCAGTCGGCGCCTGATAAGTACGAAACACAAATCGACTTCTCTTATTATTAAGTCCCCACTTCTCAAAGACTTCTCCACCAAGAGCTACGAGCCAGCTCATGACTACTAAAATTGGATTGGTATGAAAATAGGCAACCGTTGCAAGAGTCGCCACAAGAATTCGTGGACAGAAAATAAGAGCGAGCCACCACAGGATTCCTCCCGAGGCCACAGATGAGAATAATAGAGTAAGACGTGGAAAAAAAGTGATGAACACTAGAAAGAAAAATCCGTGCACTTGGAAATAATCGATACTTCCAAATTCTGTTTTAAAAACATCCATCATCATCGTTGTAGCGACCATGAGAACACAAAAGACAATAATACCGCGAAAGAATAGTGATTTCATGGAACTCATCCTACTCTCAAAATTCCCTAAAGTCAGACTTTTTTAGATCCAAAAGGTAGCTGGCACCTTTTGGATGATGTTAGGCTATGGGTCTATGAAAAATTTAATCTTTGCCGCACTACTTGTATTAGTATCTCTTCCCTCTTTTGCTCTTGAGTTTGGGATCGACCGACTTCGTGATCCTGAAGTTAGTGCGAAACTGCAAAATAAAAATTTAGCGGTTCTCACTCATGCCGCAGCAAAAACTAAAACGGGCATTCATTTAATTGATGAGCTTTATAATAATTATAAACTTGTGAAAATCTTTGCTCCTGAACATGGACTGAGAACCATGGCCGATGATTGGGTCGGTGATGGAGTGGATGAACAAACTGGACTTCCCGTTATCTCTCTTTATAAACGCGGGGCCCGTGCTCCCGCACCTGCTGATCTAGTAGGAATCGATGCCATCGTCGTTGATCTGCAAGATGTGGGAGTTCGTTATTACACTTATTTTTCAACAATTGCTGAAGTCATGAAAGTGGCGGCAGCTCAAAATATTGAGATGATTATTTTAGATCGTCCCAATCTTTTAGGTGGACTCATTGTAGAAGGGAAAGTTCTCGATGCCAGTCTTGCAGGAAGTTTTACTGCCTACCACACAGTTCCTACTCGTCATGGAATGACTTTGGGAGAGCTTGCTCAGATGGTTAATGCTGAGAAAAAATTTGGGGCCCACTTAACTGTGATTGCGGCCAGTGGATGGAATCGTGAATCTCTCTTAAATAATTTTGACCGCGAATGGATTGCTCCCTCTCCTGCGCTCATTGATATTGAGCAAGTGGGTCTTTATGCTATGTGGGGAACTCTTGAGAATTTTAATATCGCTGTTGGACGTGGGGCCACAAATGAGATGAGCTTTAAAGTTATCGGCGCTCCTTTCATCACAGTAGCCGAATCAAAAATTCTTGCTCGTGATCTGAATGCTCTTGGTTTTTCTGGTGTGAATTTTTCTGCTTACTCATGGGACGTCACTCGTGCCACTCATGCAGGAAAGCGTGCTAACGGTGTGATCATTGAGTGGGATGGTTCAGAAGTTCGCACGGATGAGTTCACATATAAAGTCGCCTCAACTCTTGTTCGCCTTTATAGCACACGCTTAAATCTCGCTCAGATGTCTCCGGCTTCTTATGGGTCGGCTTCAATGGTGAATGCGATTAAAAAGCTCACTCCTTGGAGTGAGTATCGAAAAATCATTGATGAAGAGCTGGCTGCCTTTAAAAATAGACGCTTACCGTACCTTATCTACTAATTAGATAGATATGCTCCAATCAATCTATTTCTGATTTCATCCCCTTATTGCTAGATAGGGGGAATGAAAATTTTATTCTTCTTCACTATTCTCTTTATTACTCTTCAGGCCTTTGCGGTAGACGGACTCACCATCCCGAACTCTCATCAAGTGGATCTGCGTGGACAAGTCTTTCGCGGAAAAGAGCCGGCCAAACTTGTGGGAGAATTAGCTGAGTTTGGAATCACTGATGTGGTGATCTTTAAGAATCAAACAAAAACAGAAGTTGATAAAGAGATCTCATCGCTTAATAAATTAGGCGTCACTTCTCACCATATTCCCTTTGCTTGGAAAGATATTGAATCAACAACTAAAGCTTGTGAGCAAGTGGTTGAGGCCCTTCAAATCATTCATCAAGTAACCACTCGTGGTGGCTCGGTGTTCTTTCATTGTACTGCAGGTGAGGACCGCACAGGGCTTCTGGCCGGAGTCTTTAGAATGCTAGATCAGAACTGGTCAAAAGAGCAGGCCTTTAAAGAAGAGATGTGTGCTCACGGCTATAGTGATGGGAACTCTAAAAAACCATACCTAGTCACTAGTTCAATCAAAAAAGAGCTGACTCCCCTTTATCTCGCTATTGCTGCAAAAATTGAGAATGGAGAATGGAAGATAGGACAGTTAACTAAGCGTAATTGCAAAAATCTCATCATCAAACCCACGACCTTGAAGTGTAAAAACCTTTGACACCAAAGGTAGTTTTTTCAAGAAGACTATAGATTTCGGAATCGGCCGGTAAAATGTAATCATGAAAAAGATTATATTACTTATTGGATTATGTTTAATGACTTCAAGAGCTTTCTCTCATGAGAAAGTCGATGAGCAAGATGAAGATTTTTTCTTCTCATCAATCCCTTATGAAGTTGATGAATCACTCTACCGCTTCTTTGATAATAAAACTCGTCCCCAACAACTTCTGGCCCTCACTGTCACAAAACTTGGAACGAATCAAGGTTCAGGTAAAGTTATTGCTTACGCTGATGAAGCCGGAGAATTCACAGGGCTTGAGGTAAACTTTTCTCTTAAAGGGAAAAAATCTGTTTTGAGTAAAGGCTTTGATGAACTCCGTGACGGCGAGAGGATGGAATATAAACAATGGAAACAAACGATTCCTGCTCTTATCGTAAAGAAAGGAAGCAAAAATATTTATCCTCAAACAGGAGGAGAATTTACTTTCTCTATCCTTAGTCAAAAACCAAAAGTTTATAAGAACTATACATTGTATTTAAGAAAAGAATCTGGACGCTGGGTTGTAAAAAGCCAAAATGGAAAGATTTTAAAATCTGTAGATCTGACTCCAAACCTAGAAAATTTTGATTGGGACGGAACATTTAGCGCCGCAACTTTTAACTAAACTTGATCGAGCTCCGCTAAGACAAGCTCCATCTCCTGATCCATCTCTTGATCAAATTCTTCCCACCACTTGTCACTGGCAAGTTTTTTAGGAGCTTTCATACTTAACTGAAAGCTCACCACTATCACTAATAAAAGTGCAAATGAGCTGGCAAGATAGGCCCACACAGGCTTTTTCTTTTTAGGACGAAGACTCTCCGGCAAGGGAGCACTCATGTGTTGTTTTAAAATTTCTTTCATAAACCACCTTCCAAACTTTCATATAAATGAGCTTTGGCACGTTTGATACGCCCTTTAATGGCATCAATACTCAGGCCCAAAATATCCTTTATCTCATCATGACTTAAATCTTGAAGCCATAACCCCATCACTTCTTTTTCTGAATCAGGCAAACTGGCAAAAGCCTTCTGAACGATGATGCTTTTTTCTTTTAAAAGAATCTTCTCCACTTCGCTCTCACTTACCTCTTTCACTGAGTCTTCTTTATATTCTTCAAATTTCGCCTGATAACGAGTTCGTAAATAATCATTCACCTGATTTCTCACTACCGTCCAAAACCAAACTGAAAAAACTCCATCGGCCTTAAAACTCTCACGAGAGCGCACCAGTTTGAAAAAGATTTCTTGAGTGGCCTCAGTTGCATCTAGACTTCCAAGGCGAGCAAAACAGAAATGATAAACTCTTTCCACATACCGGCGATAGATTTCATCAAAGGCCCATTCCTGGCCTTGTCCCCAGAGCCCTACCAGCTCCTCATCCTTATAAAATCTGCTACCTAGCTCTTTTATCCAACTCATTACTCTATTATACGGTGAACTCTCCAAAAAGTGTCATGACACTTTTTCCACCCCCCTTCGTATTCATGGTCAACGAAACAAAACCTCAGGAGGGTTTATGAAAACAATCTCACTTCTTGCTCTTGGACTTATGCTTATGACTTCTTCCGTTTTTGCCAAACCAGAAAAGACAAAGGATTTTGATGCAAAAATTAAGGCGGTGGAAGAGCGTTTTGACAAACACATCAGCTTTTTAGAAGAGTCTAAAAAATTAAAAATTGAGTTTCTCACTAAAATGAAAGACATGAATGCCAAGCTTCAAGCGGCTCCGGCCGATCAGAAAAAAGCTATTCAGGCAGAAATGAAAACGATGAGACAAACACATAAAGAACAAATGAAATCAAGACGTGCACAGATGAAAGAAACAATAAAAAATAAGAAAAGACACAGCTAAGTTTTGTCTTTCTCCAAAGCTTCAAAAAAACGGCGGAGGCGTTGAACCCCAGAGATCAGCGCCTCTTCTGCTGTGTAACCCGAATAAAGAATATCTACATGATGATAAATTTTGTGTGACTCTTGATGGATAATATCCACTTCAGCAATAAATTCATTCTTCACTTGATTGATGGCAATTCTTCCCATGAGGTAAGGATTGTTCTCTAATTCAATATAGTGCTCTTTTGGGTATTCACTCATGGCCATATCTTACTAATATGGTTTCATTTTGACCTCTCTAAAATGCACCTTGCGACGCGTCTTCTCCCTGATAAGTCGTAGAACTCCTCTGGCATATTCTTTGCTCTTCCACACCTATCACCCCCATCAGACCAAGACGGTATCGAGCGGAGTTATAAGGAGAAAAGATGAAAAGATCTTTGATGTGTGTTTTTGCGTTGATAGTAATGAGTTTAATCGGATCGGCCCAAGCCGCAGATTGTGTTGTTGAACTCAAAAGTTCAGCAGGACAAGTTCTCCAACAATTTTCATCAGCAGAGTGCCGAGAGGCCCTTCGTGACTGTGCCAAGGCATCAAGAAATCAATCTGGATCATCTTGTGCTCAGAGAGTGGTTCAACAGCCTCAGCAACCGCAACAGCCTCAGCAACCACAGCAGCCTCAACATCCACAACAGCCTCAACATCCACAACAGCCTCAAGCTCAAGGGCCAATGGAAGTTCGTCACCTTTCAATAGTTCAACAACTTCAATCTCGTGTTTTCCAAAACTGTGAACTCAAACAAGCAAGTATGTACGACCATGAGCTTTTAGTTGATCGTACATTCTTTGGAAGATTTGATTTATATAGAGATCAACAAGACCTCTCACAACTTGTTTCAAACTTAGTTCGTCGTGGTGATTGTCGATACAAACAGTCGGCTATTCTGGCTATCCAACTAGACCCAATGTTGATCCAAGATTCTGTAGCAGGCCTTAGTCGTTGTCGCTTAGCTGAGGAAATTCGTCCACAAGGAAGAACTGGTCTATACCGCCTTGATGTTCAATATCCCTCATCATCTCAGGCCTTCCAATTACCGGCCCAAGAAGCTGAACTCAGAGAAGTGCTTGCTGAAAAAATCATGAGCAATCAATGTCGGAAACGTTCAAGCTACGAGCTCTCTCTTCTTAGAGATCCACAATTAATTCAAGACTTTATGAATCAACAAGTTCAGTACTGTCACCTTCGTTCACCAAATGGAAGCACTTGATATTGTCCCTAAAGTGGTACACGCCCCTACGAGATTCCCCCAAAAGTCAG
>DZBG01000049.1 GCA_022729855.1 Bdellovibrio sp.
CACCTTATGAAGTTATGATGAAGAAAAGTTGCACTAGGAAATGGTAGTTGGGGATAATAAACCTATGAAACTAGGGATTGTTTTAACAGGTGGTGGTGCAAGAGGAGCTTATCAAGTAGGAGTTCTTCGTGCCATTTATGAAATCACTCACAAACACCGCCATCTTCTCGATGTTATTACCGGAAACTCTGCCGGTGCCATCAATGCCACCTATATCGCTAGCAACGCTCACGATTGGGATGTGGCCACAAAATCATTAATTGAAATGTGGGGCAGCCTCACTCCACACGAAGTCTTTGACCTCGGTAAAAGATCTATCACAGGACTTGGTTTAAAGTGGGTAACAGGAACAATGTTCGGCGGGATGACAAAATCTGGAAGCAGAATGAATCATCTTCTCGACACCAATCCCTTAAGAAAACTTTTATCTGAACGAATTGATTTCATAAAATTAAATCAGAATATTTTATCAGGAACGATTTCAGGTCTCGCTCTTTCAACAACTAATTATTCATCAGGGGCCAGTGTTGTTTTTTACAACTCTAATAATCCTGTGACTGATTGGACAAGATCAGATCGCTTTTCACAAAAGACTCCCATTGGTCTTGACCATCTCATGGGATCTGCTGCCATTCCCTTTTTCTTTCCACCTGAAAAGATAGGAGAAAGTTATTTTGGAGATGGATGTGTGAGACAAACAACTCCGTTCTCACCGGCCATTCACTTAGGGGCCGATAAGATTATTGGAATTGGTATCCGCCATCCTCATGCTAAAGAGAATGTGCGAAATATCGCTTTCGCTCCTGTAGGTGATCCAACTTTAGGCCAGATTGCCGGAGTCATGCTCAATGCGATTTTCCTGGACTCTATGGAAGCAGATTACGAGCGCATGAAAAGAATTAATGAACTTATCGCCAAACAAACTGAACCTGAATTTAAACAGATTCCCGTTTATATGATTAGACCTTCTCAAGATCTTGGGAAGATGACTCAAAAGCTGAATCAAGAACTTCCAGGGAAGCTTCGTTATTTACTAAAAGGGATTGGGGTTTCTGATAAAGAAGGCCTAGATCTTTTAAGTTATCTGGCCTTTGATAAGAGCTATACAGAGCCGCTGATTGAGCTTGGCTATAAAGACACGCTCAACCAACGAGATCTTGTTTTGGAGTTTATTTCTTCCTAAAATTCTTACGACTAGTTTTTTTGTTAATACCTTTATTGCGAGCACCAGCATTTGTTCCAGGTTGAGCACGTGTTCCACGTCCCTTCCCTCTGAATGAAGCAGGAATTTTTTGTTCAATCGCTTGCGCCACTTTTTTCTTCGCCGGAGCTTCTTTATCTTTCAATCTATTCTCAGGAATCACTGTTAAATTAAGATGTTTCTGAGTTCTAATTGATTCATTGATTTCACTAATCATTTTTGAATCATGACTTGCCACTAGATTGTAAACAATCCCATGACGTCCACCACGGGCCACACGACCACAACGGTGAAGATAGTAAATAGCCGTTCTTGGAAGTCCATAATTCACCACCCACGCTAAATCTTTCACATCAATTCCACGAGCAGCAATATCTGTGGCCACAAGAACTTGCGCTTTTCCGTCACGGAATGACTTAATCGCAGATTCTCTTTCTTTGGCATCAAGATCACCGTGAATAAGACGAACTTTTAGTTTCGGCATTTTCTCAGTGAGGTATTTGAAAAGTTCATCAGCTTGGTTTTTTTGATTGGTAAAAACAATCCCACGGCCCTTAGCTTCTTTTTCAAGAAACATTTTCACGACCATGTTCTTTTCAGCGGGAGTCACCTTCACATTAAAAGTATCAATACGAGTTTGAGTCGCATGAGAGCTTCCAAAATAAGCTTTCTCAAAAGTAACCGACGGAAATTTATCGATGATATATTCTTCAACCAGTGGTGGCATTGTTGCAGTAAAAAAACCAACCTGAGTATGGTTCATATCAAAATGCTCGATCACATAATCAAGATCTTTTTTAAATCCCATTTCAAGAAGATTATCTGCTTCATCAAAGATAACCATTTGGAGTTGATTAAAGTTCAACTCGTTTCTGGCAAGGGCCGAGCGTATACGTGTAGGTGTTGCAACCAGAACTTCGTATGTTTCACTGGCCGTTGTCTTTACTTTTGTAATCGTTGTTCCACCCGTGAGTGATCTCACACGAAATTTTGCATGATGTGAAATATCTTTAAAAACCTGATGAATCTGAGTGGCAAGCTCTCTTGTGGGAGAAATAACCAGGGCCACAGGAGAACAACGAGTATCGTTCTTCTCACCCTTATCTTCTCTCTTTTTAATTTTATCAACAATCGGGAGCGCATAAGCGAGTGTTTTACCTGAACCAGTTTCAGCTACAACAATCATTGATTTCCGACCGAGCATCTCAGGGATAACCTTCTTTTGAACGGCAGTTGCTGTTTTATAGCCCTGCTCCTTAAAAAATGCTTCCAATGACGGGTGAATGCTTTCTGCTAAAAAACCCATATATAATCTCCTAAACCACTTAAATAACTAAAGACAATACTAATACTGAGCACTTTCCTCCGCAACTGCGGCGGCAAAGATATCTTCACTCTTTTTTCATATTGATTAATCTTCATTTCATTTAGAATGAAAAGGTCGAACTGGCAACGCCAATCCAAGGAAGGACAGCTAACTATGAAAAACAAACTTACCTTAATGGGCCTGGCCCTTACACTGAGTACAGCCACTTATGGCCAGATTTTTAAGCTCAACGCTGATGTATCGGCCCTACCTCCTGCCTTACAGGCAGAAGCCCTCAATGCCATTCAAAAGATTGAAAATGATCTCAATAAGGACCTCCCAAGTGGATCTCCTAAACGACTTATGGAAGGTATGGCGGATTCTTCGGCCATCTCTGGAAAAGGCGTAGGCTCAGACTATGCTTCAGGCATGCAAGTCCTCATGGTTGGTGCAGGAGTTGGAGTTGGTGCCGATTTAGAAAAAGATAAAACCACTGATTCTGATCTCTCAGGAATAGCGGCTCAAGCAGCCGTTGTTGTAGGGATGAACTTAGGTTTTCTTGATGCTCAAAAAATTCTCGGCATGGATACTAATAAGCTCAATATGTATATTAGTGGGATGAGTTATAATTTGAATCGTAAAACAGGGAAAGATGATAAAGATACGATTAAGGCCAAATTAACTTCATTCGGAGTTCATTTTCGCTATGACTGGATTCAAGGAAGCTCTTCAAAACTTTTTGGTTGGGGCGGAGTCAAGATTCATACTGGTTATGAATACAGTCGTTCAAAATACAGCTTCACTACAAGAATCAATGAAACTGTTAATAGTGATGTTGGTAGTGGTGCCACAATTGACGGGACACTAACGGGTACTCCAGAGGCGTCTATTGATGTGGCCACTCATTCTATTCCCTTAGAAATTTCATCATCAGTTCAATTTCTTTATTTATTCTCTCTCTACGGTGGTCTCGGAGCAGATTTTAATATGGGAGAGGCCAAGGGTGCAGGATCAATCAATGCCAATAATTCAACTCTAACTTGTAATGGTGGCCCATGTGCTGGTGAAACAGCAACTGTTGCTCCAACGGCCAATATTGATGGTACAGGTAAAGTGACTCCTTTTTGGGCACGAGCTTTTGCAGGAGTTCAGCTAAATCTTCCTTATACGAGAATTTTTGTTCAAGCAGATAAGCCATTTGGAAATCAAGTGGTAGGTGCCACAGCTGGACTTAGATTCGTTTACTAATTTTTCGATTCTTTTTTTGTTGCCTTCGGTACGCCGAGGGCGACAAAACCCCATACTTCCAAATTCCTTTACGATGAGTCTGTGCATACTGCTGATGGCGAATCCACTCTCCCTTCTCTTTTTTATTTTTAAACCTCGCATAGGGATACAAAAAGGCACATCCCTCTCTCACTAATCTGAAAGCGACATTCTCACCATTAACCCAAAGAGATCCCAGAACACGGCCATACATATCCCTTTTATCCCAGCTTACCTCCACCTCACCTTCACTTAGTATTTTAACCAAACATTGTTTTGAAAACTCGCCTGCACTGCCTCGCCTCGTGAGATATTGCTGGGACAGTTCCGGAGCATCAATGGGTACCAGTCTAATACTTTCTTTAAAAAGGACTCCCGCTCCCTTAATCGTATCGCCGTCCAAAACTTTGTATTCAGTGATTTTAAGTTTTAGGGGGATAAGGTCTGTAAGTTCTACTCGACTAAAGAAAAGGCCAGTCAGGGGAAGAAGAATCTGATAAAAGGTTTTCATTCAATTTCCATAGTCGAAATGCTAGGGCCTTGGCCTTTAGAAAACAATATGACCGAAGGATATTTCAGTTATGAACGTCAGATCAGAAATTAACAAAAATTTTAAATTCAAACTTGTCCACAAAGACAAACATTGTGGTGCCCGTGCCGGTATTATCAGTACACCACATGGTGATATTGAAACTCCCGTCTTCATGCCCGTGGGAACTCACGGTGCCATTAAAGCGCTTCAGCCAAAAGAGCTTGTAGATCTTAATATCCAAGTTTTGCTTTCAAATACTTATCACCTTCACCTCACACCAGGCTCTGAGCTTATTGCCAAGGCCGGTGGTCTCCATAAATTTATGGGATGGGATCGTCCGATTCTTACAGACTCTGGTGGCTTTCAAGTATTCTCTCTTCAGAAAAATTCAATTACTGAAGAAGGCGCGAATTTTAAAGGAGCGAAGGGTGAAAATATTCTTCTGACTCCTGAGACATCAATTCAAATTCAGCAAAATCTTGGCTCAGATATTATGATGGCCTTTGATGAATGTATTCCCTACCCAGCTACCGAGCAATACGTTGAGAATTCAATCGCAAGAACTCACCGCTGGTTAGATCGTTGTATTGAATCTTGGAAAAATCCTAATCAAGCACTCTTTGGAATTATTCAAGGTGGTGTTTATGATAAATACAGAAAAATCTGTATGGAAGAAGTCACGAAACGTGATCTTCCTGGATACGCCATTGGTGGAGTATCAGTGGGAGAAGGTGCTGAGCATATGGAAAAAGTGGTGAAATACACTGCTCCTATTATGCCAGCTGATAAACCTCGTTACGTAATGGGTGTTGGTCTTCCAGAAGATTTGATGATGATTTGGGAGCACGGAGTAGATATGAGTGACTGTATCATTCCGACAAAATATGCACGTGGTGGAACGATGTTCACCAATCGTGGAAAAATTCGTATTGAGCATAAAAACTATCGTCGCGATTTCTTTCCTATTGAGCCGAACTTAAAAGATTATGTGAATACTAATTTCTCTCGCGCCTATATTAAGCATTTGTTTGATTCAAACGAAATCTTAGGACAAATTCTTGCCACGGCCCACAATATTGCATTCTATAAATCTCTTGCAACTCGTGCAAGAGAGGCGATTCTCGAAGATCGTTACTTAGAATTTAAAAATGACTTCCTCTCTAACTACAAAAAAGACTAAACTTTATGTAGATGCAGTTTTTATTGATTACCATCATATTGAGCTTTCTATGTGTGGGCACCGTTCTAGGTGCCCCAGCTAAAAAACGACAGAAAAAAATCCCGAAAGAAACTCCCCCAACATCATTTATGAGCAAGGTGGCCAATGCTCCTATAAATCTCGTTGATGGGACTCAAGAAGTTCTAGATGAAAATGTCACAAGAGTGGCAAACAGACTCGATTCATTTTTTGGAAACCAAAGAGCGGATGATGAGTTAAACCGAAGCCAACTCCGCCTATCTTATACTTATCAATTGGCCGAAACAATTCCCAAGGACGATTTTGCTTTCAGGGTCAATCTCAGGATGTCGAATATTGAAAACTACTTCAAAGCGTTGATCGATAAAACTTTGGACTGGGAAGTAAAAAAATCTCCTAAACAGATTGCCAAAGAAGAAGTAGAACGAAGAAAAAAAGAAGATCCCCATAATTGGCTTTGGAGAAATGATGTTGGTGTTATCGCCTCTGTTCCTCCCAGAGCTTTTTATAGATCACGACTAAGAAAAACAATTAGTGGAAAAGATATTGTTCATCGTTTTGTTGAGGAGCTTGCTTGGTTTAGTCAGGAGCAATGGATTAATACCGCGACGTTTGAATCAGATAGAGCGATGACGATGAGTATGCTCTTCAGGATGGCCCATCAAGTGAACTGGGCCATTACAGATCAAGAGTTCACCACTTCCCATGGCCCAAGTATTATTCATACTGTGTCAGCAAGAGATGCGATGTCTTACAATGCAAGAGTCTTAACTCGTGTTAAAGGCCCATATTATTTAGATGGCTACTCACTGAGTATAAATTATCGCCGCAGAGTCAGAGGTAACTGGTTGTACGCAGACGTCACTCCTGCGCTTGATTTCCCTAAGGTTGTTTCCTTTAGGAGAACCCCCTCGATTCTCTTTAGAATCGAGGCCCTCTTTGGTGGAATCAGAGAAGATATTACTTCTCAAAACTCTCTTTAAAAGTTTTAAGCTGCAACACTCTTCTTCTTGCTTTTAGTTTTACCAAATACTCAGAGGTATCAATCTTAAACTTAATCACAAGTGGTTCCGCATTTAATTTCCCCATGGCATTCTTTTCAATCACATCCCACTGAGAAGTCACACAAGATTCGCGTTCTGTTCTATACTTCACTCTATTAAGATTTGTATCTGCTGGGTACTTCACTAAGCAATCCTTAGCGACGACTTTGGCAAAGGCGAGGACATAATCCTCAACTGTTTGATAAGACTTCCCTTCTAATTCTCCACGAATGGAATCAAGATATTTCATAAACTCAGGAGATTTCGGAATTGGAGTACAAATTCCTTCTAGAAGACCACTCATTGAGTCTTGCTTTTTATGAAAGTATAGATCAATTCCAATATCTTTTAGAACACTCTTCTGACAGTCGCTGATAATTTTACTGTTATCCACATAGTTTGTGGCCCATGAAAAATTACTCTTTACTCCTGCTTCCAAGCTCTCTCGATTTGCTTTTATATACTCATCAATTTTAAGTTGCTCTTCATCTGTCGCATCTTTAAACATTGCTTTTAAATCTGAGACGATGATTGGTATAATCATTTTTGAGAGGATACTCTCTTCTTTACCATCTTGAATTTTATTTCCATCAATTTCTAAGCTTCGAACAATCTGCTTCACTTGAGTCGGTAGTCCGTAATTTAAACAATTATACATTGAACTCACCATATATGATGTTCCAATATTAAACAGAGTTCCCGTGGGTGCTTCCTTATCATCGGCTTTCACTTGAAGACATTGATTCCAAATTTGCTGTCCACCTTCAGAAATAACAGAGACTTGTCCCTTGAGAAAATTTTGGTAATACAATTGCACTTTACTTTGAATCATTTCAAACTGAAATGAATCAACATAGAGCTTAACCATCTCATCATGTTGAGTTTGGTTGGCCCCAAGGCTTGAGACTTTTTTATCGGCCATCTCTGCAAGCTTATTATCAAAGCAAAGTTTTTCATCCACTTCACCAAAACAAGCGACGTAAAGTTTATCTGCGTCTTGATCAAGAGAGAGTTTTTCATAAAACTCCTTGATGCGTGCGAGATACTGACTATCACTCTTCATTTTTGAATAGGCTTCATCAATTTGTTTGGCCACGGCCATTTTCCAAGCGGCCTGTAAATTCTTGGCTCCATTGATTTTAATTTTAGAAATATTACACCCTTCAGGCTCAGTCATTTTGACTCTGGCAATAATGGTTTTTTCTAAAATTTCAGCTTGGGCCCCCATACAATTTAAAATAAGAGGTGGAATTTTTTCTTGAAATTTTACTTTATCAAAATAGCTCGATTTAATACTTCCGTCTGGTTCAAGACATGAAACAGTCATATCCAAAATATCTTTTACAACACGTGCATAATTATTCTCAACAATTCTGTTAATATTAGCATCAAGAGTATACTCCTCTTGAGTGTAATAACCAGATTTCACAATTTGATAGAGTGAATCCGGAATTGTTGCTTTAGTATGATCTCCATTATGAAGATATAGTGATAATGTATCTGCAAAGTTCTCTGCAGGACTGGTTTGAGCGTAACTTGAAACAAATTTTGTAAACCCAGGTTTAATCGAAAGAGTTCTCGTAATCTGTGGGGTAACCCCTTCAGCATTTCTCACCTCTTTTAATTCCCAACCACTGGCCTCCATCCAATCAGGCTCTTGTGAGCGATAACTCTTACCGAGCTTCGCCCCTGCCTGAAAATCAATTTCATGGGCCATCTCATGAGTCACAGACTCATAGAAAAAACCACTATCTACATTATTATAGCCAAAATCAAGACAGCTATCTGTCAGCTGAATCCATCCACTACTCCATGCGAGTCCACAGGTCATAGCAGATCTGCCCTCAAATGACTCTCCTTTCGGCACTCTTTGTATTTCTTTTAAAGTCGTGAGAGTTTTATAAGAATCACTAATCATATGTGAGAGACGCCAGAATCCATAAAGCTCATCTTTAGAAAAAAGATAATCTTTAAGAGGATGTTTATTCCCTTGATACTCTCCACCACGGCTAGATTTCTGTTCATAAACATAATTATCTACAGCTAAAATATGTCCCGTTTTCAAATACCATAAATAAATAGCATGGCCCTCGATCCCTGAATCTTGGCCATAAATTTTATTCAGTAAACAAGGAACATCAGAACATCCGCGATAATCAATTTTTTCTTCTTTATTTTTATCTCCGAAGGAACTTCCGTAAGTTGCTAAGAACTTACCCTGAGTTAAAGGAATATCTTGATAATCAAGTCCTTCAAAACTTCCAGAGAGCTTTTTCTCATTCTTATACTTCGATTCAATAGCACTGATTTCAGCTTTTAATGTATCGATCGTAAATGTATCTCTCATACATTCAGCTTCAGTGGCGGCTGCAAGTTTTCTTTCTACGATAGAAACGTTTTTCTCTTTCTGTGACCAGTGATCAAGAAGAAGTGTATGCTCAACTTTTTGAGAACAAGAAATAAAAAGAAACGGAATAGCAAAAAGGGTTATTTTTTTATTCAGCAGCATATTCCACCACCCTTACGACTTGTTCAATATTCGGATCATAGATCAAAGTGATACCTGCAGCTTTGCAGTTGTATTCTTCTTCCGGTTTAAGATGAAGAACTTTTTGATCTAATTGTTTAATTGTAAAATGACAGTCTTCGTATTTATGTTTCCAATACAGAAGCATCTTTTCATCTTTATTCGGATTTTTAAAAGAATTAACAACCACACCATTTTCAATTTGGTATTTCTCGTTATTCTCATAAATATACATTTTACCATCTGGTCGAGGGATCTCCTCTTCCTTGATCGGCTCACCTTTAGACGCAACTAAATCACTCACGGACATCTCACCGTACTTAATAGATTTAGCTTTGTTTCCGCAGGCCGCAGTAATGGTTAATAGCAAAGATAGCAGTACGATTTTTCTCATAGAATTACTCCATGAGAGCTTATCGTACTGTTGCCTGACAAACTTGATCAGTTTCTGCCTTGGCCTTTATTTACAGCTGGTTATAGCAAGGTCAATGATTTGCGTAAGCTTAGAGAGGTTATCTAAGCTGATATTGTGAAAGAGCCCAATTCTGAATTGATTGCGGCCCAATTTGCGGTATCCGTCGATATCTACCGCGATATTTTGGGCCCTTAAAATCTTTGTAAGCCCCTCTACTGGATACTTTGCTTCAACATCAATAGTGGCCACAGTTGTTGAACGGAATTTCTGATCAGCGATATAGGGAGAAAGATAAGATTTAGATTCAGCCCAATCGTAGATGAATTTTGCTTTTGCTTCAGATTGCTTGAGAACTTCCTTAAGACCAAGTTTATTCATGAGTTTAATTTGTTCATTTAAGAAAAATAAAGTAGCGATGGCCGGCGTATTATAAGTTTGATTTGATTTTGAATTATCAATGGCATTCATCCATTTAAAAAATTCTGGGATATAGCGAGATTTATCACTGGCGATAGTCTCTGCTCTTTTCATTGCTTTGGGACTCATGATGGCCACATAGAATCCGCCTTCAGAGGCAAAAACTTTTTGTGGTGAGAAATAAAAGATATCAGACTGAGTAAGATCAAACTCCATCTGCCCTGCTGCGGAAGTGGCATCTACTCCAACTAATGTGTGAGGATTTTTGATAATCGGCATCTCAGTTAATTTTACACCTGTTGATGTTTCATTGAGTGTGCAGGCGATGAAATCAGAATCAGTATCCTCTACAGGATTAATACCTTCACCATAATTTACTTTTGTTTCTTTAGTTTTAATCCAAGGAATAAGCTTATGGGATTTGGCCCACTTCTCTGAAAACTCTCCACACACAAAATGATGAGATTGTTTTTCCACAAGACCGAGTCCAATCATATCCCAAACAGCAGTGGCCCCACCATTTCCTAGAACCACTTCATAGTCCTTGGGAATATTTAAATAACTTCTTAATCCTTCTTGGATTTCTTTTACAAGATTTCTCACAGCCATTTGACGATGAGACGTACCAAGTAACTTATCACCTGTTTCTAAAAGGTTTTTAACATGTTCAACTGGAATTAAAGATGGTCCCACTCCAAATCTAGAATCTGACGGCTTTAAATTTGAAGGAATCTTTAAATCTTCGAACATCTTGGCCCTCCAAGGCAAAATACAGTCTCAATTATAGTGAGGGCCCTAGCGGGTACGCAAAGACTTTGATACGCTGATTTACCTATGTGCCAAAAAATCCTATTTTTGTTTATTCTTTTTACCATTCCCTTTGGCGCATCTGCCCAACTCAAGTCTAATGGAAGCAAAATTAATATCTCGAGAATTGGATTCAATATTGGATCTCTGACTGAGTTTGTCGGAAAAGTCCAAGTCAATAGCTCTGGTGATACAAGAAAATTTGATTTTAATCCGGCCATTGGATCTTCGCTGCTTATTCCTCTTCAAGACAAATTTGAATTACTGCCAGAAATCAACTGGGTTCTTCCTAGAAAAACGGGCCAGGATAAAGTTTATAAAAATCTTTTGATGTTTCGTGCTGATATTGGTTACAAGTGGCTTGAGTGGCTCAGACTTCGAGCAGGAACCAGTGTTATGCTTTTGAACACACATGGCAGTGGTGGAAAAGTTTCTCGTGATAATGGAAATGGCCAGACAACTTTCTATCGTCCAGATTCAAATAGCTCTAGCTTTAATAATACATTTGATCTCGGTGTGGAAGCTCTCTACGATGACTGGGGATTTAGATTACAAACTTATACCTACTCTCTCTTTGATGCAAAAAGACGTCAGCACTCTTATATGTTGATGGCGACTTATTATTGGGACTACAAAAAGAAGTAATAATGAAACTAATATTTTTAATTTTTTTATTTTTTATAAATTCGGCTTTTGCTTATACCTTAAATAATAATTTTGGGGCGACTTTTAAAAAACGTAAAGTGAATGTCTATGTGACATCAACTACAACTTGCGCCAATGCTGGCCTTACTATTTATGAGCTTCAAGATTTAATTAGTCCGGCCATCAATGATTTCTGGAATACTGTTCCCACTTCGTCTCTTCAATTAAAAAATGCAGGGATCTTGGATGTAGGCTCAGATACCTCTTATAACGATAACGAATTATGCTCTTTCACTGACAGTGCTTGTACAGGAGCAGTGATCCCAGCGGTAAAAGAAATTATTATTGCCTGTAATGATAATACAACAAACTTTGATTCTAATAATATTCTGGCCGTCACAATTCCTAATAATTTTAAAGGCAGATATATTAATGGTTCAGTGGTTTTAATTAATAATAGAAATGGCTCTGCATTCAAAAAACTCACGACTAAAGAAAAAATCTCAGTTCTCGCTCATGAAATTGGACATGCCATTGGACTTGGCCACTCTGCTGAGAGTGCGGCCCTGATGTATTATAAAACGATTGGAACAAGAAACTTTCTTGGACAAGATGATATTGATGGAGTCTCTGCTCTCTATCCTGTGACTTTTGATGGTTGTGGATTATTCAAGGGAAGTATTGGTGATATGAAAGGTCCACTTCCTCCAAAGGGCAAGGGCCCTTCAGAGGAATATTTTTGGACATTAGTGGCATTAGGTTTTATTGCTTCTGCTAGTCTCTCAAAACTATTGAAGAGATTTCGCAAGTACGCGTAAGCTAGTTCCGCGCTTTTCACACTCAGCTTCGTACTCATCAAGATAAGCACGCTCCTCTTCATTTAAAAGCTTTAGATCAACCAGTGCAGGATCAAATCCAATCGTTGTCAGAGGTTTAAAACAAAGCATTCCCGGAAATTTTGGATGTTTAATAACATAAACAATATTCTCAAGTCTTACTCCACCAAATCCTGGAATATAAATCCCTGGCTCAATTGAAACCACTTGTCCTTCTTTCATGGGAAGTGTTGAGACCGCAGAAATTCTCACTCCTGGTTCATGCACTCCAATACCAACTCCGTGTCCTGTTCCGTGAGAATAATCATAACCATATTTTCTCATCGGTCCTCGGGCCAGACCATCAATAACCATTCCCTTCGTTCCCTCTGGAAATACCGCCGATTGAGCGCCAAGAAGACCTTTTAATGTCAGAGTATAGATTTCGATTTTTTTAGGATCCATCTTCGCCGTGTTACTTCCGGCAAAAGTTCTTGTTGTATCTGTGGCGAATCCACCATCAAAATAACCACCAGAATCAAGGAGGATCATATCGTCACTGGCAATAATCTTTTCATCAGAAGGATTACCGTAATGAACAATAGATGAATTAGGACCCGCACCCGAGATTGTATTAAAACTAAGCTCTTTGCAGCCTTCAGCTTGATATTTTTTTTCTGTTTCATTAAACAGATCAAGCTCAGTCACTTTCTTGCCGGCCTTAATCGATTCTTTAGTCCACTTAATCGTATTGAAAATTGCCTTATCAGATCTTTTAAAAGAATTTTCAAACTCTTTAAGCTCTACTGGTTCTTTAATTGATTGGTAATCATAGATTCCACCGATTTTTTCTTCTAAGTGATCCACGCCAAAAACTTTAAGTAGCATAGAGAAGTCAGCACAATTAAGCATATTGGGATCAAACTTAACTTTCTTTAGATGAAGCTTATTTTGAAGATGTTCAAGTTCACGAGGAAGATCAGTAAAATGAAGATTGATAAATTCAATTCCCACTTCTTTTTTTGCTTTTTCTGAAACCGGAGTTTCAGGAGTGACATAAACATATACTTTATTTTTCGTGACTAGGGCCTTAGCACAAAATGCGCTGGCAAAGGGTAAGTGATAGCCACGACAATTTGTAATCCATGCAATTGAATCTAGTGCTGTTAAATAGAAAGCTTCATTCTCATCTGGCATGATTTGCGCTGTCTTCTCTAGTGTATCTCTCCCACGAAATTCTCGGGCCACAAATTGAATTTCTTTGAGTGCTGGCATTGGGAAAAAATGGATCACTGAATTCAGCTCGCCCTTTGCAAAGCCAATTGTTTCAGCAGAAGCCGCAGAGATTTTCTTTAAAAATCCAAGGGCCGTGCGATCAGCTTCATAGCCTGTGCGTTTCATTTTCAGAGTTTTGATATCAGCGAGAAGTTGCTCACCAGTTCCCATGCCACATTTGACCACTTCAACGACAGAAGCGTCGACTTCCAGATCGGCTTGCTCATGATAGCGCCCATCAACATAAAGTCTGACTTTTCCTTCTTTGGGAACAAGGACTTCGGCCATAGAACCTGTAAAATTGGTGATGTAATAGCGGTGACAGTCCTCAAGAGGAACATATTCGTTTAAAAACTGATCAAAGCTAGAAATATACATTCCGTCTAATTGCTGATCTTTTAAAAAAGTCTGCAATTTTTGGATGTTTTGTTTGACTGTATCCTTAGAGAGCGTGATATCTTTTTTCATATTAAACCTCGCCTTATGGCAACCAATATTACTCCCAAGTACACCTGAGAGGGAAGGCTTTTATGAAAATTCAGAAACCAGTTTATTACGGCGAATACTTACAACTTGATAAAATACTCCACGCACAGGCCCCTGAGAGCGTGAAATACGGCCCTGAGGCCCATGATGAGACACTTTTCATCATTATCCACCAAACTTACGAGCTATGGTTTAAACAGATCCTGCACGAGCTTGGCTCTATTCGTGACATCATGCAAACAAGACCACTTCCGAATTTGGCCATGAGTACGATTGAGTCTCGACTCAATCGAGTGATTAAGATTCAAAAAATTTTAGTGGATCAATTACCTATTATTGAAACAATGACCTCACTGGATTTTATGGATTTTCGTGACTATCTCGTCCCCGCTTCAGGGTTTCAAAGTCTTCAGTTCCGTTTAGTTGAGGCGACTCTTGGAATTAAGAACGAACACCGTATGGAAGTAGAAAAAGTTTTTTTCAACTCTCGTCTAAAACCAGAAGATAGAAAAATTTTAGATGAAGCTGAGGAGAAAGCTTCTTTATTCGAACTGATTCAAGACTGGCTTGAGCGAATGCCATTTCATCATTTTGATGGATTTGATTTCTGGGCCGAGTATTCAGTTAGTGTAGATAAAATGCTTAAGGCCGATCATGAAATTATTAGCACTAACCCAGTGCTCGATGAAAAAACAAAGGCCATGGAACTTAAAAATTTAGAGATGACTCGCCAGACCTTTAACTCAATTCTTGATTCTTCACTTTTTGATAAATTAAAAACAGATGGTAAGATTCGTCTTTCGCAAAATGCAACACTCTCTGCCGTTTTTATTTTTCTCTACCGAGACTACCCTGCACTTCAAGCTCCTTTTAGAATTCTTAATTCTTTAATTGAAATTGATGAGCAGTTTACAACATGGCGCTATCGCCACTCAATCATGGCCCACCGTCTACTGGGAACAAAAATCGGAACAGGTGGATCATCAGGACATGAATATTTAAAAGCGACCACAGAAAGAAACCGTGTGTTCTTGGATTATTTTAATCTCGCCACTTTCCTTCTTCCAAAATCAATGATTCCAAAACTTCCTAAATTTTTAGTTGAGGAGCTGAGCTTAGTTTATGAACGAAACTAATTTTAAAAAATATTATACAAAATCTCTTAAAGGCCATGAGGGGCACTATCATTTTGCCGCTCACTCTCATCACCTCTGGCCAGATATCTCTGAGGTAGGCCACCAAGAAGCTTGGACTGATGCCTCACTTCAAAGTGACAAGAAGTGGGAGAAAATATTCTCAACTATTATTCCCGATGTCCAAAAACTCATCGCTGAAATTCTTCATCTCAAAAATTCCGAGCGCATCGTCTTTGCTCCCAATACTCATGAACTTGTGAACCGAGTCTTATCCCTCTTCCCTGTTGATCAAGAGCTAAATGTTCTCACCACCACAAGTGAGTTCTATTCATTTAGCAGACAGATCAGTCGACTTGAAGAAAACAATTTAACTAAAGTCACTCGAGTCAGCACCCAAAGTATTTTTGAAAACAGAAAAGCATGGGTTGAGAATTTCATTCAAGAAATGAAAAATAAAAATTTTGATCTCATCTTTTTAAGCCAAGTCTTTTTTGACTCAGGCTTTGCCTTCACTCAAAAAGAGCTTGAACAAATTGTTGAGGCCAAGCCTGAAAAGACTCTTTTTATTCTTGATGGCTATCATGGTTTTTGTGCTCTTCCTTATGATCTCTCAAAACTAGAAGACAAAATATTTTTTGTGGCCGGTGGTTACAAATACGCTCAAGCTGGTGAAGGTGTTTGTTTTATGGTTGTCCCAAAAGGCAACTGGAGACCTTCAAATACTGGATGGTTTGCAAGCTTTATGACTCTTCACCAAGCCGCTTCAGAAAAGGTCGCCTACCCACAAGATGCTAATGCTTTCTGGGGTGGAACTTTTGATCCCACAGGCCTCTACCGTTTTCGTGCGGTTTGGAATCTGTTTAAGCAAGAAGGACTGACAGTAGAGAAGATTCACAAACATGTCCACTTTCTCCAAACTGCCACCATCAGAAATTTTGCTTCCGAACATACTACCCTGCTCATTAACGAAGAAGACCTACTCGACTGGCACGGGCACTTTTTAACTTATCTCGCCCCCTCTGAAGAGGTCGCAAATACTCTCTCAAATAAGCTTTTAGAGAGTAAAATTTTGCATGATCGCAGAGGACTGAGAATCAGAATCGGCTATGGGCTTTATCAGTCTGATGAGGAGCTCATTTACCTCATTAGAAACCTCTGCCTCTAAATAAAGGCAAAAAGGACCAAATTAGTCGATAAAATTAAGTGAGCATTAGAGCTAAAGTTTTGATTTTGTTTGCCGATACGAACCTAGCGTACAATAAGTTTGATTGATAGGAGAGCAAATCAAATGGGTATTAAATTAGGTTCAGTAGTAGCAGTTATCTTGTTCATTTTCATCGCGAAAATTTCATTTGAAACGGCAACAGGAGAAACTCATCAGCAGGCCTACAGAGGTCCAGCTAGCATCGATCAGAGCTACACAGATTATAATAGTCGCGTGAACGATCATAATCATAAGCCTAATTAATTAACGACTCTCTCGCCCACTGTTTAAAGAGCTCACCACGATTCACATAATTTTTAAATTGATCAAATGATGGAAAAGCTGGTGAGAAAACCAGATTCCCTTTAAGTTGATTTTTCTTAACCATTTCAAAGACAGATTTAAGATCAGAGCCCTTCACTACTTTAAAATCATTTTTCAATTCTTCATACAGACGATCAGTCACATCTCCTATTGTAAAAATAGTTGTGATCTGATCTTTGTAAGGAAGAAGGTCTGGAAGAACCTTATCAGCTTCATTTCTAAGCTTCCCACCCAAGATGAGGTGAAGATCTCTTGAATCATCTTTAAAGGCCTTAATTGCCGTGGTTGTGGCCAGAGTATTAGTACTTTTGGCATCGTTATAAACTTCTAGCTCATGAAATTTTAAAACATATTCCAAACGGTGGGCGACTCCACCGAACTCACTAATAAACTTTTGAAAGAGATTATCAAGATCATGAATACCCAAAATCTTCAACGTCAGATAAGCCGCATAAAAATTCGCTTCATTATGCTCCCCTTTAACTTTGGCCTCTGAGAATGAGAATTTCGCTTTAAACGACTGAGGCAAATTTCCTTTCGAAAATAATTCCCTCTTTGCTGGATGATCTTTGATCTCACTTAAAAATTCATTCTCCTCACCTAAAATAAGATGATCAACAGCTGTCATATTTTTAAGTAAGTTAAATTTCGCTACTGCATAGTCATGAACTGAATCATAACGTTCTGAGTGGTTAGGGAAAATATTTAAAATAAGTCCAATTTTTGGATGAAATGTTTTAATAGTTTCTAATTGAAAACTAGAAACTTCAATAATCGCATAATCATATTTTTCATTTGAGAGGGCCATCTCACAATAGGCCACTCCGATATTTCCTCCACAGAACACATTTTTCCCTGCGAGCTTTAAGGCCTCAGCAATCATGGTTGTCGTTGTGGTTTTTCCATTGGTTCCAGTAATAGCAATCACTGGCACATCACTGACCTGCTGATAGGCAAATTCTATTTCGGAAATAATAGAGACACCCTTCTCCACTGCTTTTTTTAAGGCGGGATGAGTGACCGGAATTCCTGGAGAAATAACAATCTGATCCATCTTATGAAAATGCTCTGCAAACTCCTCTTCTGAGTAACACGAGCAGGCCTCAATTAAAGGCTCAAGCATTTCTTTATAGTACCAAGAATCGCGCTCCCCTTTATTGACCACATAAATATCAACTTTGAGTTTATTGGCGAGCTTAATCGCCGATTTCCCACTGGTCCCAATCCCAAATATAGCGACTTTATTTATCTTTTCCATACTCTATGTTATATCCTCGATCGATGAATCTTAAAGAGCGTTTTCTCCAGATTACTGAATTCCTTAAACTTTACCAGAACATCTGGGAAAACGAAATCATGCTCCAGTACCCAAATCCACTTAAGGCCTATCCCATGGAATGGATTGAAGAGCTTATGGAGATTCAGCAATCTGATATTCTTCTCGATATTGAGCGTAAAAATGTAGAGGGTCATCTCAAAGGGGAAAGCTTACTCCAGTTTTTCAGAGATGTTCTCGCCTTGTGCGAAGTTCCAAGTGCCCTCACCCCTGACATCGTCCCAACGACTAAATCAACTTTTTTATATGTGATTCCCAAGAAAGAACATGAGATCAGAAGCCTTGCTCCCTATGTGGCAAAATTTGTGGAGGACAACTCCATTGAAAGACTGATTGATATTGGAGGAGGAATTGGGCTTTTGGCCCAAACCATTAATTCCCTTTATGGTACTCCTATCACCAGTGTGGACATGGACGCAAAACTTCAGCAAACAGGAAAAGAGAGAATAAAAAAACTGACTCTCAAAGCCGCACCTATTGAATATGAATGTCTTAAAGTAGACCCCACAGAATTAAAATTCAAAAAACTCTTGAATTCCAAGAGGGCCACCATTGGACTACATACTTGTGGCGGGCTTGCTGTATCACAAATCAAAACTTCAGTTGAAGAGAACTGCAAAGGTCTCATTAATTTTGGATGTTGTTATCAAAAGATTCTTCCCCATGAACAAAATCTCTCTCAATTTGCCAAAGATAACGATCCGATTGAATTTAATCTCTTTGCTCTGACTCTTTCAGCAAGGGCCCATAAGAAATTTAGTTTGCAAGATCTGGAGCTAAAGCAAAAGGTAAAGTATTACCGCTACACTTTTCATTTTATCATGTGTGATTATTACGATCAGTGGAACACACTTAATCTTGGAAACTCTCATAAATCACTCTATGAGAAAAGCTTTGCCGACTATGCCCTCGATCATTTTAAGCGTATTGGAGTTGAGAGCAAACTTAGCTCTGATGAACTGAATTTTTATTTTGAAAGACCTGAGAATAAAAAGCTTATTCATCAAATGTTATGTGCGGCCCTCGTGAGAGATACGCTTAGTCGCGTTCTTGAACTTTATCTTCTGATTGATCGTTGTCTGTATCTAGAGGAGCAAGGCTATCAGGCCCAGCTCCTCTCGTTCTTTGATGAAACTATTTCGCCAAGAGATCTAGGGGTTATTGGAGTCAGAACTATTTAATAGTCGTTTTAAATTTTTGAGTCGTGCGATTAAAATCAATCTTAACTTTTACTGTTTTTGTTTTTCCTTCATTTCCTAATTTAAGTGCATAAGTTTTAGAAATAACTTCAGCATAAATAGGTGCTCCACTCGCTTCACGAAGAACTTCGCCATTTGCATCTTTCTTCACTGGAGCATAATCATCAAGTCTTAAAATAATATCCATCTTTGTAGGAATCGAAGGTTGAATCCAACCTGACATCACAAGATCCTGATCTGTTTCACACTCATTATATAATTCAATTAATCCTTCTCTTGTTTCCTTAAGGATGGGAGCTTTATCAATTGGATTCACACAACTCACATGCCCCTCTACAGTGACATTGAGCTTAACAATCGCCATTACATTGTCACGTCTGGCCTCGAAATCTTTAATCGTAACACTGTTAGCACTATAAATAGTGGCCTTCACAATATTATTGGTAATTTCAATTGTGTTCGCGAAAACAGAACAAGTACTCATAAGCATTAAAGACATCATTAATTTTTTCATCATGGATCTCCTGTTGATCGTTAATGATGAATGAATAACATAGATTTGGAGATTGGGAGTAAGCGATCCATCAAACCATAGATCTAGATCTTGACCGGTAGTAAATCCAAAA